>DASZHK010000119.1:0-35852 GCA_035937905.1 Acidimicrobiales bacterium
CGGCACACCCGTCACGTCCATTGACGCCGCCGAGGACCGTGAGCGCTGGTCGCGGATCTGTCACTCGCTCGGACTCCGCCAACCACCCGGCGACGTCGCGCTCACGCTCGTAGAGGCGCGCGCCATCGCGAAGCGCGTGGGCTACCCGGTGCTCGTGCGTCCGAGTTACGTGCTCGGTGGACGAGCCATGGAGATCGTCTACGATGACGCGTCACTCGAGCGCGTGATGAACGACCTTACGAGCGTGCACGGTTCGCTCGCGAGAGAAGGTGGCGTCTCGCAGAGTCGTCCCATCCTGCTCGACAGTTTTCTCGAGGACGCCGTTGAAGTGGACGTCGACGCCGTTCGTGACAACACCGGTGACGTCTTCGTCGCGGGCGTCATGGAACACGTCGAAGAGGCGGGCGTGCACTCGGGCGACTCGGCGTGCGCCCTCCCGCCGCAATCGCTCAGTGAGCCCGTGCTCACCACGTTGCACGAGTACACGCAGAAGATCGCCCACGCCCTCGGGGTGGTGGGCCTCATCAACGTGCAGTACGCGGTCAAGAATGAGGAGGTCTTCGTCCTCGAAGCGAATCCGCGAGCCAGCCGCACGGTTCCGTTCGTCGCCAAAGCAACCGGCGTGCCCTTGGCACAGGTCGCGGTCCGCGTGATGATGGGCCACTCGCTCGCGTCACTTCGCGCCGAGGGCGTGGTGCCTTCGTCGACGCCCGTGCCGAACTACGTCAGCGTGAAAGAGGCGGTGCTGCCCTTCAGTCGATTTCCCGGTGTCGACACCGTGCTGGGACCCGAAATGCGTTCGACGGGCGAAGTCATGGGCATAGGCGAAAGCTTCGGCATCGCCTTCGCCAAGTCGCAAATGGCGGCGGGCACCCGGCTTCCCGACGCGGGTCAGGTGTTCCTCTCCCTCGCCGACCGTGACAAGGTCGCCGGACTCGAGCTCGCGCGCCAATTGGTGTCGTTGGGCTTTCGCCTCGCCGCGACGGTCGGCACGGCAGGCTACCTTCGCGCCCACGAGGTGAGTGTCGACACGTTAGTTGGCAAAGTAGGCCTGGGCGATCTCGCGGTCGACGCCGTGAAGATGATCGCCTCTGGTGAGGTGCAGATGGTCGTGAATACCCCGTCGGGTTCGAGCGCTCGATCGGACGGCGCGGCGATTCGAGGAGCCTGCGTCAGCCACGGCGTGGCCTGCGTGACGACGCTGTCGGCCGGCTTCGCCGCGGCCAAAGGCATCGCCGACACCCGCGCGAAGGGATGGCGCGTGCGCACGCTACAGGAGCTGCACGGGTGACGTCACTCGCCACGACCGTGGGCGACGTCTCTCTTCGATCGGCCGTCATGACGGCGTCGGGCACGGCGGGTCACGGCGACGAACTCGCGGGTTACGGCGAGCTGAGTGAACTCGGTGCCGTCGTCACGAAGTCACTGGCCGCGTTCGCGTGGGAGGGCAATCCAGCCCCGCGGGTCGTGGCGTCGGGCGAACACCTCGTCAACGCCGTGGGGCTGTCCGGTCCGGGCGTAGCGGCGTGGCGCACCAACGACTTGCCGGCACTGCTCGCACGGCGCGCCACCGTGGTCGGCTCGATTTGGGGCAGGACCGTCAACGAGTTCGCTGACGCCGCCGCCGCGATGAACGGCGCGAGCGTGGTGGCGCTCGAAGTGAACGCGAGCTGCCCGAACTTGGAGAGTCGACGCGAGATCTTCGCGCACTCCCCGACGGCGACGAGTGAGATCGTGGAAGCGTCGCTCGTCGCGGGCCATCCGCTCTGGGTGAAGCTGAGTCCCAACACGCCCGCGCTCCTCGAGGTCGCCGACGCGGCGCTGCGCGCCGGAGCCAGCGCTCTCGTCTTGGTGAACACGGTGTTGGGACTCGTGATCGACGTCGAAGCTCGCCGACCCGCGCTCGGCAATGTCGGCGGCGGCGTCAGCGGGCCCGGTATTTTGCCGGTGGCGTTACGCGCGGTCTACGAGTGCCGCGAGGCTTTCGCGACGACGCCCATCATCGGTGTCGGCGGGGTGAGTTGTGGCGAAGACGCCGTGGCGATGTTGATGGCGGGTGCCAACGCGATTGAGGTCGGCACCGCGACGTTCGCGCGACCTCGAGCGCCGTGGATTGTGCAACAGCAACTCTCGACGTGGATGACGAAACACGACGTCACCGCGATCGACCAACTGATCGGAGTGGCTCATGGCTGAGACCTTTGGCGTACGACTACAAGAACGCCTGCGTGAGCTGGGGCCGCTGTGCGTGGGCGTCGACCCGAGCACGGAGGTGCTCACGCGCTGGGGGAGACCCGACAGGGTCGAGGGTCTCGAGTTCTGCGCCCTGGCGGTGCTGGAGGCGGTCACGGGGGTGGCGGCCGTGATCAAGCCTCAGGTCGCCTTCTTCGAGCGTTTCGGATCGGCCGGATTCCGCGTCTTGGAGCGTCTCATCCAAGAAGCCCACGACGCGGAGCTGTTGGTCGTCGCCGACGCGAAACGCGGTGACGTCGACTCGACCAACGAAGGGTACGCCCAGGCGTGGCTCCGTGACGGCTCGCCACTGGCCGTCGACGCGCTGACGGTGCATCCTTACCTCGGTGTCGCCGCGTTACGACCACTCTTCGAGGCCGCCGCGGCTTCGAGTCGTGGCGTGTTCGTGGTCGCGGCGACGTCGAACCCCGAAGGTCGATCGCTCCAAGAGGCACGTACGTTCGAACAAGAGCGCGTGCAAGAGATGGTGCTGCGCACCATCTCCGAGATCAATCACGGTGACGATGGACTCGGGTCGTTCGGCGTGGTGCTCGGCGCGACGCGCGAGGCGCCCGCTTTCGACCTCGCGACCATGGGCGGACCGTACCTGGTGCCGGGTATCGGCGCGCAGGGCGCGGGCGTGAAGGACGTGGCGCGGCTCTTCGAACGCTGTGAACAAGGAACGGTCCTCGTGAACGTGGCGCGTGCCGTATTGTTCGCCGGTCCCGAACGCCGTGGCCTCAGTGACGCCGCCCGACGCTGGCGCGACGACCTCCTTGACGCCCTCTAGCCGCCGACGTGGCAGCGGAGTAGTCTGACCTCGTGACACCGACACCGCCAACACTGTCGCAGGAACAGCGTGTCGAAGCGTCACGTTTGGCCGTCGCCAACCGACGCCGTCGCGCGGAAGTAAAGCGACTCGTGAAGTCGGGCGAACTATCGCTCGACGAACTCTTCGCACTCGCCGCGCACGAAGAGTGCGTCGCGCAGATGCGCGCCTACGACCTCATCAGTGCGCTGCCGGCGATCGGTGAAGTCAAGGCGGAGCGCATCATGAAGAGCGCGTCCATCGCGAAGACTCGACGCATCCGCGGACTCGGTCCGAAGCAACGCGCCGAACTGTTTCGAGCTCTTGTCCGCTGAGCCACTGGTCGTCGTTCTCATTGGTCCGGGTGGCGTCGGCAAGGGGACGTTGGCGAAGCGTCTCGTCGAACTGGACAGTCGACTCTGGTTGAGCCGGAGTTGGACGACGCGTGAAAAGCGTCCGAGTGAGCGTGGTGACGAGTACTACTTCGTCGATCGAGTGACCTTCGAGCGCGCCGTGGTGGACCACACGTTCCTCGAATGGGCTGAGTTCCACGGTCACCTCTACGGCACGCCCCTCCCGACCGCGGCAGACGACACCGACGTCATCTTGGAGATCGAGGTCCAAGGGGCTCAACAGGTCCTTAACCACCATCACGACGCGGTCGTCTTCTTGATCCTCCCACCTTCGATGGAGCGTCTCGAGGAGCGTCTGCGGGTTCGCGGTGACGACGACGATCACGTCGCCGATCGGCTGCAAAGCGCGCCGGACGAGCTCGAAAAGGGCCAGCATTTGGCGTCCTACGTGGTGGTGAACGACGACGTCGAGCGAGCAAGTGGCGAAATCCTCTCTATACTGGAGGAACTCCGCCGGCAACGGCGTGATCTCCCTACTAAGGACTAATCACCATGGCCGAACGCCCCACGCTCGTCGATCCACCCATCGAGAACCTCTTGGGCAAGGTCGGCGACTCGAAGTTCACCCTGGTGGCTGTGACGGCTATCCGCGCGCGCGAGATCAACGAGTACTACAACGGACTCGGTTCGGGCCACGGCGCTTTGATCCCGCCGCAGGTGACGTCACTGTCGAACAAGTCGCTGTCGCTCGCGATGGAAGAACTCTACGAGGGTAAGCTGCTCTTTCACCGTCCCACCAGCGAGGAGCTCGAGAGCGAGCGCTTGGAGGCCGAAGCCGTTGAGCAGGCTCGCCAGGACGCCAACAGTGACCTGGACGCCTTCACCGATGCCCTCCGCGACGCCTAAGTCGTCGACTCCTCGAATTGTCTTAGGCGTGGCCGGCGGTATCGCCGCCTACAAGTCCGTCGAACTGCTTCGCCTGCTCCGAGATAGGGGCTACCACGTCGCGCCGGTCCTTACGCCGGACGCCACGCGTTTCGTCGGCACGGTCACCTTTTCCGCGCTGGCGAGCGAACCCGCGCGCACGAGCCTCTACGGCGATCCCACAACGCCCATACCGCATACGTATCTCGGCTCGAACGCGACGCTCGTCGTGGTCGCGCCCGCCACCGCGCACCTCATCGCGCGATACGCCCAAGGCCTCGCTGATGACTTGTTGACCGCGACGCTGCTCGCGACGCGCGCTCCCGTGCTGTTGTGCCCCGCCATGCACACCGAGATGTGGGAACAGCCGTCAGTCCAGGAGAATCTCGCGACCCTTCGCCGGCGCGGCGTCCTCGTACTCGAGCCTGAGGTCGGACACCTGGCCGGGGGCGACGAGGGTGCGGGCCGGATGCCCGAGGCGTCGACGATCGCCGACCTCGTCGAGAAGATCGTGGACGGGTATCGCGGTGCCTTGACGGGCGTGCGCGTGCTGATCAGCGCTGGTGGGACACGTGAAGCGATCGATCCCGTACGGGTGCTGTCCAATCGATCGTCGGGCCGACAGGGCTACGCGCTCGCCGAAGTGGCCTGTCGTATGGGCGCGGTCGTGACGCTCGTCTCGACGGTCGAGGGAAAACTGAGTCTCGACACCGTGAACGCCATCGAAGTCGTCGCCGTCGAAAGCGCCGCGGAGTTGCACGAGGCGATGACGAAGCGCGCGCTGGAGAGTGACTGCGTGATCATGGCCGCCGCGGTCGCGGACTTCACGCCCGAGTCCTCGGGCAAGAAGCTGAAGAAGCGAGACGGCGCGCCAAAGATTCACCTCACGCCAACACCCGATGTCCTGGCCGACTTGGTGGCGCACCGACCGAAGGGTCAGATCATCGTGGGTTTCGCCGCCGAGACCGACGACGTGATCGCGAACGCGCTCGTGAAGTTGCGCGACAAAGGTGTCGATCTGCTCGTCGTGAACGACGTCGCCGCCCCCGGCGCGGGTTTCGCGCACACGACGAACGAGGTCGTTCTTCTCGATCGAAATGAAGTGCCCGAACGAGTCTCGTTACGTTCGAAAGAAGCGATCTCCTGGGAGATCTTGGCTAGGGTGGCTGCATTGTTACCTCAAGGAGCCCAATGAGCGACCGGACCCTCTTTACGTCGGAGTCGGTGACCGAAGGGCACCCGGACAAGATCGCCGACCAGGTCTCTGACGGAGTGCTCGACGCGATCCTCACCCAAGATCCCTTCGCGCGCGTCGCCTGCGAGACGTTGCTGACGACGGGACTGTGCGTCGTGGCGGGCGAGATCACGACGACGGCCGTGGTTGACATCACCGCCAGCGCGCGCCGCACCATCATCGACATTGGCTACGACGACGGGGACAAGGGATTCGACGGACGCAACTGCGCCGTGCTCGTGTCCCTCGACAAGCAGAGCCCGGACATCGCCGGCGGCGTGGACGTCGCTCTCGAACACCGAACGGGCTCGGGTGGCGAGGATGAACTGAACGCCCTTGGCGCGGGCGACCAGGGCATGATGTTCGGGTACGCCTGCGACGACAACGACGACTTCATGCCGCTGCCGATCTGGCTCGCGCATCGACTGTCGATGCGCCTTTCGCAGGTGCGACGCTCGGGACAGGTTCCCTACCTACGACCCGACGGCAAGACCCAAGTGACCATCGCCTACGAAGACGGTCGACCCGTGGGCGTCGACACCGTGCTCGTCTCCACCCAGCACGAAGACGGCTACGACCACGACATGATCCACGCGGACGTGCTCGAACACGTCATCCGACCCATGCTGCCCACCGATCTCGACACGAGCTCCATGCGCGTGTTCGTCAATCCTTCGGGCAAGTTCGTCCTCGGTGGACCCCACGCCGACGCCGGCCTTACGGGTCGAAAGATCATCGTCGACACCTACGGCGGCATGGCGCGTCACGGCGGCGGCGCCTTCTCGGGCAAGGATCCCTCCAAGGTGGACCGCTCCGCCGCCTACGCCGCGCGCTGGGTCGCCAAGCACGTCGTCGCCTCAGGCGCGGCTGAACGTTGTGAGGTCCAAGTGGCGTACGCCATTGGCGTCGCTCGTCCGGTGTCGCTCCTCGTCGAGACCTTCGGCACCGAACGCGTCGACCGCGCGAAGATCGTCAAGGCCGTCGACGCGCTCTTCGACCTTCGCCCCGCCGCCATCATCCGCGACCTCGACCTTCGACGACCGCTCTACCAGCGAACCGCGGCGTACGGCCACTTCGGACGAAGTGACCAGGGTTTCACCTGGGAGCAGACGCCCCGGCTCGATGACCTTCGCCGGGAACTGTCGCTGGCCTAGTGACCGCCCGCGCGGTACGTATCATCACCGAAGTCGCCGCCGTCGATCGGCCCTTCGATTACCTACTCAGTGACGCGACCACGCAGGTCGGCGTGGGCGACCGCGTGCGCGTGGACTTCAACCATCGTTCCGTGCGCGGTTGGGTCATCGACGGCGCCACGCCGACGGGTGACTTGAAGACAGTGAAGAAGTGGCTCGGCTACGGTCCGCCCTCGTCAATGTTGGACCTCCTTCGTTGGGCGAGTGATCGCTGGTACGGCACGTGGTCGCGGTTCCTCCTCGCCGCGTCGCCGCGCCGAGTGATCACCGCGTTGCCCCGAGTCCCCACCAGCACGCCCCTCGAGATCTCGGTGAAGGTGACTGCTCTCGACGTGCCCGCGGGGGTCATCCAACTCGCGCCGACGACCGATCCCCTGGCGTTGGTGCTCGGCGCCTACGAAGCCACGCGCGACGCCGAAGGGTCGCTGCTCGTCTTGGTCCCGACGGAGAGTTGGGCCGGTCGCCTTCGCGGTCGCCTCGAACAACGTGGCTGTCACGTCGCGTCGGGCGACGAGCAGTGGGACCGTATGCGCGCGGGTTGGCCCGTCGTCGTGGGCGCGCGCGGTGCGGCGCTCGCGCCCGTGCCGCGTGTCGCGGGTGCCGTCATCATCGACGCGGACGACGAGTCGTACCGCTCGAGTGCGACGCCCACGTGGGAGGCGGTCGCCATGCTTCGCGAACGTTGCGCGCGCGATCGAGCGCCGCTGTGGTGCACGTCGATGGTCCCGTCCCCGACCCTCTTGAATGGTGAGGGCTACGAGAAGGACCGTGACCTCGTAGGCGGATGGCCGCGCGTTGACGTCGTGGACCGACGACGCAGTGATCCCCACGAAGGCGTGTTGGCTCCGGTAGCGCTCGAAGCCGCGCGCCGGGCACTCGAGGGCAACGATCCCGTCGCGGTCGTCGTTATCCTCCAACGACTCGGGACGGGGCGCCTCCTCGCCTGCGTGGCCTGTGGTGAGCTGGCGCGCTGCGCGACCTGCCTCCAGGCCGAAGAAGAAGTTGGTGAACGATTGGCCTGCAGTGAGCGTCACGAAGTCCGCGCGCGGTTCTGTCGAGCGTGCGGTTCGACGAACTTGAAGCGAGTGCGCGTCGGCGTGACGACCCTCGCGCGCGACGTCGCCGCGCAACTCAACCAGAAGGTCAGCGAGGTGACGGCGGCCCTCGACCCTTCGACAGCGCTCGAACGCGTGGTCGTGGGCACCGAGGCGACGTGGCAGCGAGTGCGTCGCTGCGGTGTCGTGGTGTTCGTCGACTTCGACCAGTACCTGTTGGCACCGCGAGAGTCGGCGCGGCGAACGGCGATCAACGCCGTGGGTAAAGCCGGCCGACTCGTGGGATCTCGCCGAGACGGGCGCGGTGTCGTCGTCGTCCAGACGCGACGGGGTGACGACGACGTCGTGCACGCGCTCGTGCACGCGGACTTCGACGCCATAATTCGCGACGACGTCGCGACGGCGAAGGTGTTGTCACTGAGCCCCTTCGGGGCGAGCGCTGACGTGACGGGTGAGGGCGCTGAAGCCTTCGTTGCGGGACTCTCCACGTCGCTCGTCAGCGTCCACCAGACGCCGACGGGCTACGTCGTGCGCGCGAAAGAGATGGCGACTTTGACGAGTGCGCTGCGTGAAGTGGAACGTCCCGCACAGAAGTTTCGCGTCGCGGTTCAGTAGCTCCAACGATCCCGACGTGGTGCCTACACCTCGTCTTCGAGTGGAACGGCAATTCGCGCACGGTAGCGTGGTGGGGTGAGTACGTTGCCCATTCGAACCTACGGAGACCCGGTGCTGGGCACCGCGACGACCCTGGTGGAGAACATTGACGCCAAGATCGCCGCGTTGGCGGAGTCGATGATCGAGACCATGCACGACGCGCCCGGCGTCGGCCTCGCGGCTAACCAGATCGGCGTGCAGAAGAGACTTTTCGTCTATGACAAGGGCGACGGACCCCACGTCGTCGTGAATCCCGTCATCGTTGAGACGTCCGGGGAGTGGGTCTACGACGAGGGCTGTCTGTCGGTGCCGGGGATGAATTGGGAGATTGTCCGACCGAACGCCGTCCACCTGAAGGGATTCGATCTCGACGGTAACGAACTCGACATCGAGACCGACGAGTACGAAGGTCGGATCTTCCAACACGAGGTCGATCACCTCGACGGCATCCTGCTCATCGAACGTCTCACCGATGACCAGAAGAAGGAAGCCAAGAAGATCCTGCGCAAGCGTCGTTTGAAACTGTCGCGCGACGATCACGACGGACTTCACCAACTGCTCGGCGAGTAGATGCGTCTCGCGTTTCTCGGCACGCCCGAGGCCGCCGTGCCTTCGCTTCACGCACTCGTCGACGCGGGCCACGACGTCGTGCTGGTCATCACCCGTCCTGACCGGCGCCGGGGTCGAGGCGCTGCACTCTCGCCTAGTCCCGTGAAAGCCGCCGCCGAGACACTCGGACTACCCATCAGCCACCGCTTGGCTGATCTCGAAGATCTGGACGTCGAACGCGGCGTCGTCGTTGCCTACGGCGCGATCATTCCCGAAGCGCTGCTTCAACGAGTACCGATGCTCAACGTGCACTTCTCGCTCTTGCCTCGATGGCGTGGCGCCGCGCCGGTGCAACGCGCGATCCTTGCGGGAGACGAGGAGACCGGCGTCACCATCATCTCGCTCGAGCCCGCGCTCGACACCGGTCCGGTGCACCTGGAACGGCGCGTGCGCGTCGAAGAGAAGAGTGCTGACGAACTCACCACGGAGTTGGCCGTAGTCGGCGCGACGGCATTGATCGAGGTCCTCGCGACACCCGAACTCCTCGAGAACGCCCGCGCTCAAGACGGCGAGGTCACCTACGCGGAGAAGCTCACCAAGGAGACGTTTCACCTCACGCCAGCGATGACGCCCGCCTTCGCGTTAAGAACGGTGCGACTCGGAGGGGCGTATCTCGTCGTCGCCGACAAGCGTCTGGGCGTCGCGTCGGCGCACCCGGTCGAGGTCGTCATCGCCCCCGGTGTCGTGGCGCGTCACGAAGGAACCATTGTCGTCGGACTCAACGGGGGCGCGGTCGCGCTCGAAGACGTACGCCCGGAAGGCTCGAAGACCATGGGGGCGTCCTCGTGGTGGTCGGGCCGACAGTTCGGCGACGGTCCGGTCGAATGGTCGTAGCGACACCACGCCCTAGGCTGAACGCGTGACGGTGATAGAGGCTGGCCCGACGGGCGAGATTCGAATCGCGCCGTCAATCCTGGCCGCCGACTTCGGTAATCTCGCGCGCGCCGTTGAAGAGATTGACGGCGAGACGGACTGGCTGCACGTCGACGTCATGGACGGCCACTTCGTGCCCAACGTCTCACTGGGACCGCCGGTCGTCGCGTCGCTTCGTCGTTACAGCGACAAGTTCTTCGATTGCCACCTCATGATGACCGAGCCCGGACGCTACCTCGAGGCGTTCACGAAAGCCGGGGCCAACGGCTGCACGGTGCACGTTGAAGTGGGCGGGACGGCGTCTTTGATCAGCGACGCGCGAGCGCTGGGCCTGCGCGTGGGACTCGCGGCCAACCCGGACACCCCGTTCTCGGCCGTTGCTCCTTTCCTCGGTGACGTCGACCTCTTGTTGCTCATGACCGTGTTCCCAGGCTTTGGGGGCCAGTCCTTCATGGCCGACGTCATGTCGAAGGTCGAACAAGCGCGCGCAGAGATTGACACCAACGTGCTCGCGCTCGACCTCGAAGTCGACGGTGGCGTCGACGTTACGACGGCGCCGCGCGCGGTGCGAGCAGGCGCGAACGTGTTGGTCGCGGGTTCGGCGATCTTCGCCAAGCCCGATCCGCTGAGCGCGGCCAAGGAACTCCGCGCCGCCGCGTACGAAGGACGACGGTGAAGTACGCCCTCTCGGAGTTGATGTCCATGGCCATGGACGAAGGGGAGAAAGCTCGACTGCACGCGCCGCCCAATCCTTGGGTTGGGGCACTGATCGTGAACGATCGCGGCGTCATCGTCGGAGAAGGTCACACTCAGGCGCCGGGGGAGTCCCACGCCGAGATTGCCGCGCTGCGCCGTGCCGGTGACGCGGCCCGCGGCGCCACCATGGTCGTGACCCTCGAGCCCTGCTGTCACGTCGGAAGGACTGGGCCGTGTGCCGAAGCCATCATCGAGGCTGGCATCGCCAAGGTCGTCGTCGGCATCATCGACCCCGACCCGAGGGTCTCCGGCAAGGGAATCGAACTCTTGAAGGCGTCGGGGGTGGACGTCGAGATGGGCGTCGGCGAGGAGGACGTGCGCGCCCAACTCGCTCCCTACATCTGGCACCGAGTGACGGCGAGACCCTACGTCGTGGCGAAGATCGCGAGCACGCTCGACGGTGTCGTGGCCATGGCCGACGGCACGAGTCAGTGGATCACGGGACCCGCCGCGCGCCGCGACGCGCACGTGCTTCGCGCGCAGAGCCAGGCCATCCTGGTCGGCGCCGGGACCGCACGAATCGACGACCCGGCGTTGACGGCGCGACTTGACGACATCATCGTCGAGCCCCTTCGCGTCGTGCTCGGTCGTGCGCCTGAAGGCGCGAAGATGCGCCCGTGTCTCGAACTCTCGGGGGATCTCGGTCTCGTACTCGATGAACTCGGCCATCACGACGTCCTGCAACTCTTGGTCGAGGGCGGCCCCACGACGACGAGTGCCTTCCTCGACGCCGGACTCGTCAATCACGTGGTCTGGTACCAGGCCGCGGCCTTCGCCGGCGGCGAAGGGACGCTCGCGGCGCTTCGGGGACTCTCGACCCCTACGATGGAAGCCTTGCGGCGAGGTCGGATCGTCGACGTGCGACGGATCGGCCAGGATATTCGCATTGACGTGGAGGTTTAGTGGCGTTATCAACGATCGAAGAGGCCATCGAGCAGATTCGTAACGGCGGCATGGTCGTTGTCGTCGACGACGAGGATCGCGAGAACGAGGGCGACCTGATCATGGCCGCGGAAGACGTCACGCCCGAGAACATGGCGTTCTTCCTCGAGTTCACGTCCGGCGTCATCTGCGCCCCCATCGAGAGCGAGCGCGCTGACGAGTTGCAGCTGCCGCTCATGGTGCTTGCGAACACCGAGGCCCAGCGCACCGCGTTCACGGTGTCGATCGACTATCGCCACGGCACCACGACGGGCATCTCTGCGCACGACCGTGCCGTATCCATTCGCGCCCTCGTCGACCCGTCGACCCGTCCGAACGACCTCAACCGCCCGGGTCACATCTTCCCCTTGCGCTACCGAGAAGGTGGCGTGCTCGAACGCGCCGGTCACACCGAAGCGGCCGTTGACCTCAGTCGTATGGCGGGCAAGTACCCGGCGGGTGTGCTGTGCGAGATCGTGACCCAGGACAAGTCCGACATGGCTCGACTGCCCGAACTCGAGATCTTCGCCAAGCGTCACGAACTGCCCATCATCTCCATCGCGGACATGATCCGCTATCGCCGTCGTCACGAGAAGCTCGTACGTCGGGTCGCGGAGTCTTCACTTCCCACGGAGTTCGGTCAGTTCCAGGCCCACGTCTTCGAGAGCGTGCTCGACGGTGAACAACACATCGCGCTCGTCTACGGCGACATCGCGAACGTCGACAATCTCTTGGTGCGCGTGCACTCGGAGTGCTTGACGGGTGACGCACTGGGCTCACTGCGCTGTGACTGCGGACCGCAACTTCGAATGGCGTTGTCAAAGGTGGCCGCGGAGGGCGCGGGCGTGATCGTCTACCTGCGCGGCCAAGAGGGCCGGGGCATTGGCCTCGCGCACAAGATCCGTGCCTACGCCCTGCAAGAAGACGGCCGCGACACCGTGGACGCGAACCTCGAACAAGGTCTCCCGGTCGACTCTCGCCAGTACGGCACGGGCGCGCAGATCCTCGTGGACCTCGGCGTCACCTCGATGCGTCTCATGACCAACAACCCCGTGAAGTACGGCGGTCTCGAGGGATTTGGACTCAACATCGTGGAGCGTGTCCCTCTCGAGAGCAGTCCAACACCCTTCAACATCGACTACCTACGAACGAAGCGCGAGCGCATGGGGCATCTCCTCGAGGGACTCGATGACGTCGAGTAAGGACACGGCGTTTGACCCGGACGCGAGCGAAGCGCTGAGGGCGCGCGCTGGTGAGTACCTCGAAGGAACGTCCGGCGCTACGGGCGTGCGGGTGGCAATCGTCTGCGCACGCTTCAACGGTGCCATCACGACTCGTCTCTTGGAAGGCGCGCTCAGCGCGTTGAGCGAAGCGGGCGTCGATCGCCGCGATATCTCCATCGGGTGGGTGCCCGGCGCCTTCGAGATCCCCCTCATGGCCTTGGCCTACGCCGACGGTGAGAAGCCCTTTGACACGGTGATCACGCTCGGCGCGGTGATTCGCGGCGATACCGGTCACTACGAGGTGGTGGCGGGCGAGTGCGCGCGAGGCGTGCAAGACGTCCAGTTGAGTACGCGCGTACCGGTGATCTTCGGCGTGCTGACCGTCAACACGGTCGACCAGGCCCTCGAGCGATCGAAGAGTGGCGACTCGAACAAGGGTCGCGAAGCGGCACTGAGCGCTTTGGAGATGGTAAGCGTGCTCCGCCAAGGTTCACTCGCCAGCTCGTGAACGTCCACGGAGTGGTCATCGCCTTCGACGATCGTCGAGGTGACGGACTCGTGCGCAGTGACGTGGGCGAGGAGTTGTACTTTCATTGCGTGTCCCTGAGTGACGGGTCTCGCCACGCCGAGGAGGGCGAACGAGTGTCGGCGCGACGCAGCGTCGGACGTCGCGGCCATGACGAAGTGGTAGCGATCGAGCGCCTGGCCTGATCAGAGGAGCGCGAGGACTTCGCGACCTCAGGTGGAACGAAAGGTTCTACTTACCCTGACCGTTGGTCGATTTACTCGAGCCGGGTTCGGGACCAAGTGCCGTTAGAGCCGCGCTGCGCGTCGTGGCCGCTTGGATGATGGCAGCTTCGTAGACCTGGCGCGCCGCGCTCCGTTGCGCCGAGGTGGTGGCGATCGCGAGCGAACTCTGGTAGGTCAACTTCGCCTGAGCGACGGTGGTGCGAAAGTCGACCTGAATGGTGTGAAGCGTCGCGAGGTAGACGGCGTCGCTCTCGTGGCTACCTTTGGACGTCGACGATCCTTGTCCAGGCGAACCGGCGGAGGCGAGCACGGGCGCGCTCAAACCCAGCGTGGCGACGATGCCTAACGCAATGATTCCTCTGGATGCCAACTTCCTCATGCATAAAGCGTATCGAATTATCGTAAGAAAGAACTGTGAAGTGCCTGTTGAAACGTTGTGAAGTACCCCATTAGGGCCTCCGTAGCCACCGCGCCAGACAGTACGCTCACCCTATGGCGGTTCGCGCGTGACGACGATCTTGATCATTGACGACGAACCCGGGGTCCGTGATCTATTGCAGGACGCGTTGAACAACGCCGGTTACCAGGTCCAGTCCGCCACGAACGGCGCCGACGGACTGGACCAATTACGACGTCGCAGTGCGGACTTGTGCATCGTGGACATCAACATGCCAACGATGAACGGATTCGAGTTCCTCGAGAAGCTGCGAGCCCACGACGCGAAGACGCCCGTGTTGATGCTCACCGCGCGTGACTCTGGCGATGACGTCGAGCGAGGACTTCGCGTGGGCGCGGACGACTACGTGCGTAAGCCCTTCAGTCTCGACGAGTTGCTGCTTCGAGTCGCCGCGATCCTTCGACGTACGGGCATCGACGAGAACGACGACCACGTCCTCATCTGCGGGCCGCTCACCATGAACATCGACCGACACGTCGTGACTCTCGACGCGAAGGAGGTCGAACTCTCGGCGACGGAGTTCCGCCTCCTAGAAGTCCTGCTCGAACACCAGGACCGGGTCGTCACCCGTGAACAGTTGCTGCGCCAGGTCTGGAACATCGACTTCGACTCCGAGACCTCTGTGCTCGACACCTACATCTCGTACGTACGACGCAAGATCCATCACGACGATTTCGCACCCATAACCACGATTCGAGGTGTGGGCTTTAAGTTGGTGGACCAGGCCGCTCGCCAGTGAGGATTGCGACTCGCCTGACCCTCCTCTTCTTGCTCCTCACGCTGTTGGTGTCCTTTACCGTGGGCTCGTTCGCGGTCGCACAGAGTTCGAAGGCGCAGTACGCGGCGCTCGACAGCTCGATCAACTCCGTCGTTGACAGTGGTCTACGCAATCCGAACACGGCGCTCAACAACGCGCTCTACGTCGTGCAGCGTGAGGGCTACTCCCTAACGCTCGACGTCATTGACCCGTCCGGCGCGATCACGCAGGTGAACACGCCGACGGGCGCGCTGAAGCGTCACCCGACGATGGACAACGTCAAGACGTCGCTCACGCGCGTCGTGGGCGTCGGGAACTTGCCCGGGTTCCAGATCCGTTCACTCAACATCGGCGGCGGCGACTACCTCGTCGTCGCGGGTTCGACGTCCGGGATAAAAAAACAAGATCAGCATTTGGCCTTGCTCGTCGCGAGCGCCGCCGTCGTGGTCGCCCTCCTCGGTCTGATACTGGCTCGTGAGGTGATGCGCCGGGACCTTCGGACAATGGGTCGACTCATTGACTACGCGGGGGACGTCGCGGGCGGCGATGAGACGGGACCCGCGCCAGCGAGCGAAGGTAGCCGAGACCTGAAGGAGCTTCGTGAGGCCCTGGTGATCATGGTTGACGCGTTACGAGAGCGCGTCGCGTTCGAGGCGCAGAACGCGAACGTCATGCAACAGTTCATCGACGACGCGTCACACGAACTTCGTACGCCGCTCACCGTCGTGAAGGGTTACAACGAACTGCTGGCGAGCGGGCGGGCGAGTGAGGAACAACAGGCACGAGCGGTCACCCGGATGCGAAGCGAGGTCGAGCGTATGGAAGAGCTCGTGCGCGACCTCCTACTCCTCGCCGAACTTCGTGAAGCTCCCCATCACGCTGAGCAGTTGGTCGACCTCAGCGCACTCCTCAGCTCCCGGGTCAGCGAATTCGCCAGTGACCACCCCGAACGCGCCCTCACCAGTGTCATCGAAGCCGGCGTGACTCTTCGCGCTCGGGCTGACTTCGTCGATCGTCTCGTGAGCAACGCTTTCAACAACGTGCTGCGTCACACCAAGGGTGACGCGGGCGTTCGCGTCACGCTGAGTGTCGGCGAATATGAGGCGACGCTCGTCATCGAGGACGGGGGAGCGGGGCTTCCCTTCTACGGTGTTCGTCCCCAGCGCTTCCAACGATTTGACGACTCCCGGTCGCGTGAGACGGGCGGCTCCGGTCTCGGCATGAGCATTATGGCCGACGTGGCTGAGTCGCTCGGAGGCACGATGACGACGGCGCCGAGTCCACTCGGGGGTCTGGCTCTTCACTTCGTCCTGCCACTCGAGGTAGCGCCAGCGCCGAGCTAGGAGGTCGAAGAGCTCGTGGCGCGAACGTAGGCCTGTTGCACCTCCGCGAGGGCGCTTCGATAGAGGTCGACGTGTTCACCCAGCCGCTCTCCTCCGGCGGCCACCATCGCGACCAGCGTGTCGATGACGAGCGCTGCTCCCTCGAGATCGGGTGGCGTCGCGGCGAGACGCAGCGCCGCCACCTGGATCAGGACGAAGAGGTGGTTGCCGAGTATCGCCTCGACCGGGGTGGCGCGAAGATACGCAATCTCATCGTCTTCGTTGAATTCGGTCTCGGTTGGATCGTCGCTCACGCGAACCAACGTAGCGTTTCGCCGGTGATCACGGGGTCTTCAGGTTCCCGCGCGAACGTCGCCGTCCAGACCGAGCAGCTTCGTGATGAACGCCACGACCAAGGGTCTGCGGCCCTTCGTTCGCCCGTCTGGTAACGTGGTTGGGCAGTTCAGCAAGCGAGGTTGGCTACGCCAACGTCCACCTGGCCACTTACGTGCGTCCGGGTTCCAGGAGTTTCGCGCCTCGCTTGCCGTGGCGGCACCATTGTGGTGTCGCGAAGAGCAAGGAGTGAGTTATCGCAACAGTGCCTGGAGACCACCGCGTCAATGACCGTATCCGCGTCGACACCGTTCGTCTGATTGACCAAGAGGGAAATCAGCGCGGCGTGATGGCAACGCGCGACGCGTTGGCGTTGGCAAGAAGCCTCGATCTGGACTTGGTGGAGATTGCGCCGACTGCGCAGCCACCCGTGTGCCGCATCATGGATTACGGCAAGTTCAAGTTCGACGAGGCCCAAAAAGCCAAGGAGTCTCGACGAAAGACTCTCAACGTGGGCGTCAAGGAAATGAAGTACCGCCCGAAGATCGGCGCGGGCGACTTCGACACCAAGACGCGACTCGTCGAGAAGTTCCTCGGCGAAGGTCACAAGGTCAAAGTCACCATCATGTTCCGAGGTCGCGAGTCGGCTCACCCCGAGTTGGGTAAGAAGATCCTCGACCGGATCGTCGAGAAGCTCGAGGACGTGGCCAAAGTGGAGTCCGCTCCGAAGCTCGACGGTCGCAACATGATCATGGTGCTCGGTCCCGACAAGAAGTCGAAGGCCAAGATCGTGGAAAGTTCGAAAGAAGTTGTAGGTCAAGAAGAGTCGCCGGTAGGCGCAGAAGTATCGCTAGAGGAGAGTTGAAATGCCGAAGATGAAGACAGACAGTGGTGCGAAGAAGCGCATCAAGGTCACGGGCAGTGGCAAGCTGCGCCGCCGCAAGGCCTTCCGTGGTCACATCATGGAGAAGAAGTCGTCGGTACGTGCGCGCCGTCTAGGTCGCGACACCGAGATCGCGCCGGGTTCCGTGAAGCACGTCAAGCGCATGTTGGGTCTGTAGAGAGAACGAGCTAGGAAAGAGGAAGTGCCATGGCACGAGTAAAGAGGGCCGTCAACGCCAAGAAGCACCACAAAGCAGTACTCGAACAGGCGAAGGGCTACTACGGCGACCGTAGTCGTACCTTTCGCAGTGCGAACCAGGCCGTGCAACACGCTGGGGTCTACGCGTTTCGAGACCGTCGTGCGCGCAAGGGCGAGATGCGCAAGCTGTGGATCCAGCGCATCAACGCCGGTACGCGATCACACGGCATGAGTTACAGCCGCTTCATCGCCGGGCTCAACGCCGCGGGCATCGAAGTCGACCGTCGCATGTTGGCGGATCTGGCCGTGAACGACGCGGGTGCCTTCGGCGCCATCGTCGCCCAGGCCAACGCCGCACTCACCAAGTAGCACGCTGATCGAGGCCTTGGGGTCGTCACACCAACGAGTGCGTCGACTCCGACGCCTCGTCCAAAAACGCTCCCTTCGCTGGAGTGAGGGGATTTGCGTCCTCGAGGGCCCCGATCTGGTGTTCGCGGCCCTTGCGGCCTCGATTGAGTTCGAGGCGATCTACGTCGACCCGACACGTTCGCCGAGCTCGACAGTGGCGGAACTGGAAGCGCTCGCCGCCACGAAGGGCGTGCGGGTCTTCGCCCTGGCGCCCGGCGTGCTCGAGCGCGTCGCCGACGCGGCGACGCCCCAACCCGTCCTCGGTGCTGTGCGTCTCCCACTCGTCGACGTCGACGCGATTCCCTGCCAGGGACTGTTGATGGTCCTGCACGGCGTGCGTGATCCGGGTAACGCCGGCACCCTCATTCGTTCCGCGGACGCCGCCGGAGCGAGCGGCGTCATCTTCACCGGCCACTCGGTCGACCCCTTCAATCCGAAGACCCTTCGAGCGAGCGCCGGTTCGATCTTTCACGTGCCCGTCGCGCTCGACACGCTGAGCACGACGCTCGACTCCTTCGCCTCGCGTGGCGCCGTGTCGTACGCCACGGTCGTGCGCGGGGGAGAGAGTCACCGCCTCGTCGACTTCACGAAGCCCACCGTCGTCGTCATCGGTAACGAAGCGGACGGACTCGACGACGCGTCGATCGCGCTCTGCGATGGCGCGATCACGATCGAGATGGCCGGCGCCAGTGAGTCACTCAACGCGGGCGTCGCGGGCTCACTCATCGCGTTCGAGGCGCTGTGGCAGCGTGAAGGCACGTCCTCTGCGCCCCCAACCCCTAGCCTTTAGGGGTTATGACCACCTCACCACTCGCGAATCTCAACGAGCAGACGACCGAACTTCTCTCTACGATCGAAGGCTTGACCTCGCTCGACGCGCTACGCGAGGCCGAGCCGTCGATCACCGGCAAACGATCGACGCTCGTTGGCTTACAAAAGACACTCGGTGGCCTCGAGCCCGAAGAGCGCAAGGCCGCGGGAGCGCAACTCCAAGAAGCCCGTCGCGTGGTCGAGTCGGCACTCGAAGAACGTCGGACGTTGCTCCTGCGAGACGCTCGACTGGCGACGCTCGAAGCCGATCGCCTCGATCTCGGTGACGTCGTCACGGGCGACGTGCACTGGCCACTGTCGATCGGTCACCCCGGACTCGTCGCGCTGACCCAGCGAGAACTCGAAGACGTCTTCGTGGGCATGGGCTTCACGGTCTCGGACGGTCCCGAGGTCGAAAGCGACTGGTTCAATTTCGAAGCCTTGAATATTCCACCCGCCCACCCGGCCCGGGGAATGTGGGACACCTTCTACGTCGACCTCGGTGAGCCCGAGACCGTGGTGCTACGCACCCACACGTCGCCGACCCAGATCCACCTGATGGAGCACGCGGTCGCCACGGACACCTTGCCCATCCATTCGGTGATGCCAGGGCGCTGTTACCGGCGCGACACGCCCGACGCTCGACACTTGATGGGCTTTCACCAGATCGAAGGACTCGTCGTCGATCGCGGCATCTCCTTCGCTGACCTCGCGGGCGTGATCGAAACGTTCACCCGTGCCTATTTCGGTCCCGACATCGCGTCGCGTCTTCGTCCGGGATACTTCCCGTTCACGGAACCATCGGCCGAGTTCGAAGTGACGTGCACGATCTGTCGGGGCGACGGCTGTCGCACGTGTTCGTTCACGGGCTGGATCGAACTCGGCGGCTGCGGGATGCTGGACCCCGCGGTGCTTGCGGCGGTCGGCATAGACGCTGACGAGTGGAGCGGTTTTGCCTTTGGCTTCGGGATAGACCGTTGCGCGCAGATGCGCCATCAACTCGGCGACATGCGCGCACTCATCGAGAACGACACGCGTTTCTTGGAGCAACTCTCATGAAGATCTCGCTGAACTGGCTCCAAGAGTTCGTCGAACTCCTCGAGTCGCTCGACGAACTACGACTGCTCTTCGATGACCTCGGTCTCGTGGTCGAGGGTGTGGAACACGTCGGTGAAGGCCTGAGCGACGTGGTCGTCGCGCGCGTGGACGAGATTCGCGCCATTGAAGGCGCCGATCGCATTCGGCTCGTCGTCGTCGACGCGGGCAGCGGGCCACTCGAGATCGTCTGTGGAGCGATGAACTTCGCCGTGGGCAATTTCGTGCCACTCGCTCCCGTGGGGGCCGTACTCCCGGGCGGATTCGCGATCGCGGAGCGCACGATGCGCGGCGTGACGTCACACGGGATGCTCTGCTCGTCGCGCGAGCTCGGCCTCGACGACGATCACGAGGGCCTCATGGTGCTCGACGACCTCATCGATCCCCACGTCGGCGAGAAGCTGCTCGACGCGCTCAAGATCGAATCCGACGTCATCTTCGACCTCTCGATAGAGATCAATCGTCCGGACGCGTGGTCGGTTGAAGGTGTGGCGCGCGATCTCGCGACGCGACTGGGTCGTCCTCTTCGTGAACCTGCTCTCGCTACCACCAACGACCCGACGCCCTCAGCGTCGGTGGCGGGCGCGAGCATCGACGACCCCGACCTCTGTGGACGCCTCAGCGTGTCGGTCCTTCGCAACGTCAAGGTGGGACCGTCGCCCGCGTGGGTCGCCCAACGACTGCAGAACGCCGGCATGCGGCCGATCTCCAACGTCGTGGACGCGTCGAACTTCGTGATGTTGGAACTCGGTCAGCCCACCCACCCCTACGACGCCGCGCACGTGGCGAAGCGAACACTACGGGCGCGTCGCGCGCGAGCGGGAGAGACGCTGACGACCCTGGACGGCGTCGAGCGCGCGTTGGCGAAGGCCGGTCGTGGACTCGGTGACACGGGCGAAGACTGCGTCATCGTCGACGGCGACGACCACGTCTTGGGTCTCGCGGGCGTCATGGGCGGCGCGACGAGTGAGATCAGTGCCGAGACCACTGAAGTCTTGCTCGAGGCGGCCTTCTTCGATCCCATGACGATCGCGCGCTCCTCCAAACGTCACGGACTGCGCAGCGAGGCGTCGAATCGATTCGAACGGGGCGTGGATCCCCAGTTGGCCCTTCGCGCCGCCGCCCGGTTCGTCCAAATCCTCTCCGAGAGCGTGCCCAACCTTCTTTGGCTTTCGAACCCCCTCGACGTCTGGGGCACTGTGGCGACCCCGCCCACGATCTCGCTGCGCGACGCTGACGTCGAGCGCCTCTTGGGCGTGGCCATCGACCGTGACGACGTCGCACGTCTTTTGCGAGGATTGGGCTTCTCCGTGAAGGAGAAGAAGCAACACCTGAAGGTCACGGCGCCGAGTGCGCGCCTCGACGTGCGTGACGGCGACCTCGGTCGCGCCGACGTGATCGAAGAGGTCGCGCGCCTCTACAGCTACCGACGCCTCCCTCGTCACAATCCCACGTGGCCGGAGCTGGGCTCACTCACGCCGCGTCAACACCAGCGTCGCCACGTGCGCGACGTCGTCGTCGACCTTGGCGTCACGGAAGCGTGGACCCCGACGCTCGGCAGCGACGCCGACTTCGATCTCCTGCACCCCGGCGTCGAGCGCGTGCGCGTGACGAATCCGCTGTCCGCCGACGAGTCGGTGCTTCGCGCCACGATGATCACGGGCCTCGTGCGAGCGTGGGCGAAGAACTTTGAACGAGGTACCGGCGACGTGATCCTCGGCGAGTTCGGCGTGGTCTTTCAACACCCGAGCGTGGCGTTGGCGCCACGCGTGACTCGCGGCGGTGCCGGAGGAGCGTTGACGCTGGCGCTACCAGAAGAGAACGAACGTCTCACCATTGTGCTCGGACGACCCGACGATGACGCCCGTAGTGCCGTGGCCCTCTGGGACGTACTCGCGCACCGCTTGGGACTCGCTGACGTCGTGGTCCGTTCATCGAACGAAGCCCCGCGAGGCTTGCACCCGAGCAGATCGGCGTCACTCGTCGACCGCGCTTCGGGGGCACTCCTCGGGTACGTGGGCGAGATCGACACGGAGCTCGTGAGCGCGATCACCGCGGTGCCACCCGTGCGACGCCTCGGCGTCGTCGACGTCGATCTCGACGCCATCGCCGACGCGACGCGCGCGACGCGGGCCCCGTCGTTCGTGCGCGTACCAAGCCGGTACCCGAGCGCGGTTCTGGACCTGGCGTTCGTGACACCCCGGCCCGTGAACGCGAGCGACTTGGCGAACGCCCTCGCCAAGGCCAGCGACCTCGTCGAAGAGGTCACCCTCTTCGACGTCTACGAGGGCGCGGGGCTTCGCGAAGGAACTCGGAGTTTGGCCTACAACGTTCGATTGAACTCTGAGGAGCGCACGCTCAGCGACGACGAGATCACGAGGGCCCGAGCTGCCCTCATCGAGATCGCCGCGTCACTGGGCGCGGTGCTTCGCTAGGGGGACGTCATCGACCACACCGAGACCGAGTTCGTCCCCCTCAGTGACGAAGGACGGCGTTTCGCGAAGGAGTTTCGTGTTCGCCTTAGTGACGCCGACGGTGAGGGACGTTTGCGCCTCGACGGCGTGGCGCGTTACCTCCAGGACGTGGGAACGGACGACTGGATCGAGACCGGCGCCTCGTCGGACATCATTTGGATCGTTCGTCGCACGTCAATGCGACACCTCGAGGGCGCGCGCTGGCCCCGGTACCTCGACGACGTGACCTTGACGACGTGGTGTGGGGGCGTCGGCGCGGCGTGGGCCGAGCGAAGGACCAACTTCGCCTACGAAGGTCAACTCCTGCTCGAGGTCGCGGCGCTGTGGGTCCCGACCGACGCGAGCGGTCATCCGGTGCGCGTACGACAAGATTTCTACGACGTCTACGGCGAAGCGTGTCGTGGTCGAAAGATCTCCGGTCGCGTGACGACGCCCGCGATCCCCGACGACGCCCATTACCGGCCGTGGCCGCTTCGCGCGGCGGACTACGACATCGTGGGCCACGTGAACAACGCCGCTGTGTGGCTCGCCGTCACTGAAGTCCTCACGAATCCCGTGCGCTACGTGAGCGTGACGCATCACAGCGCGCTCGAGCGCGGCGACGACGTCGTGCTCGCCGCGGCGCCTGGTCGACTGTGGCTGCTCGTCGACGGCGTGGTACGCGTGTCGGTTGAGTACAGCGAACGCTAGGAAACGAGTACCGGCTCGCGACTGCTGGTGGCGAACACGCAACCAATGATGACGAGAGGAAACCCGACCAGGATGCCCGCGGTCAGGGGTTCGTGGAGACCCACGATGCCCAAGACCACGGCGATCGCGGTGTTCACGTAGGTCACCACCGTGGCGCGCGTCGCGCCGACTTCTTTGACGAGTTCGAAGAAGACGAGGAACGCGCCCGCGGTGCACACGATCGACAGAATCGCGACGCTGCTCCAGGTCTCCGAGGAGACGTGCGTGGGCAGGTGGAAGAGGTCCCACGGTATCCAACACAGCGCGACGAAGGCCGTGGCGCCGACGACGACGGTGGGGCCGGGTACGTGCTTTAGTTTCGTCGCGAGCAGGAGTGGCCCGAGGGTGTAGCCCACGCAGACGATCATCATGAACGCGATCCACGTGATCGTGCCCCCGCGTAAGTCGAGGCCGACGAGGAACGCGACGCCAGCGGCGCCGATGCCGAGACCGAGGTAGCGGCGCGGCGCGATGTGCCCTTCGGTGCGCCGGATCCGCTGACCAATGACGGAGAAGAGTGGTACGCAACAGATCAGCAAACTGGTGAGTGAACTGGTGATGTGCCGCTCCGCCGTCGCCATCAGGTACCAGGGCACGCCGAACTCGACAATGCCGAAGATCGCAATCCACTTGAAGTTCGCGCGAAGGGTCGGAAGTTGCTTCTGGACGATGACGAGGGGGAGCAGGAGCAGCGCCGCGGGGGCCGTGCGCGCGAACACGAGGACCCCGGGATCGAGCTGGCGCACCGCCACCCGAATGAGCAGGTACGGGATGCCCCAGATGACCGCCATTGCGAGAAAGTACGTCCAACCCCTTCGAGACATGGGTAGAGCCTAGTCCGGGGTGGGGAAACTTGCATTTTTGCTCTCCCTTATGCATAAAATGGCATATGCGTGTAGGAGTCATGGGAGCGACCGGGTACGCCGGTACGGAGCTACTTCGTCTCGCCGCGTCGCATCCCGACCTCGACGTGATCGTGGCGACGGGATCGTCGAGCGTTGGTAAGCGCGTCGCTGAACACACGCCCGCGCTGGCGGCCGCGTACCCGACGTTGATGGTCGAGTCCTCCGAGCGAGTCTTTGAGAGCGATCTCGACGTCGTGTTCTTGGCGTTGCCCCACGGTGAGAGTCAGGTCTTCGTGCCCACGCTGCTCGAGCGCGGTGTACACGTCGTGGACCTCGGCGCCGACTTCCGCTTGAAGGACGCCGAGGACTACGTGCGCTGGTACGGGCACGAGCACGTGGCGAAGGACCTCTTGGCGGGTGCGGTGTACGGACTCGTCGAACGTCATCGCAAGGATCTCCGTGGCGCCAACTTGATCGCGGTGCCCGGCTGCTACCCGACGGCGAGTGCCCTCGCGCTCGGCCCTTTCTGTGATGAAGGAATGGTCGAACGCGAGAACATCGTCGTGAACGCGCTGAGTGGCGCGTCGGGGGCGGGTCGGGCCACGAACGACCGGTTGCACTTCTCGCGCCTCGCCGGTAACGCCGAAGCGTACGGTCTCCTCACGCACCGCCACACGCCCGAGATCCAACAAGAGATCGGCGCGACGCTGCTTTTTACGCCGCACCTCGTACCCGTGAGTCGCGGCATGCTGGTGAGTGCCTACGCCCGCGTGACGTCGTTGTCCTTCACGACGGACGACGCACTCGCTCTGCTGCGGTCAACCTACGCGGACGATCCGTTCGTGGTCGTCACCGACGAGCCGCCAACGCTGAAAGATCCCCTCGGTAGCAACCTCTGTTTCGTGAGCGCGCGCGTGGACGAGCGCACCGGATGGCTGCTCGCGATGAGTTCGCTCGACAATCTCACCAAGGGTGCCGCCGGGCAGGCCGTCCAGGCCTGGAACGTCGCGACGGGCCGCGATGAGACGCTCGGCCTTCCACTCGTGGGACTCACGCCGTGACCAGTTACGTGGTGAAGGTCGGTGGCCACGCCCTCGACACGTTGCGGCCGGATTCGGACGTACTCGTCGCGCTCGCGAGCGACGTCGCGGCACTACGCGACGACTCGACGCACGTCGTCATCGTGCACGGCGGGGGACCGCAGATTCAATCGTTGCTCGACGCGGTCGGACTCGAGAGTCGATTCCACGAAGGACTTCGTGTCACTGATGAAGCGACCATGGAGATCGTCGCGATGGCGCTCGCGCAAGTGAACCTTCACCTCGTCGCGGCCCTCAATAAGGCTGGCTTGGCGAGCGTCGGACTGAGCGGCGCTGACGAATCTCTTTTGACCGCCACGGCACTGGGACCTCCGTGGGGCCGCGCCGCGTCGCTGCCTACGGTCAAGAGTCACGTCATTGAGACGCTGTGGGCGAGTGGTGTCACTCCCGTCGTTAGTTCTGTCGTCACCGACGAACACGGTGAACTCGTGAATTGCAACGCCGACGCGGCGTCGGGCGCCCTCGCGGGCGCACTGCACGCCGAGGCGCTGGTGCTCTTGAGCGACGTCGACCAACTGCGCCGCGATCCTTTCGACGAGGGAACGTCGGTGGAACGAGTGACGCGTGACGACGTGTTGAAAATGATCGAAGACGGCTCGATCCTTGAGGGAATGCGGCCCAAGATGACCGCCGCCCTCGACGCCCTCGAAGGGGGCGCCCGTCGCGTTCTCATGGCAAACGGCACGACGCCGCACGCGCTTCGCGACGTGCTCTCGGGTTCGAGCAAACGGACGGAGGTCGTGCAATGACGCGCCATTTCACCGCCATCGATCAACTGAGTGACGCCGAGTTGGACTCGATCTACACCTTGGCGACGACGCCCTTCGACGACGAGACGTTAAAGGGTCAAGGTGTCGCGCTCATCTTCGAGCGACCCAGCCTTCGTACTAGAGCGTCGAGCTCATCGGCCGTGCACGAACTTGGCGGCTACGCCACCTTCTTCGGTGACGAGGAGATCGGTCTCGATCGCCGTGAGTCGGCGGAGGACGTAGCGCGCACGATCGCTGAAATGTACACGATCGCCGCCCTTCGAATTCGCCAGCACGGCGTCTTTGCGCGCATGCGAACCGCGACGAACGAACGTCTCTCGCTCGTCAACCTCCTGAGCGACGTGGCGCACCCTACCCAGGCCGTCGCCGACGTGCTCACGATCGCGGACGAGTTCGCGCAAGGTGACGTCAACGGGCTCGCGGGCCTTAGCGTCGCCTACGTGGGCGACGCGACCAACGTCACGCGTTCGTTGGCCGTAGCGCTACTTCGCTTGGGCGTCAACGTCACCGTGGGAGCACCCGAGGGCTACCAACTCGCTTCGGGCGGCGCCGAGGATCCGATGGCGGTGAATGGCCCCGGTCTGTTGCGTCTCACCGACAGCGCGCACGACGCCGTCGTGGGTGCGAACGTCGTCTACACCGACGCGTGGGTGTCGATGGGCTTCGAAGAGGAGTCGGCGCGTCGACGGTTCGACTTGGCTGACTTCCAGGTGAACGCGCCCTTGATGAGCTTGACGGACGAACACGCGATCTTGATGCACTGTTTGCCGGCGCATCGAGGTGACGAAGTGACGAACGAAGTACTAGACAGCGAGCAGTCGCGCGTCTGGCGTCAGGTCTTTCATCGCCGTTCAGCGATGATGGGCGTGTTGCGCTGGATTAAAGGAGAGTCATGACCAAGACCCAACGACAACACCGCATCGGCGAACTCATTGATCACGACGTCATTTCAACGGCCGCGCAGATCGTGACGCGCCTGCGCGACGAAGGCATCGCCGCCACGCAGGCGACAGTGACGCGCGACCTTCAAGAGCTCGGCACCGTCAAGATCCGTGACGAACACGGCGCGCGGCGCATCGTCATGGCCGCCTCGCCGAAACTCGCGCCGGCTCCGCACGATCACCTGCGCCGGATGATGGGCGAGTGGGTCGTGTCCGTGGAGAGTTCAGTCAACCTCGTCGTGGTGCGAACACCGCCCGGTTGCGCGCACGTGGTGGCGTCGGCCCTCGATCGAAGCGCCCAGCGAGGCGTCCTCGGTTCGGTCGCCGGCGACGACACGATCTTGGTGATCGCGGCGGAAGAGCACGGCGGGAGCTCGTTGGCGAATGAGTTTCGCGTGCTGGCAGGATTGAGTGAAGTGACGAACGAACAAGTGAAGGGGAAGTAGAGATGGCCAAGCGAGTCGTGCTTGCGTACAGCGGAGGTCTCGACACGTCGGTGGCCGTGCGCTGGATGATCCAAGAGTGGGGCGTGGAAGTCGTCTGCGTGCTCGTGGACGTCGGCCAAGACGTCGAGAGTTCCGAAAGCTTCGACGACATCAAGGCGCGCGCGCTCGCCGCCGGTGCTCTCGACTGCGTGATCGTCGACGCCAAGCGCGAGATGGCGGAGGAGTTCTGCGCGAAGGCCATCGCCGCGAACGCGCGCTACGAGGGCAAGTACCCGTTGGTGTCCGCTCTTTCTCGACCCGTCATCGTGCGCCACCTGGTCGACCAAGCGCGAAAGTTCAACGCGCAAGCGGTCGCGCACGGCTGCACCGGCAAAGGCAACGATCAAGTCCGTTTCGAAGTGGGCACGCACGCGCTGGCCCCCGACCTCGAGGTACTCGCGCCCGCACGTAACTGGGGGATGACCCGCGCCGATTCCGTGGACTTCGCTCAGAAGTGGGACATTCCGATCAAGACCACGAAGGAGAAGATCTACTCCATCGACGAGAACCTCTGGGGACGGGCCATCGAGTGCGGCGCCATCGAGGACCCCTGGGCGGCGCCACCCGAGGAGCCCTACACGTTGACCCGCGTGACGAATGAAGGGCCCATTGAGCTGATCGTCCACTTCAACGAGGGCGTACCGAGCGGTCTCGACGGGGTGTCGATGGAGCTCGCCGATCTCATCGCGCGATTGAATGTCCTCGCAGGTTCGACGGGTTACGGTCGCCTCGACATGGTGGAGAATCGCCGCGTCGGCATCAAGAGTCGCGAAGTGTACGAATGTCCGGCGGCGTTGGCGCTCATTGCGGCGCACTCGGAGCTCGAGGACATGGTCCTCGAACGTGACGTGGCACACGAGAAGGCCCGCCTCGAGACGCGCTGGGCCGAACTCGTCTACGACGGTATGTGGTTCTCGCCACTAAAGGAAGCACTCGACGCCTTCATGGCGGAGACCCAACGCCACGTCACCGGCGACGTTCGACTTCGCTTCGAGGCGCCCGGCCTCCTTCGCGTCGTCGGACGACGGAGCCCGAAAGCCCTTTACGACTATGGACTTGCCACCTACGACGCGGCGGACACGTTCCGTCACGCCGACGCGGAAGGGTACGTTCACATCTACGGGCTCGGCGTGAAGACCTGGGCTGCGCGTCAGGGTGCAAAGAACGCCACGCCGCCGGCGTCATGACGCTCTGGGGCGGTCGCTTCTCGTCCTCCATGGACGAGACGTTGTGGGACCTCTCGGAGAGCTACTCCTTCGATCACGTCCTCTTCGAACACGACCTACGCGGAAGCGCGGCGCACGTGCAGGGTCTGGCGGCGGTGGGCCTCTTAAGTGAGATCGAGTGCGCGACACTGCTCGCGACGCTCGATGAGATTCGCGTCGAGTTCGAAAGTGGCACGTTCGTCCGTGCGCCAGGCGACGAAGACGTCCACATGGCGATTGAACGTCGCGCCACTGAGCTCGCCGGCGACGTCGGGGCCAAGCTTCATACGGGTCGAAGCCGTAACGACCAGGTCGCCACGACGTTGCGACTCTTCACCCGCGACGCGCTCGGTGAGATCGTTCGCGCGGGACTCACGCTCGTCGACGTCCTCGTCGGTATCGGCGAAGGGAACGAACGCGCCTCTCTTCCGGGCTACACCCATCTCCAACGTGCGCAACCCGTGCTGTTGAGTCACCACCTGAACGCCCACGCGTTCTCGCTCCTTCGTGACGTCGATCGTCTCCTCGACGCTCGCGACCGCTTGAACGTCTCGCCGCTCGGCGCGGGCGCGCTCGCCGGGACGTCGCTTCCACTCGATCCCGCGGTGGCGGCAACGATCCTTGGTTTCGACGCTCCGTTCGCGAACTCGATGGACGCGGTCAGTGACCGCGACTTCGTCGCCGAGACGCTCTTCGACGTCGCCCTGATGGGTGTGCACCTCTCACGCATGGGCGAGGAGCTCGTGCTGTGGACGTCGAGCGAGTTCAACTTCGCCTCGTTGGGCGACGACTTCACCACGGGCTCGTCGATGTTGCCCCAGAAGAAGAACAGTGACGTCGCCGAACTGGCTCGCGCGAAGACCGGGCGACTGATTGGCAACCTGACGGGCCTCCTCGTCGTGTTGAAGGGTCTGCCCCTCTCGTACAACCGGGACCTTCAAGAAGATAAGGAGCCCCTCTTCGACTCAGTTCGTCAGATCCTCCTCGTCCTTCGGGCGCTGAGCGGTGCGTACGGCTCGATGACCTTTCACGACGACGTCACGAACGTCGCCGCCAATGATCAATTCCTGGCGGCGATCGACCTCGCCGAGGAACTCGTCGCTGAAGGCCTGCCCTTTCGCCAAGCGCACGAGAAGGTAGGAAAACTCGTCGCCGAGGCCGTGGCGTCACGTCGGCCACTGCGCGACGTCGTGGCTTCAACGTCCGACGTCCGTCAGTTCACTCACTTATTTGACGACGGCGTGGCACTGACACGCCGTCGTTCGCCCGGGGCGTCGGGACCCGCATCGAGTGTCGAGCAGACGAGTCGACTTCGCGGCGAGATCCACGTAGCCAACGAACGTCTCTAGGATCGCCGCCGGTCTGTCACAGCGCGCCGTCAGAGTAGTGGAGTGCCACCAAACGCGAAGCGCAAAACCTACAGTGAGAGTGCATGGTCGAGCGACTCTTAACTCCATCGAAGATCACGGCGTGGTTGGAGTGCTCGCACTTCCTCTCTTTGAGGAACCGCGCCGACGCCGGGCAGCTGGACGTCGAGACCAAACCGCTCGGTTCTCTCGCTGATCTATTGGTCGCGAAGGGCGCGACGCACGAACGCGACTGTCTCGCCGACCTCGAGAATCAGGGCCGCTCGGTGTACCAAGTGCCCGGACGAAACCCCGACGAGACCTTCTCGCAGTGGGTGTCGCGTATTGGCAACCCACTCGAGAGGGGTTTCGACGTCGTGTACCAAATGCCCTTCGTTCACGAGGGAATCCGGGGCATCGCCGACTTCTTGGTTCGCGTCGACGAACCCCAAGCAGGCTTCTGCGCGTACGAGCCGATCGACGCGAAGCTCACGCGAACCGAGGGCAAACCCGGACACGTGCTGCAACTGTGCTTCTACGCGGACGCTCTTGAAGCGCTGACGGGCTTCGCCCCTCGCCGTATGCACCTCTGGCTTGGCTCGGGGGACGAGGAGACGCTGCTCGTCGATCAGTACCGGCCCTACTGGCGACGCCTACGTCGCCAACTGACCATCCTGTTGAATCAAGACGAGATCGCCGACACTCGGCCCCTGCCGTGTGACCACTGTGGGTACTGCGAGTTTCAAGATCGTTGTGAGCGCCAGTGGCGAACGGAGGACTCCCTCGTCTTCGTCGCGAACCTTCGGCCCAACGACCGCGACGCGTTGGAGACGGTAGGCGTACGAACGATCGTCGAGCTTTCGACGCGCGCGGCGCCGGTGGCGAACGTGAACGAGGAGAGTCTCTCGCGCCTCGCTCGTCAGGCGTCCCTGCAGATCAGTTCGCGCGACGATCCAGAGGGACCACCGGTCTTTGAGCTCGTGGAGGTCGGAGACGACCCACTGTACGGTCACGGGTTCAGTCTCCTGCCGGAACCAGACGAGGGCGATGTCTTCTTCGACTTCGAAGGTCATCCTTTCTGGACAGCGCAACACGACCTCTTCTTCTTGGCGGGGCTGTACTTGCGAGGTGACGATGGAGAGTGGGTCTACGACGCGCGTTGGGCGCACGATCTCACCGAGCAGAGCGCCATGATCAAGACGCTCGTCGAGTTCTTAGCGAAGCGGCGAGCGTCATTCCCTCTGATGCACGTGTATCACTACAACCACACCGAGCGCTCGTCGCTGGAGCGACTCACGAGGGGGACCGAGACTGAAGGGCTCTTCGCGTCGCTCGTCGACACGGGGCTCTTCGTCGACCTCTTCGTCGTGGCGAGAAACGCACTGCGCGTGGGCACGGAGTCGTACGGCCTCAAGTATCTCGAACGACTGCCACGGTTCGTTCGCCGTGGCGGCATCGAGCAAGGCGCCGGTGCGGTCGTTGAGTACGAGGAGTACATGTCGACGAAGAACCCCGAGTTGCTCGACGACATCGCGCGCTACAACGAAGACGACGTCGCGGCGACGTTGGCGCTTCGTGACTGGCTCGTGGACCAACGTCCCGACGACCTTCCTTGGCGCGACGCCGTCATCGAGGTCGAAGAGTTCGGCTTCGACACCGACGAACTGGTCGAAGGACTGAAGCAGTTCGGCGAGGATAGTCCGCAACACCTCTTAGGCGATCTCCTCAACTACTGGCGCCGCGAACGGTCCGCGAACACCACTCCGAAGTTCGCGCAAGCTGCGTCGGAGTTCGCGTCGCTCTACGACGATCGTGACTACATTGCGAACTTGCGGTTCCTGGGCTTCGAAGAGTCGGAGAACGCAAAGGGCGTCGTCACTAAGAACGCGCTGTTCTCTTTTCCCGCGCAAAACGTTGACGTCAAGTTCACGCGACAGAGCAGCGTCCTCTTCACGGGCGTGGGTGTCGAGCAGGGCTACGGCTACTTGCCCGAGGTCGACCTCGCTACTCGCGTGCTGACCATGCGTTGGCGCGAGCGCTACGACGAGCAAGGCGGCATGCCGTCGGTGATGACGTTGGATGATTACGTGTCACCTCGGGAGAAGCCCGCGGTATTGTTCCACCTGGCGGAACAGATCCTCAGCCCGAATGAAGCCGACCCTCCGAGTCGCGTGTCGCTGGCCTTATTGGGTCGTGAGCGCCCTCGCTTCAACGAGGGGAGGGGACCAGCGGGGAGTCTCTTCAGTGACGACTTGGCCTCTACTTTGACGTGGGTCAGTTATCTCGACGACAGTTACGTCGCGATTCAAGGTCCTCCCGGCACGGGCAAGACGTACAGCGGCTCGCACGTCATCTACGAACTCATCAAAGCCGGCAAGCGCGTCGGCATCACCGCGATGAGCCACGGGGCGATCGACAACCTCTTGGTCGCGACGTACAACGTGTTCGCGGAGTACGGCGACCTCAACCTGCTGAGAACCTTTCGCGGCGCGAAGAAGCCACTGAGCGGCGCTCTGGAAGGTGTTCGCTACTCGACCGCGAGTGGCGAAGCTGAGGACGACGCCTACAACCTCGTCGCCGGCACGACGTGGCTCTTTTCGAGAGCGGGTATGCGAGCGCACCCGGTGGACGTGCTCATCGTTGACGAAGCTGGGCAACTTGCTCTGGCCGACGCCATCGCGTCGGCGAACGCGGCCAGGAATTTGATCTTGCTGGGCGACCCGTTGCAACTCAGTCAGGTCTCTCAGGCCGAGCACCCTGGGAACTCGGGCGCGAGCGTGCTGGAGCACGTGCTCGGCGAACACCCGACGATTCCCGCGAACGAAGGCGTTTTCATTTCCGAGACTCGCCGCATGCATCCCGACGTCTGTCGCTTTATCTCGACGCAGATCTACGAAGGTCGCCTGACGAGTCACGTCTCGTGCGCGCAGCAAACGACGGCGTTCGGTACTGGACTTCGCTGGCTGGAAGTCACTCACGAGGGTCGCTCCACCGAGTCCGAGGAAGAAGCGCGCGTCGTCGCCGACCAGATCGTCACGATGCTGGGGACACCGTGGACGAACCAACTGGGAGTGACCTCACCGTTGCGAAGTGAGGATTTCATGGTCGTGGCGCCCTACAACGACCAGGTTCGACTCCTTCGCCAGTACTTTGACGCGACGCCGGGTCTGAACGACGTGCAAGTAGGAACGGTCGACAAGTTCCAAGGTCGTGAAGCGCCCGTCGTGTTCTTCACGATGACGACGTCCTCGGCGAACGACATGCCCCGCGGACCGGAGTTTCTCTTCTCGAGGAACCGACTCAACGTCGCGGTGAGTCGGGCTCGTTGTTTGGCGTACCTCGTGTGCACGGAGGCACTCTTGAACTCTCGCGCTCGAACCATTGAAGAGATGCGTTTGATCGGCACGCTCAGTGCGTTCGTCGAGTTCGCCGATGACGCGTCGTCACTTCATAACTGAGCGAACGTCGACGCGCCCAACGGTCATTGTGACCTCTCGAGCGGCCGCTTGCCCACGGTCGTCCGGACGTAACCGGTGCGACGTCTGAGTCCGAAGGCGGGTCAAAATTCCTCTTGTGAGGAGTGTCGCAAAGTGGCTCGAGCACCCCGCGTGAACTGCTAACATGGTCTTCCTGCTCCTAGCGAGAACGGCACGAGACTTGCGTCTCCGGGCCACTCGCTGGTAGGGTAGGCATCCCTATCACCGGGGAAACTTGGTGATGGATTCGACGGAGAAATCCCGAGATGGTGTACTTCATACCTCCGACTTCGGTCGTGTGTGATGTCGCTCCTTGAAAACGGAAGAACGAGAGCCAAAAGCCAGTACGGGCGACGATGGACTGATCTAACAGGACGCGTCGTTCGTCAAAAGAAGTACTGCAGTAGGCAGAGGTCGCACCCCGTGTGATCTCTGTTGTCAGATGAGTATTAGAGTCACTCGTCTGGCTCTCTGTTTTCTTAGAGAACTTCGGTTCTTGAAGTGAACTTGATGGAGAGTTTGATTCTGGCTCAGAATGAACGCTGGCGGCGTGCTTAACACATGCAAGTCGAACGGAATCCAAGGAGCTTGCTCTGGAAGATTTAGTGGCGAACGGGTGAGTATCACGTGAGCAACCTGCCCCGAAGATTGGGATAACACCGGGAAACCGGTGCTAATACCGAATACCCTCCACATGTCGCATGACAAGTAGAGGAAATGTTTTTCGCTTCGGGAGGGGCTCGCGGTCCATCAGCTTGTTGGCGGGGTAACGGCCCACCAAGGCTACGACGGATAGCTGGTCTGAGAGGACGATCAGCCACACTGGAACTGAGACACGGTCCAGACTCCTACGGGAGGCAGCAGTGGGGAATCTTGCGCAATGGACGAAAGTCTGACGCAGCAACGCCGCGTGAGGGACGAAGGCTTTCTGAGTTGTAAACCTCTTTCGACAGGAACGATTGTGACGGTACCTGTAGAAGAAGCACCGGCCAACTATGTGCCAGCAGCCGCGGTGATACATAGGGTGCAAGCGTTATTCGGATTTATTGGGCGTAAAGAGCTCGTAGGCGGTTCAACAAGTCGGGTGTTAAACCCCCAGGCTCAACCTGGGGCCGCCACCCGAAACTGTTGTGACTAGAGTTTGGTAGGGGATCACGGAATTCCTGGTGTAGCGGTGGAATGCGCAGATATCAGGAGGAACACCAGTAGCGAAGGCGGTGATCTGGGCCAATACTGACGCTGAGGAGCGAAAGCGTGGGGAGCGAACAGGATTAGATACCCTGGTAGTCCACGCCGTAAACGGTGGGCACTAGGTGTGGGGACTTTTCAACGGTTTCCGCGCCGCAGCTAACGCATTAAGTGCCCCGCCTGGGGAGTACGGTCGCAAGACTAAAACTCAAAGAAATTGACGGGGGCCCGCACAAGCAGCGGAGCATGTGGCTTAATTCGATGCAACGCGAAAAACCTTACCTAGATTTGACATGTTGGGAAAAGCCACAGAGATGTGGTGTCCTTCGGGGCCCATCACAGGTGGTGCATGGCTGTCGTCAGCTCGTGTCGTGAGATGTTGGGTTAAGTCCCGCAACGAGCGCAACCCTTGTTCTATGTTGCCAGCACGTAATGGTGGGGACTCGTAGAAGACTGCCGGGGTCAACTCGGAGGAAGGTGGGGACGACGTCAAGTCATCATGCCCCTTACGTCTAGGGCTGCACACATGCTACAATGGGCGGTACAGAGGGCTGCTAAACCGCGAGGTGGAGCCAATCCCTAAAACCGCTCTCAGTTCAGATTGCAGGCTGCAACTCGCCTGCATGAAGTTGGAGTTGCTAGTAATCCCGGATCAGCACTGCCGGGGTGAATACGTTCCCGGGCCTTGTACACACCGCCCGTCAAACCACGAAAGTTGGCAACACCCGAAGCCGGTGGCCTAACCGCAAGGAAGGAGCCGTCGAAGGTGGGGTCAGTGATTGGGGTTAAGTCGTAACAAGGTAGCCGTACCGGAAGGTGCGGCTGGATCACCTCCTTTCTAAGGAGCACATCTGTCCACTAGGGACAGACAGCTACCGAGTTGAATGCTGGCTAGTTGGCTGTGTGGTTTAGCCACCGCGGAATATCCCTCGCACTCGTGCGTCGGTGATCTGGTCAGGTGACGGCCATCCAGGCTGACTCTCGTCTTCCGTTTTGGAGGGGCGACCCTTCGAATGATGCCCTCGCGGGCCGCTCATTCCTCGACGTTCCCGACGCAACAGAGGTCTTGGTTGCTAAAGGTAGAGCGTCGACGCGTTGATCTTTGAGAATTCTAGAACGAGCACGAGCATCTATATTTTAAACAAATATCAATTTTTCCAAGCTACAAAGAGTCAACGGTGAATGCCTTGGCGTCTAAAGCCGATGAAGGACGTGGGTGACTGCGATAAACCATGGGGAGCTGTCTACCGAGCTTTGATCCATGGGTGTCCGAATGGGAAAACCTTGCACCCGTCATGGGGTGCAACTCCCGCCTGAATATATAGGGCGGGTAGAGGGAACCGGGTGAATTGAAACATCTCAGTAACCCGAGGAGAGGAAAACAAAAGTGACTCCCTGAGTAGCGGCGAGCGAAACGGGAAGAGCCTAAACCGAGCTGGTGTTAA
>DASZHK010000120.1:0-7320 GCA_035937905.1 Acidimicrobiales bacterium
GCCCTTGGATTGACAACATCCGTCGCGACTGGTTGACCGACGGCACGTTGGCGAAGTTCGTCACGGACGGCGTTCGCGGCGTTACGTCCAACCCCTCGATCTTCGCGAAGGCCCTGGCGACGTCGACGGCCTACGACACGCTCATCGCGGACTCGAACGACGACAACGCCGAAGACCTCTTCGAGACGTTGGCGGTCCAGGACGTTCGTGACGCCTGTGACGTCTTGGCGTCGGTCCACGAAGCGTCGAGGGCGGACTTCACCGCGGGTCGCCGTCGCTACCTCGACGGCTTCGTCTCGCTCGAAGTCTCTCCGCGACTGGCGCGTGACACCGTGGGAACCATCGCGGCGGCGAAGCGACTACACGCCAAGGTCGACCGAGCGAACGTGATGATCAAGATCCCCGCGACCAAAGAGGGACTCCCGGCCATCCGAGCGACGCTTGGCGCGGGCATCAACGTCAACGTGACGCTCATCTTCTCGCTCGCGCGTTACGGCGAGGTCATCGACGCCTGGGCCGCGGGCATCCAAGACGCTCGCGACGCCGGTCACGACGTCGGAGCGATCGCGAGCGTGGCGTCGTTCTTCGTGTCGCGCGTAGACGTCGCAGTGGACGCGCTCCTACCTGAAGGCGACGCCCGTCGTGGCACGACCGCGAACGCGCAAGCCGCCGCCGCGTACGTCCTCTTCAAAACCAGCGTCAACGGAGACGCGGTGAAGGCGCTCCTCGCCGACGGCGTGCAAGTCCAGCGCCCTCTCTGGGCGTCGACGTCCACGAAGAATCCCAGCTACGACGACCTTCTGTACGTCAATCGCCTGGTGGGTGACGAAACGGTGAACACGATGCCCGACGCCACGTTGGCGGACGCGCTCGATCACCCCGACTTCGCCTCGTCGTATCTCCTCAGCAAGGAGTCGACGCACGCGGCGGCAGACGAATTGGAGAAACTCGCGCCCGACGTCGATCTCGACCGCGTGACCAAGCAGCTCGAAGACGAGGGCGTCGCCTCGTTCGCCAAGTCCTACGACGACTTGTTGGCGACGGTGTCGTCCAAGATGAGCGCGTCCAACTAGCGCTTCGACCGACTCGGATCTGATTCGTCGGATTCTCGCAACGTGTGATCAGTTCTTAAGGGTGGGTTCTAGGATGCATCCATGACGACGCTACGAGCCTCCGCGACCACGAATGAACTACTGGCAGCGTCGGCGGCCTCCTTAGCGGAGGCCGCTTTCCACACGGCGCGCGCGGCACACGGCTTTGTCGTGACCTACTCCCCCAAGGTATTCATTCCCCTCACCAAGCTCTGTCGTGACCGCTGCGGCTACTGCACCTTCGCGCAGGCACCCGCGCACGTGGCCTCTCCGTACTTAAGTCTCGATGAGGTCATGGCGATCGCGCAGGCCGGACGTGACGCCGGCTGCACGGAAGCCCTCTTCACGCTGGGTGAACGACCGGAGTTGCGCTACGACGAGGCGGCCCGATGGCTGGCCGCGCGGGGCTATCACTCGACGGTCGACTACGTGGCGAGCGCCGCGCAGATGGTGCTCGAAGGAACCGGTCTGTTGCCACACGCCAACGCCGGCGCGCTCTACGCGCACGAACTGGCGCAACTGCGTTCGGTGAGTGCGTCCCAGGGAATGATGCTCGAGACGCTGGCTGACGTCGCGGCACACCGACTGGCGCCCGACAAGGAGCCCCAGCGTCGACTCGACACGCTTCGCTTCGCGGGCGAGTTGAAGATCCCGTTCACTACCGGGTTGTTGGTGGGCATTGGCGAAACGCGCCAGGACCGCGTCGACACACTTGCAGCCATCGCGCTCGCGCACGAAGAATTCGGCCACGTACAAGAGGTCATCGTGCAGAACTTCTTGCCCAAGGCGCGCACGGCCATGGCGTCACACCCACCCGCCAGCGAGGAGGAGTTCCACTGGACTATCGCGGTGGCACGTCTGCTGCTGCCTGACGATATCCATCTCCAGGCCCCACCCAATCTCAGTGACGACCCCGCGCGACTGCTCGATTTTGGCATCGACGACTTTGGTGGCATCTCGCCCGTCACCGCCGATCACGTGAACCCCGAGCGCGCGTGGCCCGCGGTCTCTTCTCTCGCGAGTGAGTGTGACAAGCGTGGTTTCCACCTGACACCGCGACTGACCGTCTACCCCGAGTTCGTGGGGGAACGGACGGACTTCCTCGACGAGAAGGTGCGGCCGTTCGTCCTGGCCCAAGCCGACGCGCACTCATTGGCGCGAGACGACACGTGGTACTCGGGCACCGATCACACGCCGCCGCCACCACCGAGCTCAACGACGCGCACGAGCGACGTGGAGAGTCTGCTCGCGCGCTACGAGCCGGGCTACGACTTCGACGAACGCGAACTCGTCACCCTCTTCGGCGCACGCGGTGGTGACTACAACGCCGTGGTGGACCTCGCGGACGGTCTTCGCCAGGACCTCGTCGGCGACGCGGTCAGTTTCGTCATCAATCGCAACATCAACTACACCAACGTCTGTACGTTCAAGTGTCGTTTCTGCGCGTTCTCGAAGGGACCGTTATCCCTGAACTTGCGAGGCGACCCCTACCTGTTGACCCTCGACGAGATCAGCGAGCGCGTCCGCGAGGCGGAAGAGCGCGGCGCGACGGAAGTCTGTCTCCAGGGCGGCATCCATCCGAACTTCGACGGCGATTACTACATCCACGTCGTCGCCGCCGTACGAGCGGGATCGCCGTCGATCCACATACACGCCTTTAGCGCGCTCGAGGTCTTCGAAGGCGCCCGACGTTCGGAGCAGGACCTCGCGACGTACCTGACACGTCTGAAGGACGCCGGACTGAAGACGTTGCCGGGCACCGCCGCGGAGATCCTCGATGACCGGATCCGCGCAGTCCTCTGTCCCGACAAGATCAACTCCGATCAGTGGCTCGAAGTCCATCGCACTGCCCATGAGGTCGGTCTGCGATCGAACATCACGATCATGTTCGGCGCGGTCGAGGGACCCGAGAGCTGGGCTACGCACCTCATTCGCACGCGCGACCTGCAAAAGCAGACTGGCGGATTCACGGAGTTCGTGCCCCTACCCTTCGTGCACATGGCGACGCCACTGTTCTTGAAGGGCCGTTCACGAAAGGGTCCGACGTTTCGTGAAGCGGTCTTGATGCACGCGGTCGCGCGCCTGCACTACGCCACGTTGATCGACAACATCCAGGTGAGTTGGGTGAAGATGGGCGTCGAGGGATCGAGACGGATCCTCCAAGCAGGCGCCAACGACCTCGGTGGGACGTTGATGGACGAGAACATCTCGCGTGCCGCCGGGGCGACCCACGGCCAAGAGATGGACGTCAAGTCGCTAGAAGACCTCGTCGCGCCGCTCGGGCGACCACTCCACCAGCGAAGCACCCTCTACCAGACGTTGTAGCCGTGGCGTCGCTCATCGAAACCCTCCTCGACGACATCGCTGAGGACACCGCACTATCGGACGATCGTCGTGCGCTCCTGCACGACCTGCTCGCGCGCGTCGTCGCGGTGGCCGAGTCCGACGCGGAGACCAAGAATCTGCGCGTCGCGGTTCGAGCGGTAAACGAACTTCTCGAAGCGTTCAACCTCTTCGAGAAGTGGAGCGACCGATCGAAGATGACCATCTTCGGCTCGGCGAGAACGAAGATAGACAGTCCGCTCTACGAGATGACGCGAGAACTGGCCCAGGCCATGGCCGAGCGACAGTGGATCATCATCTCGGGCGCCGGTCCCGGGATCATGGAGGCGTCGGCGAGAGGCGCGGGGATGGCGAACACGCTCGGGGTGAACATCCAGCTGCCCTTCGAACAGAACGCCAACGCCTACATCGACAGCGTCGACAACCTCGTGACGATGAGGTACTTCTTCACGCGAAAGGTGGCCCTCACGCGCCCGTCGAACGCCTTCGTCGTCCTGCCGGGTGGACTCGGCACCATGGACGAGCTCTTTGAGGTGCTCACCCTGCTTGACACCGGCAAGACCACGCCCGCGCCGGTCATCTTGCTCGACACGCCGGACGGACTGTTCTGGAAGCAGTGGATGACCTTCATCAATGAAGGTATCGTGCGAAATCACTACGTGGCGACCGACGACATGTTTCTCGTTCGTCTGACCACGACGATCGCTGACACCGTCGAGGAGATCGAGCACTTCTACTCGAACTACCGCGATTTCGCCATCGAGGGTCCACGTGGCTTGATGTCACTTCACCACGCGCCGACGCCCGAGCAACTCGAGGAGCTTCGAGCGAAGGTTCCAATGTTCAACGAAGGCGACGGCTACCACGTCGAGAATGAACACACCCTCTCGTTCGATTTCGACGGCCGCAACTACTCCAACCTTCGCCAGGTGATCGACGTCGTCAACGATTGGGTCGACTAATCCGTTTCGCTTCGTCGAAGAAGGTGTTCGGCCTTTTGAAGACTGCGCCGGACCTTGGAGAGTTGGCGTTCGAGTTCTTTGGCGCTCTCGGCCTCGTCGCTGCGCAACTGTGCCCGGACGGTGTCAAAGATGGCGTCGGCGACGCGACGTTCGAGCGCTGCGACCTCATCGGCCAAGTCGTCCAGTGACTCCACTAATCGACGATCACGACGTCGAGCGCGTCCTCGGCGTACTGCGCGCGCAACACCTTCTTGTCGAACTTGCCCACACTCGTCTTGGGCACACTCTCGATGAAGGCCCATCGCTCGGGTAGCCACCACTTCGCCACGCGCTCGGCGAGGAACTCCTTGAGTTCTTGCGCACTGACGGTGGCGTCGGGCTTCAACACCACGCAGCAGAGTGGTCGCTCTTGCCATCGCTCGTCGGGCACCGCGATCACCGCGGCTTCGAAGACGGCGGGATGCGCCATCATGGTGACCTCGAGGTCGACCGAGCTGATCCATTCGCCACCGGACTTGATGACGTCCTTCGTTCGGTCGCTCACCACCATGAATCCCTCTTCGTCGAGGGTGCCGATGTCACCAGTACGCAGCCAGCCGTCACGGAACTTGTCGGGGTCGTCCACGCCGAAATACGATCCCGTGATCCACGGACCTCGAATCTCGAACTCGCCGACCGTCTTGCCGTCCCTCGCGAGCACGTTGCCGTCGTCGTCGGTGATTCGCAACTCCACGCCCGCCACGACCCTCCCGGCCTTCACGCGGTAGTCGATCTCGAGCTCTCGCGGCGTACCCGCGGGCGGGATCGACACCGCGGCCAGCGGGCTCGTTTCGGTCATCCCCCAGCCTTGGAGCACGTCGAGGCCGTAGAGGTCGCGAAAGGCTTCGATCATCGAGCGGGGCACGGCGGAGCCACCGGCAAGAATTGCGCGCAAGCTCGACAGGTCGGTCTCGGGCGTGGTCTCGGCGACGCGCAACACGTCGTTCCAGATCGTCGGCACCCCGAGCGAGATCGTTGGCCGCAGTTCTCGGATCATTTTGATGATCGGCGCGCCCTGGAGAAACATCTGGGGCATGATGAGTTCGACACCCGCGAAGAACGACGTGTACACCGAGCCCCACGCGTTGACGTGGAACATCGGCACGATCAAGAGGCTTCGATCCTTCTCACACAGCCCCACCGAGTTAGCGGTCATCGAGGCCATGGAGTGCAACCAGGTCGAGCGGTGCGAGTAGACGACACCCTTCGGATTACCGGTGGTCCCCGAGGTGTAACACATGATCGCGGCGTCGCGTTCGTCGAGTTCGGGCCACACGAAACCTGGGCGCTCGGCGGCGAGGAGCGTGTCGTAGTCAAGCGTCTCACCCAGCACGCCCGTTGCCTCGGGGCCGTTCACGATGATGGTCTTGACCCCAGGAATCTGATCGCGGACCCGGGCGAAGAGCGGGGCCAGCGAGGCGTCCACGATGATGATCTCGTCTTCCGCGTGGTTGATGATGTAGACCAGCTGTTCGGGGAACAGACGAATGTTCAAGGTGTGCAGTACCGCGCCCATGGACGGGACGGCAAGGTAGGCCTCCATATGCGCCTGGTTGTTCCACATGAAGGTGCCGACGCGATCGCCGCGTTGCACGCCCAACGCGGTCAGGGCGGCGGCGAGCTGCTCGGCCCGCTTCGCTACCTGAAAGAACGTGGCCTCGTCGACGCCTTCAGGCGTCACCGTGAAGACCTTCTTGTCCGCGTAGACGTACTCGCCGTGGCGAAGGATGCCACTAATCAGCAGCGGCGCTTCCTGCATCGTGCTCTTCATGATCCCCCTCGAAACACCATTGGCTCGATGCTACAAAACAGCGATGAGCCCAGCGTTCACCACGAAAGGCTGTAGGGCTCGACGGGCGCGGGAAGCGCGCTGTGGTGTCCCGAGAGGTACGTGTCGACCGCCGACGCGGCGCTTCGCCCCTCGGCGATGGCCCACACGATCAAGCTCTGGCCACGAACGGCGTCGCCACAGGCGAAGACCGGACTCGTGCCCTCAACGTTCGCGACACGCCACGCGACGTCGACGGACAAGGTCCGACGCGGACTGAGAAACTGTTCAGCGTTGAGACCGAGGTCGTCAAGTTCGGGGCCGGTGAAGCCCGCGGCGATCAAGACGAGGTCTGCCGCAATGGTGACGTCCTCGTTGGTCACGTGGTCTTGCACCATGAGCGACGACACGCGCGCGTCGCCACGAAACTCGAGCGTTTCCGTCGAGAAACGACGTTCTCCGCCCTCGTCGTGGGCGGAAGTGGTCTTGAAGATCCGCGCCATCGTCGGCCAGGGCTGGTCCGAAGGTCGCTCGTCCGGTGGTCGGTCCATGATCTCGATCTGCGTGACGGACGCGGCTCCTTGGCGGTGCACGGTGCCAAGACAGTCGGCGCCGGTGTCCCCGCCACCGAGGATGACGACGTGCAGATCCTTTGCGTCGATGACTGACGTGGTGCCCGCGTTCACGGCTCGATTCGACGCTTCGAGGTAGGTCATCGCCGGGTACACGCCGTCGAGGGTGGCGCCCGGCACGGGGATAAGTCGTGGGATTGTCGAGCCAATGGCAAGCACCACGGCGTCGAAGTTAGCTTGCAGCGTGCTGAGCGGCGTTCCTCCGTCGCCAACCGTCACGCCCGTGAAGAACTCGACGCCGTCGTTGACCATGACGTCGAGGCGACGGTCGATGACGGACTTTTCCATCTTGAACTCGGGAATGCCGTAGCGAAGGAGTCCACCAATCGCGTCACTGCGCTCGAAGACGCTCACGGCGTGGCCAACGCTGCGTAACTGCGCCGCCGCGGCGAGACCCGCGGGACCCGAACCCACGACGGCGACGCGACGGCCGCTCTCGGGCGGTGTGGGTCGCGACACGGGTACGTCGCTCGCGAACGCGTGCT
>DASZHK010000121.1:0-8804 GCA_035937905.1 Acidimicrobiales bacterium
AATTGAGTGCTGCGTCAGGTCCTCTGGACGAAGGGAGAGACGAAGTTCGGCGTTGGCGCGGGTGTGGTGGAAGCGCTCCACGTCGACGGCGCTGAAGCGCAGTTCTTCGTCGTTGTCGCTCAGGCGGACCTTGATGAGCACCACGTTGTCCTTCGCGAGGAAGCCGCTGAACTTCTCGAAGGCGGCGACGGAGAAGTTGATCTCGAGCGACCCACCGAGGTCCTCCAGCGTCACGCGCGCGTACTGCTTGTTGGCCTTGGTCTGGCGCAGTTGCACTTCGGCGAGGATGCCCCCCACCGTGACCGCCTTGCCACTACGCGCCAGTTCCTCGGCGCGTTCACGAATCGCCACGATCGACCCGTCGGTTCTCGCGCCGAGACTCTCGCCCACTTCGTAGAGCGGGTGGTCCGAGATGTACGTGCCGAGCATCTCGCGCTCGAAGTCGAGCTTGACGGACTGCTCGAACTCGATGTCCGCCAAGACGATCTCGGTGCCTTCCCAGTCGCCGTCGGTGCCCTCAGCACTCAGCGCCGCGAAGAGTGTCGTGATACCGAGCGAGAGGTCTTTTCGGCGACTCAGGGTCACGTCCACAATCTCGTCCACCTTCAACAGGAACGCGAGACGAGCCACACCAAGAGAGTCGAACGCGCCGGCCTTGATGAGCGACTCCATGGACCGGCGGTTCAAGACCACGGGGTCGACGCGGCGAACGAAGTCGTAGACGCTCGTGAAGGGACCCTTCGCCTCACGTTCGAGGACGATCTTGTCGACGAGCGCTTCACCCACGTTGCGAACAGCCGCAAGGCCGAAGAGGATCGTGTCGTCCGTCGTCGTCGACGGGGCGTACTCGGCGAAGGACTCGTTCACGTCCGGTACGCCCACTTTGATGCCCATCTGGCGTGCTTCGTTGAGGTACACCGCGGCCTTGTCCTTGTCGTCACGGAACGAGGTCAACAGCGCCGCCATGTACTCCACCGGGTAGTTCGCCTTCAACCACGCGTTCTGATACGCGATGAGTCCGTACCCGTAGGCGTGACTCTTTGGAAACGCGTAGTCGGCGAAGGGTTCGATCTTGTCGAAGATCGCGTCGCCGAGGGCGCGTCCGTAGCCCTGGCGCTCGGCGCCGTCGACGAACTTCGTCCGCTGCGCGCGAATCATCTCACGGATCTTCTTCGAACAGGCCTTTCGAAGGTCGTCCGCTTCGGTCATCGAGAACCCGGCGATGGTCGTGGCGACGCGCATGATGTCTTCTTGATAGATCATGAGACCGTACGTCTCGGAGAGGATCTCCTCTAAGTCCACGTGGTCGTAGCTGACGCCCTGGCGCGCGTTCTTGCGATCCGCGTAGTCGTTGTGCACGTTCTCGCTTAAAGGCCCCGGACGATAGAGCGCCACCAACGCGGCGATGTCGTCGAAGCTCGTCGGCGCGAGGCGACGCATGAGTTGACGCATCTTGTCGCCCTCGAGTTGGAAGATCCCGATGGAGTTGCCGAGCTTCAACATGTCGTAGACCTTGGGGTCGTCGAGGGCGACGTGATCGATGTCGACGTCCTCGCCGTGACGGCGTTTGATGTGCTCGAGCGTGCGTTCGATGATCGCCAGGTTGCGAAGGCCGAGAAAGTCCATCTTCAACAGACCGAGCTTCTCGATCGCGCTCGCTTCGTACTGGGTCACGATCGGGGCGCTTTCGGCGCTGCCGTTCGGACCGGACTTGCGCTGGACCGGAACGTACTCGAGGACCGGCTCTTTCGTGATGACGACGGCGGCTGCGTGGATGCCGTCCTGGCGTCGTTTATCGACGAAGCCCTTCGCGACGTCGACGACGTGCTTCACCTCGGGATCGCCCCCGTAGAGCGCACGAAGCTCCCCGGCCTCGCCGTAGCGACCCTCGTAGCCCGGCGTCGGCGTGAAGCAAGCCGCCAGCGGGAGGTCTTGACCCATCAACAAGGGTGGCATGGCCTTGGCGATCTTGTCGCCGAGCTGGGGTGGGTAGCCGAGCACGCGCGCCGCGTCGCGCACCGCGGCGCGGGCCTTGATCGTGGAGAACGTCACGATCTGGGCGACGTGGTCCGAGCCGTAACGCTCGGCGGCGTAGCGAATCATGTCGCCGCGGTAGCGCTCGTCGAAGTCCATGTCGATGTCGGGCATCTGGCGACGACCAGGGTTCAAGAAGCGTTCGAAGATCAAGCCGTAGCGAATGGGGTCGAGGTCGACGATTCGCAGGCAGTACGCCACGCAACAGCCCGCCGATGAACCTCGACCGGGTCCGACGCGAATACCTTTTTCTCGGGCGTGGTGGATGAGGTCCCATACCACCAAGAAGTAGTCCGAGAATCCCATGTCGGCGATGACGCCGAGTTCGTAGTCGAGTCGGGCGCGCACCTCGTCGTTGAGCTGGGCGCCGTAGCGCTCGTTCGCGCCCTGAAGCGTCAACTCGCGTAGGTACTTGGTCGCGCCCGCTTTGTGGGTGTCCGCGGCGAATCCTTCGGGCAACGGAAACTCGGGCAGCGCGTCGTTGTCGAATTCGATCGTGACGTTCGCGCGTTCGGCGATCAGCAAGGTGTTGTCACACGCTTCTGGCACGTCGCGAAAGAGGTAGCGCATCTCGGCGGCGGACTTCAAGTAGTGCTGATCGCTCTCGAAGCGGAAGCGGTCGGGGTCCGCGACGCGCGAACCAGTGCCGATGCACAACAGCGCGTCGTGCATCTCGGCGTCGTCGTGACGCACGTAGTGCAGGTCGTTCGTCGCGAGCAGCGGCGCGCGAAGGTCCTGCGCGATGCGTAGCAACTGGGGGTTCGTTCGTTGTTGCGCGGCCAGGCCGTGGTCTTGGAGTTCGATGAAGAAGTTCTCTCGTCCGAAGATCGTCTGCAGTCGGCCCGCGAGTTCCAATCCCTTTTGGTAGTCGTCGTGCAACAGTGCCTGCAGCACCACACCGCCCAGGCAGCCCGACGTGGCGACGAGACCGTTCGCGTGGCGCTCGAGTAACTCCCAGTCGAGACGTGGCTTGTAGTAGTACCCCTCGAGGAAGGCCTTCGACGAGAGTTCGCGAAGGTTTCGGTAACCGTCGTTCGTCACGGCGAGCAGGGTGAGGTGGTGGTACAGCTTCTGTCCGCCCTCGGTGTCGCCACCAGTGTCGTCGATCTTGCCGCGCCGAGTCGGCCGGTCGAAGCGCGAGTTCGCCGCCATGTACGCCTCGAGCCCGATGATGGGGGTCACGTCGTGACGACGACAGGCTTCGTAGAACTCGATGACGCCGTAGAGGTTGCCGTGGTCGGTGATGCCGATGGCGCTTTGACCGTCGGCCTTTGCGGCCAACACCATCTCGTCGACTCGCGCTGCGCCGTCGAGCATCGAGTATTCCGTGTGATTGTGCAGATGGACGAAGCCCTCTGTCATCAGCCGCACTCTTTCTGTGATCGTCGCCGCGAACTACACGGATGGGATTTGCACGTTAGTACGCCTTCGGGCGCCGTCACGCAACGGCCCTAGAGGTACGTGCCGGCCCGGGGTTCACTGCTGCCCGGAGGAAGAGAACGATCGCGCATCTTCTCGAGCTGGGCCGCCGCGGCGGCCTGTTGGGCGAAGAGCGAAGCCTGAATGCCGTGAAAGAGACCCTCCAGCCAACCCACCAGCTGTGCTTGCGCGATGCGCAACTCCGACTCCGAGGGCACGTCGGTGCTGAAGGGGATCGCCATTCGACTGAGCTCCTTCGCGAGGTCTGGCGAGAGAGCGTCCGAGAGTTCGTGCACGGACGTCTCGTAGATCTCTCGAAGGCGGGTTCTACCTGCTTCGTCGAGGGGCGCACTTCGTGCTTCGTCGAGGAGCAACTTCACCATCGAGCCAATGCGCATCACCTTCGCGGGCTGGCTGATGTAGTCGGTGTTGCCCTCTTCTGCTTCCTCTTGGTTCTCACCCGGCGAGAGCACTTGGTCGGGGTTTACGGTCACGTTCTCATTTCTCGGATCTGCCACTACTGCAGTGTGCCAGACAATCAAGGGCCTCGTGTGCGGACCCGTGGTGACGCGCACGGCGTCGATAGGATGGCGCCGTGAGAGTATCGACTCGTGGGGACTACGCCAGCCGAGCGCTGTTGAGTCTGGCTCTTCGAGACAGTAACGGCGCGCCGACGTCCGTCCGTGACCTCGCCGAACGCACCGGTCTGCCCCAGCCGTACCTTGAGCAGATTTTGCTGAGCTTGAAGGGCGTGGGACTCGTCCGCTCCAAGCGTGGCGTGGGCGGCGGCTACGTGCTGGCGCGACCGGCCGAGAACATCACCCTCGCGGAGATCGTCGCTGCCGTGGACGGACCAATCGCGGCCGGTGACTTTGGCGAACCCCACCAGGACGGCGCCTGCGACCACGAGGGCCAGTGTGTCCTCCTGGGCGTCTGGGCTGACGTCGGTAACCACATGCGCGAGCACCTTTCGAGCTTCACCTTGGCCGACATGGTCAATCAAGCCCGTGGCGTTCGCCCGGTCGCTCGTACCCACAGCGCCTGAGCCCAATCGGCCCACGGGTTTCGCTGGCGGGGCTTGAAAATCACCTTCCCTCGTGGTAAATTAGTAATGCGCCCGTAGGAGAAATACCAGGCCAAGGACGCATCTACTTTGTACCCCCCAAAGACATAAGGAGATGCCAGTGAATACAACCCCCCGCCGTTCCGCCGTCAATACCAACGACATGTTGGGACTCCTGATGCGCGACCTCGATCGATACCCCATGCCCAACTACGACGAGCAAGTCGAGTTGGCCAAGCGGGTCACGGCCGGTGACGAAGAAGCCAAGAAGCAGATGGTCGCCGCCAACCTCCGACTCGTCCTTCACTGGGCTCGCCGCTACCAGGACCGCGGTGTCGAGATGGTCGACCTCGTTCAAGAGGGTACCTTCGGCCTCTTGCGTGCCGTCGAGAAGTTTGACTGGGAGCGCGGCTTTAAGTTCTCCACGTACGCTACCTGGTGGATCCGCCAAGCCCTCCAGCGCGCCGTGCAGCAGCACGGTCGTACGATTCGCATCCCGCTCGAAGTGGGAGAGCAACTCCAGCGTCTCGAAGCCACGACCGCCGAGTTGACGTCGCTCCTTGCGCGAAAGCCCACCGACGAAGAGTTGACCGAAGCCACCGGTATGTCCAAGGCCGAGCGTGAGAACCTGAAGGGTCTCGCCGGTGTTACCGCGAGCCTCGACCAGCCCGCGAGTTCGGACTCGGCGACGACGCTCGGTGACCTCGTGGCGCCAAGTCAGCAAGACTGGGTGAGCGACATCGAACAGACGATGATGAACGACCAGTTGCACGGGGCCTTGTCGAAGTTGACGGACCTCCAGCGCGACGTCCTGTCACTTCGTTTCGGCCTCAACGGTGCTACTCCCCTGTCGTTGCAAGCCACCGCAACGAAGATGGACATCGGCGTTCGACGCGTTCGACGCGCCGAAGACGAGGCTTTAGCGATTCTTCGAGACGACTCCAACGTGCTCGCCGCGCACGAAGTCGCCTAAAGCTCGAGTTCGCTCGGCACGAGGTTTCGTAAGTCTTCGGGCAGCGGCGAGTGGGTGGAGACCCATTCGTCGCTCCGCGGATGACGAAAGGCCAACGTCGTCGAGTGCAAGAAGAACCGCTCGTCCGCCAGTCGCTTGTCGGTTCGGTGGCCGTAGCGAAGGTCGTTGACGACGGGGTGACCAATCGTCGCTAAGTGCACTCGAATCTGGTGGGTGCGACCAGTGTCGAGACGCAGTCGCAGCAACGTCATCGCGTGAGGTTTTTCGACGCGGGTGATCACTTCGTAGCCGGTCCTCGCGGGACGTCCGTCCGAGCGTACGGCCATCAAGGTCGGGGTGCGCGTCGAACGTCCAATCGGCGCGTCGACGACGCCGCGCTCTTCGACCACGTGACCCTGGACCATGCCGAGGTACGTTCGTTCCATCACGCGCTCCGCGAGTTGACTACTCAGCGACAAAAACCCTTCGGGCGTCTTAGCGACGACCAGTAAGCCTGAGGTGCCCTTGTCGAGTCGGTGCACGATGCCCGGGCGCGAGGGCTCACAGAGTCCCTCGGCGCTGAGCTCTTGAATCTGAGGAAAACGCGCGAGGAGACCAGCGACGAGCGTGCCCTCGCGCTGACCGGCGCCCGGGTGCACGACTTGGCCGGGCGACTTGTTGATCACCGCGAAGTCCTCGTCGTCGAGCACCACGTCGACGTCGACGTCGGCGTCCGGCGCGACCTCTTCCGTGGCCCGTGGCGGCAGCACGGCGACGAGATGCTGGCCGGCTTCGAGTGACGTGGAAGGCTTCACCACGACTTTGTCGTTGACGCGCACCGCGCCACTCAAGAGGACGTCGTGGGCTTCGGACCTCGAGAGGCCGGTGAGCATCGAGATCGCGCGGTCGACTCGTAGGTCGTCCAGGGTGCTCGGGATGACGAGATCGAGCGTCTCGCCGTCGAAGGCGTCGCGACGCGCGTCGTCACTCACCGGGCCACCAACGCGTCACCTCGGAGGGCCACCACGATCAACACGACGAAGCCCGCAGTGATGCAGACGTCGGCGAGGTTGAAGACGGGAAAGGATGACACCGCGATGAAGTCCGTCACGTGTCGTGCCGGGGCGACGAGTCGGTCGACGACGTTCGCCAGTCCCCCGCCGATCAAAAGACCGAAGCCGATCGCCGGAGCGCCACGCTTCGCGTTCACGCCCACCGCGACCACGACGACGGCTACCACCACCGTCACGATCGTCGTCAGGAGTGGGCCCGACTGATTTATCGAGAACGAGACGCCACTGTTGTACTGGAGTCGCAGCCAGACGAAGCCCAGCACGTGCACCGCGTGGCGAGCTAAGTCGTGACGGGCCCACGCCTTGGTCAATGCGTCGAGCGCCGTGACCACGAGCGCGAGCGCGACAACGGTGCGATTGAGGTGGAGGCTTAGACGCTGGCGCGGCACGACACGCAGGTGAAGACCGGCAACTGCGCCCGTAACCGGGGCTGGGAGATGGCCTCGTAACACTCGTCGCAACGTCCGTAGCTGCCGTCGTCGATGCGTGAGAGCGCGACGTCGATCTCGTCGACCTTCAGTCGAAGGGCGGAAGCGAACTCCTTCAGCTGATCGCGCTGAATGTCAGAGGCGACACTGCTGCCGTCCTCGTCGTCGTACTCGAGTCGTTCGCGGTCGACCAACATCTCGTTGGCTTCTGACTCACTGACCCCAATCTGGGTCGAGGTCGCGGCACGCGTCTCTTCGAGCAGTTGGCGCAACTCCGCGAGGAATTCCGTGTCGTCGGCGTAGGGCTTCGAGTGCATCTTGCGCTCGAGTGCCTCGACGCGCTTGCGCTCCTCGGCCTCGCGGCGCTCTTGACGCTTGTGTTCTTCGGCGTCGCGACGCTCGATCTCGCGGAGCTTACGAAGCTTCTCAGCCTCGATGGCTTTGCGTTTCGCGTCGATGTCTCGTTGCTTCTTCGCTTCGACGGCCGCCTTCTCACGCGCCTTCTTGGCCACTTCACGTTCTTTCGCGGCGACCTTGGCCTTCGCGTCACGTTCCTTTTTGGCCTTCGCGCTCGCGATGGCCTTGGCCTTGGCGAGCGCCGCCTTCTCCTTCGCCAGGGCGCGAGCGTGCGCCTCGCGCTCCTTCTTCGCCTTCGCGGCGTCGAGGGTCTTCTGGCGCGCTAACGCCTTGTTCTCGGCGATTTTGGCCTTCGCCTCGCGGTCTCGCTTCGCCTTCTCGGCGGCGAGGGTCTTGGCCTTCTTTAGGGCCGCAGCCTTCTGGGTGGCGGTAATTACGGGCTTCTTCGACACTTTTTTAATACTCGATTTCTTGACGGGCGCTTTCTTTGCCACCTTTTTCGCTACCGCTTTCTTCGCGGGCGCCTTCTTTACGACTTTCTTGGCTGACGCCTTCGTGACGGTCTTCTTCGCGACCACCTTCTTCGTGGGGGACTTCTTTGTGGTCTTTGCGCTCGACGGCATGCTCTACTCCTCGCGTTCCTAAGAACAAGTGCCCGCCGACCCTAGCAGTTGGGCGCGGTTTTGCTACCGATCGTCGCGAGAAGACTGATCAAATTTCAGTACTTGGCCAATCGTGGGCTGTGAGGAGACGGGCGCGGGCGCGGGCGGTGGTGTCTCCGCGGGACGCGTCGACGTGATGGGTGTCGGAGGAGGTGTGGGCGCGGGAGGCGGTGACATTGACGGCGCCACCGCTGCGGGCTTCGATCCCGCCTGCAGCGACGTTTCGACCCAACGAGTGAACTCCGCGAGCACCTGGGCGATGCGAGCACGTTCCGTCGCGAGTTGGTGCGCCAACGTATCGACGTCTTCACTCAGTCGCTGCTTCAGACCGTTCAAGCGATTCACTTCGTCTTCGGCGCGGCTTCTGGCTTCGTTGACGATCTCTCGCGCGCGCTCTTGCGCCGAAGCCGTGAACTCGTGGGCCTTCGACTCCGCCTCTTGCTGTGCTTGTTCGATGAAACGTTGTGCCATGGCGATCATCGACGTCACCTGTTCGGCGCCCGCGGTGCCACCCGATCGAATGGCCGGCGGTGCTGGCGGTGCTGGCGCACTCGCCGCGACGGGGACCGACGCGGTCGCGCCGCGAGCGTCCAACTGACTGATGCGTTCCGCGGCTTGGCGAAGTTGTTGACGCTGTTGATGCGCGAGATCCTTGAGTTGGCGAACCTCTAAAGAGAGTCGCTCGAGAAACTCATCAACCTCATCAACGTTGTAGCCCTTGAGACCGACCTTGAAGGCAACGGTGTCAATGGCGTCGAGCGCTGAAAGTGCGTTATCCGTGCTGTCCATGCTGCCACCCTACCCCTCGACGCTCGC
>DASZHK010000122.1:0-12613 GCA_035937905.1 Acidimicrobiales bacterium
CTCGACGAAGTACAGCGTTATCCCTTGTCCCGGGCCATTTAACTACGCGAAAATCGTCAATCGGGGCGTCAATCACTCGAGCGCCGACTACGTGGTCACCCTCAATAACGACACGATCGTGGTGACGCCCGACTGGCTCGAGCAACTCATCGCACTCGCGTCGCTACCGGACGTCGGAATCGTCGGTGCGTGTCTGCTCGATCGCGACGGCCGGCGCGAGCACGAGGGCATCATCATCGCGCCCTACCCGCAGCACCTGCGCACCGACTCCAACTACGCCCACACCGACTACTACTCGTCCTCTACCCGTGACGTCGCGGCCGTGACCGGCGCAGTGCAGATGGTGCAACGCGAATTCTGGCAACAACTGGGCGGGATGGACGAACAACTGAAGGTCGTCATGAACGACGTCGATATCTGTCTGCGCTCCCAGATGGAAGATCGCTACGTGATCTACACGCCGGACGTCCAGCTCTACCACCACGTGGGCTCCTCGCGCGGCGACCTCGATCCCATCGTCGATCGGGACCGATTCGTCAAGCGCTGGGACATCTTTGGCTCATTCCGTGACCCCTACTTCCCCGAGTCCCTGCTGCTCTTGGGAGAGAAGATGTTCTACCTTTTGCGTTAGAACTCGGTCCCCGAGTGACGTGGCGTCCCTTGTAACCTAAAGAAGTGAATTCGACGAGGGAACGGGTGGCCGACTTCTACCGTCGACTTCCCTCTTGGACAGTTCCCGTCGTCCTTATCGTCCTCGCGGTCCTCCTGGGCAACGCGATCTACGTCCTCGGACTCGGCAACAACGACCCGATCTCGTGGACCGCCGGCATCTCGCAGCACCTCTGTCGATTGGTGTGCAGCCGACAGGCAATCGACCCGAACGTCGGCTTCATTACGCAGTCCCTCGGTCACCAAGCCGCGATGGACCTGTTGCACGGTCACATCCCGTGGTGGAACTACTTCGAAGGTCTCGGTCAACCACTCGCGGGTGAGATGCAGTCAGCGGCGCTCTTTCCCCTCACGTTGCTCTTTGGTCTCTCGTCGGGTCTCGTCTGGTTCCACGTCAGCCTCGAAGTAATCGCCGGCATCTCGACCTACTTTCTCGCTCGCCGACTTTCGATGCCGATCTTCATGGCCACGGTCGCGGGCATGCTCTTCGCCCTCAACGGGACGTACGCCTGGCTCGGTAACGCGGTCCTCAATCCCGTGGCGTTCCTGCCGATGTTGCTCCTCGGCATCGAGATGATCATCGACAGCGCTCCGAGCACCTCCAAACGAGGCTGGTACATCGCCGCAATCGCGCTCGCGCTCTCCATGTACGCCGGCTTCCCGGAGGTCGCCTACTTCGACGGTCTCTTCGCCGGCGCGTGGGCCGTCGTTCGCCTCTTCTCCGTGCCGAGCGAGCAGCGCCTGCGCGTTCTGCGCCGCCTCGGTCTCGGTGGTTTCGTCGGTATCGTGCTTTCGCTGCCCATACTGGTGCCGTTCTACGACTTCATGAAGGTCGCCTTCGTCGGCAGCCACACCGCCGCCGTCCTGGGCGTGGTCCGTCTGCCCACGGAATCGATCTCGGCCTTCTTCGACCCCTACGTGTACGGCACCATCTTCAACAGCACGAACGTTCCCTCGGTGTGGGGTGAGATCGGTGGCTACTTCGGGGCCAGTATCTGCGCCGTGGCGATCGTCGGACTCTTTGGTTCGCGCCATCGAACGTTGCGCGTCTTTCTCGCGGTGTGGACCTTGGCGGGACTCGCGGGCGCCCTCGACATCCTTCACTTCCGTGTCTTGTGGAACCTCATCCCCCTCGTGAGTACGGCGTCGTTCCCGCGCTACATCATGCCCAGTTGCGAAATGGCTGTCGTGATCCTGGCGGGTTTCGGACTCGTCGACTTCACGCTGAGCACTCGCGCGAAGCGACTCTTCACGTCGGCGTCGGTACTCATGGTGTTCGTGTTGTTGTGGTGCGTCAACGAAGCGCGTCCGTATAACAAGGGCGTCATCCTCTCGCACAAAGCCCGGATCATCTTGATCGGCCTCGACCTCATCCCCTTCATCGCGCTGGCGGCCCTTCTCATCGTGGGCCGGTTCTACAAGGCTCGGATCACGCCACTGCTCATCGCGCTCGTGGTCGTCGGCGAGGCGCTCCTCTTGTTCATCGTGCCGACCGTGGGCTCCCCCAAGGAGATCAATATCGACTACGCGCCGATCCACTATCTCCAGCAACACGAAGGCCAATACCGATTCCTCGACTTCGCGGTCCTTTACCCCAACTGGGGCACCGAGTTCGGACTGAATGAGCTCTCCGCGATCGACCTTCCGTTCCCGAAGACCTTCAAGAACTTCGTTGAACAGCGTCTCTATCCCGGGCTCACCCCCGGCAACCAGTTCGTCATCCATGGTGGACTACAGGGCGTCGAGAACCAAGAGGCCGAACTCGCGACGCACTTCCAGGCGTACGAAAATGCATCGGTCAAGTACTTGCTTATTCCGATCCAAGTGGTCTTGTCGCCGGCTCTCACCAAACTTGGCGTGTCGAAGGTCTTCTCCGGAACACTCGCCAGTGTGTACGAACTCCCACACCCGCGCGGACTCTTCTCCACCTCATCGTCCGCGTGCACGGTCTCGAGCACCAACGACAACGTGGCGTCCGTGCAGTGCTCCACCTCGAGCGCGACGCTGCTGCGCACTGAACTGTCGATGAGCGGTTGGACCGCGACAGTGAACGGGAAACCCGCCACGATCACGACCGTCGACGGGGTCTACCAACAGATCGACGTACCGAGCGGAACGTCGGTGGTTAAATACAACTTCTTCCCACCCCATGAGCGCTACGCCGCACTCGCCGCACTCCTCGCCGGTCTCTTCTTGATTGGCTCCTTCGCCAACGAACGATTCACTTTCATCACACGACGTGGGCGTCATCGGCCCTAGCTTCAGGTGTCGTCTCGCCGTGATCGCGCACGGCACGGTGTTCGCGCTCGTCGAGACGGCGGAGGCGGAGTCGCCTGGTCAATTTCCTCAGACCAACTGCGAGCCATTCCTTGGTGCTTCGTTGACCAACCAGATGCGAAGCCTCGTGCTAGCAACAGTGACCGACAGTCGCGCTCGAAGGCGCGAGGTCGACCGTTCAGATGTCTCTTCTTCTTCCGTCCCTACCACGGCTGGGCTTCACCTGGTCTACGGGACACGTAGACGGCGAAGAAGTCCTTCTTACTGACGGAGAGGAAGCGCGACGCGACCTGGTTGGGATTGGCGACGAAAAGCGAGGGGTTCTGCGCCCCGGCGCCGCCGTAGGTGACAAAGATCGGCCACGCGGGATTGATGTCGAGCTGCATCGCGCGCACTGCGTGCAAGCGAACCAACAGTGCCGCCAATGACGCTGACGTCTGGTACGGCGCGGCGACGTAGATCAAATTGCCGTTGGCGTCGATGCCGAGCGCCGAGCGCCACACCGCCGGGACGCCGCCCAGAGTCGCTCCCCACGCAAAGTTGTTGGCCGACCGCGGCGTCGCGGCGCCCACGTTCACGAGGAGCGGAAGGTTCTGTCGGGCCATGACGATGTTGCCCGCCGGTCGCGGCCCGCCGGTCCATCGAACGATGTCGACGCGGCCGTTGGTGAAGCGCTCAACCGTCGCGAGACCGTTCACCATTGGGTAGTAGAGCGTGTGATTCGTATAGAAACCGGCGGCGAGGTCCTTCTCGTAGAAACCGGAGTTGAACGTCGCGAGGAGACGATTGGTGACGGTCGGGGGAACCTCTTCAGGTCCGCGCGGCAACGTCGTGGTGCCCGGTCCCTCGTAACCCAGGTAGAGCGCGAGGTCCGTCGTCGACGTGCGAATCCACGAGGCGTACGCGATGACGCTGGGTTGGGCGACGTCCGGTCGAAACACCGTCGTGTAGATCGACGGTATCGATCCCGTCCACTTGTCCTGTGCCAGCCAGGGTTTGCAGACCTCAATCGGTATCGGCGCGTGACCAACGCCGCCGGACTTCGTGTGACTGAAGCACACGGGTTGTGGCATCGAGATCGGTGGCGTGGTGGTCGAGGTTGAGGTCGAGGTGGTGGTCGTCGTCGTCACGGTGGAACTAGCCAGCGACACGCGCGTGCTCGTCGCGCCCTTGGTCGACGGCGTAGCGGAGCCCAGCCGACTCAACGACAGTGTCGCTGCGGCGAGCAACGCCGCCGCGCAGACCAAGAGCCCTAACTTTCGCATTACCGTCTCTCGTTCCGTGACCTCTCTCATCTTAAAGAACGGTCACCGAAAAGCCCATTCACCGACCGAATGAGTGTGGAGTACGTTAAGGAGAAAAGGAGCCCCCGTGCACACTCTTCGAGCAGACGACGTCTTCGCGTGAGTCGCGTCGACGACGTCGACCTGACGCAGAAGCTCACCAAGGACGCGTCAGAGAAACGGATTCGGCGCGCCCAACGACGTCTGACCCAGTTGCGGCTCTTCACCGCCGGTCTCTTGCGTCCCGACGTCACGGGTCCAGGACTCATCGTGGTCTTCGAAGGATTCGACTCCGCCGGGAAAGGCGGCGCGATCCGCCGACTCACGGCGAGCCTCGACCCGCGCCAGTTCCGGGTCGTGCCGATCGGGCCCCCGACGGCGGAAGAACTCCGTCACCACTTCCTCTGGCGATTCCAAGAGGTATTGCCCGGCGTAGGCGAGATGACCGTTTTCGACCGCTCCTGGTACGGACGGTTGTTGGTAGAACGGGCCGAGGCGCTGATTGACGAAGAGACGGTCAAACGTTCGGCACGCGAGATCGTCGAATTCGAGAACATGCTCCTCCACGCCGACGTCACCATCGTCAAGCTCTGGCTCCACATCTCGGACGAAGAACAACTCCGCCGATTCAACGACCGCATGAACAACCCCTTGAAGCACTGGAAGTTGACGCCCGATGACTGGCGTAACCGCGAGAAACGAAGCGAGTACTTGAAGGCACTCGACTTCATGGTGGACACCACGGACCATAGCCACGCGCACTGGGACCTCATCGCGGCCGAGGACAAGCACTTCGCACGTGTCGCCGTCCTCGAGACGTTGATCGACCGATGGGTGCACGACCTCGAACGTCGTGGTCTCGAAGTGCCCACAGGGACCGACAAGGACTATTTGGGCTGAAAGGCCTCGCGCGTCCCTTCAGTCTGAAACACTAAAAGCATGACCTCTCGCTACGGCATCACGATCCCCTTTGACGGCGTCACGTTGCTCGAGCACCGCGACTGGTTCCATCGTCTGGCCGATCTCGGCTACACGGACGTTTGGTCGGCCGAGGTCGACGGCGCCGACGGCTTCACGCCGCTCACGGTGGCGGCGATCGTGGAATCTCGTCTCAACCTTGGCGTCGCCGTAACGCCCGTCTTCACTCGAGGGGCTGGACTGTTGGCGATGAGCATCGCGGCGATGGCCGAGGTGAGCGGCGGCCGGTTCACGATGGGGCTCGGCGCGTCGAGTGAACCCGTCGTGCAGCGCTGGAACGGCATTTCCTACGAGGAGCCATACGCGAGGACCCGCGACGTCCTTCGCTTCGTGAAGCGAGCCCTGGACGGTGAGAAAATCGACGAGGTCTTCGAGACGTTCGAGGTCCACGGCTTCAAGTTGTCACGCCCGGTCATCAACCGACCGCCCATCTTGCTCGGGGCACTGAGGCCCGGCATGCTCCGGCTCGCCGGACGAGAGGCCGACGGCGCGATTCTCAACTGGCTCGGCGCCACCGACGTCGCGCAGTGTCGCGCCGAGGTCGGCCCGGACAAGACCATCGCCGCACGGCTCTTCGTCATACCGAACGAGAACGCGGACGCCGCCCGGTTCATCGCGCGGCGGATGATCTCGTCGTACCTGACGGTGAACGCCTACGCCGAGTTCCACCGGTGGCTCGGACGCGGTGACGCGCTGACGCCAATGTGGGACGCGTGGGCCGCGGGTGATCGCAAATTAGCCAACGAAGTCATCCCCGATTCAGTGGTCGACGAACTCGTGATCCACGGATCCTACGAAGCCTGTCGCGAACACGTGCTTCGCTACGTCGAGGCCGGCGTCGAGGTGCCAACAATCGCCATCGTGCCCTTCGGCATCAATCTCGAGGAGGCCGTCGAGGGCCTCGCGCCGCGCTAAGCGGAGTCAGCCTCGAGGAACTCCAGTACGTCGGCGAACTTCTCTCGCGCGGCCACGGCGCGCGTCGGGATGTGGTCGGTGGGCACTTCTGACGGGTCATAGTTCTTCAGCGCGTGACGAGCGACCGTTTGGCGATGGACTTCGTCGGGTCCGTCGTAAATGCGCGCCGCGCGCGCGGCCCGGTACATCGCCTCGAGCGGCATGTCGCTCGAGTAGCCGAGTGAACCGTAGGTCTGAATCGCGCGATCGATGACGTTGTGCAAGACGTTCGCCCCGAAGTACTTGATCATGGCGATCTCGTCACGCGACGCCGACGCGCCAACTTGATCCATCTTCCACGCCGCGTGCAGCGTCATAAGGCGTGCCGCGTGCATTTCAGCCTTGGAATCGGCGATCCAGTTCAGGATGGTCTGCTTCTCCGCGAGGAACGAGCCATGCGTGTAGCGACTCAGCGCCCTCTCGCACATCATGTCGAAGGCACGTTGGGACTGCCCGAGCCAGCGCATGCAGTGATGGATACGTCCCGGCCCGAGGCGGGTCTGGGCGAGAAGGAATCCCGAGCCTTCGGGGCCGATCAAGTGATCGGCGGGTACGCGCACGTCGTCGTAGAGGATCTCGGCATGATTGCCGAATCGGCCGTAGACGACCTGGGGGTCGTCCATCGAGCCCACGTCACGAAGGATGGTGAGGCCGGGCGTGTCGACGGGAACGACGAACATCGACGAACCTTGGTACGGATGCACCTCGGGATTCGAGACGGCCATCACGATCAAGATGTCGGCGACCGAGCCGTTCGTCGTGTACCACTTTCGTCCGTTGATGACCCACTCGTCACCGTCCTTCTCCGCGCGCGTCTTCAACAGCCGCGGGTCGCTGCCGGCGGTGTTCGGCTCGGTCATCGAGAAGCCCGATCGGATCGCGCCACTCAAGAGCGGCGTCAGCCAACGCTCCTTGATGTCCTCGCGCCCGGTCATCTCCATGCCCGCGGCGAGCAGCTCGGCGTTACCGCTGTCGGGGGCGTTGTTACCAAAGACGACGGGACCGTACATGGATTGACCAAGGATCTCGTGCATCAGGCCGAGTTTCACTTGACCAAAGCCCATGCCACCGAGGTCGGCCGGCAGGTGCGCGGCCCAGAGACCCTTCGCCTTTACCTGCTCCTGGAGTGGCTTTATCAGCCTCACGACCTGATCGTGCTTGAGAGACAAGACCTCAATGGGCATGATCTCTTCGCGGACGAACCCGCGCATCCAGACGAGTTGTTCTTCAAAGGCTTCATCGGTTGAAAAGTCCCACGCCATGACCCACTCCTCTGTCGAGCCAACTCTAGGACATCGAGAAATACTCGCTGAAGGTGCGCGTACGACCACTCCCTACACTGGAATGGGATTGGAGTCTCGTGTCGAAGAAGAAGAAACTGAAGAAGAACGCGTCGAAAGGTGTTGTGACCATTGGCGTCGTCGACACCATGTTCGCTCGGTACGACATGGGTGGCGCCGCGCGCAAGGAACTCGAACAATGCCCGGGGTACGGAACCAGGTTCCAGGTCATCGCGGAGACGGTGCCCGGTTTCAAGGACCTCGCCGTCGCGGCCAAGAACATGATCGAGCGAGACGGTGCGTCCATCGTGGTGGCGTTGGGCATGCCCGGATCCGCACCAATTGACAAACAGTGTGCCCACGAAGCGTCCCAAGGAATCATGCAGGCCCAACTCATGACCTCGACGCCGATCCTCGAGGTCTTCGTCCACGAGGACGAGTCCGACGACCCCGAAGTGCTGGCCGGCGTGTTCGAGAACCGCTCACGCGATCACGCGCGCAACGCGTACTGGATGCTCTTCGACCCCGATCAGCTCGCGCGTCGCGCGGGCCAAGGCGTGCGACAAGGCTTCGCCAACGCCGGTCCCCTCGAAGAGAAGTAGTCGAACGTAAGTGCGGCGAGTCACTAGGCTCGCCAGCGTTGTCCTGGAGTCACTCGAGGAGGAATCCATGCCCGAAGCCGTCATCGTCGCCACTGCCCGCACCCCCATTGGGCGCGCGTTCAAGGGCTCGCTCGTGGACATGCGTCCTGACGACTTGACCGCACTCATCGTGGGCGCGCTCCTCGAGAAGGTGCCGGAACTCGACCCCCACAGTGTCGAAGACCTGATGGTCGGATGCGGCCAACCGGCCGGTGAGTCGGGTTTCAACCTCGCGCGCGTGGTCGCGATCCTCGCGGGCCTCGACGACGTGCCCGGCGTCACCGTCAATCGCTACTGCTCGTCGTCCCTGCAGACCATTCGCATGGCGGCGCACGCCATTCGCGCGGGCGAAGGCGACATCTTCATCTCGGCCGGTGTCGAGACGGTCTCACGATTCGGCAACGGTGCGAGCGACAGTGGCAGCGCCATGAACCCCCTCTTTCGCGACGCCATCGAACGCACCAAGTCGCGCTCGGAGAAAGTCACCGATCCCTGGACGCCCCAACCTGGACTCCCCGACGTGTATATCGCGATGGGTCAGACCGCAGAGAACGTCGCCGAGTTCGAGAACGTCTCGCGCCAGGAGATGGACGAGTTCGCTTTGCGCAGTCAAGAGCTCGCCGTCGCGCACCAGGAGAACGGCTTCTTCGAACGTGAGATCACGCCCGTCACCTTGCCTGATGGCACGATCGTCACCAAAGACGACGGCCCTCGCGCCGGCACCACGTTGGAGAAACTCGCGAGTTTGCAGCCCGTCTTTCGTCAAGGTGGCACCATCACTGCTGGTAACGCCTGCCCCCTCAACGACGGCGCGGCTGGTGTCATCGTCATGAGCGACACCAAGGCCCAAGAGTTGGGCATTAAGCCAATCGCTCGTATCATCGCGAGCGGCGTGAGCGCCATCAATCCAGAAATTATGGGTCTCGGACCGATCGAGGCCTGTCGTCAGGCGCTGCGCCGTGCGGACATGACGATCGACGAGATTGACCTCGTGGAGATCAACGAGGCATTCGCCGCGCAGGTGCTGCCGAGCGCGAAACACCTTGGCATCAAACTCGACAGGCTGAACATCCGTGGCGGCGCCATCGCCCTCGGCCACCCCTTTGGCATGACAGGCGCTCGCATCATGACCACCTTGCTGAACTCGCTCGAAGACGCTGACCAGCGTTTTGGAATGGAGTCGATGTGTGTTGGTGGAGGTCAGGGCATGGCCATGATCGTGGAGCGCCTCTAAGAATCCAAACTGCACGAGCCCTCTCGCGGCCTTAAGTGTGTCGGCGGATGTTGTCAGACGATCCCGAGGACATTTGCGTCATCGCTTCGTCGAAATTCTCGGAGCGTTGATCGAATGCAGCGGACGAGCTCCGATGCACGAGGTCAGTGAATCCATTGTGCTACTCGAATCTTGAAACGGGCCAGTCTGTGGGATATCGCGACGCGACGCGTTCATGTTGCGAATGAAGATTATTGCGAAGACGACGAGGAAGGCGGTCTTCAAAAACAAGACCATTCGCGTGATCAGTCTCGTGCTGAAGGCAGCGAGCAAGTGTGCCAGTACCAACGATTTCGACCGCGTGGCCATACTGATCTTGTCCCCGACAAACCGCATAATCGGGACGTAGCGTGGGAGCGAACGCACCGGGAAGCGAGAGACATCCTTCGTCCAGATTGACGAAGCGCCTCACTTTCGGATCCGCGAAAGTTAATTCCGGGTTGCAGACGAGACCGACGTGCCTTTCATATTCGGCGTCAAAACAATCGAAAACGAACAACGCCAGGTCGACTCCAACTTGTGGAGCGGCAAGACCCGCACCGTCGGCCGCGAGATTCGTGGCGAAGAGGTCAGCTATCAATGTCTGGAGCGGTGGCCCAAAATCGGTGACCGTCCGAGTTGAGGCGTGCATGACCGGCGCGCCCCATCGCACGATAGGACGCACACTCCCAGAACGAACTAATTCTTCAATCGGCATTCTTTATCCGGCCAACCCAACTCGGATGAGTATTCTCATCTTCTACTTGGCGAGTCAACGAAGTCCGGTGAGCCGCGTGTCCGGGTCATCGTTGAACGAACGTTCTTCGTCTTCATCGACTTGACGCGCTTCGTCGGGCAGCATCACGGGAATCGAGTCTCGAACCTCGTAGGCGAGGTGAAGCCGGGGATTGAACAACAAGTCCTTCGAGGGCACGTAGAGCAGCGCGCCATGGTCGACCGGGTCTTCGAGCAGGTCGAGGAGGAATGAGTCGAGGGCCATCAGGAAGTCTCCTTGATTAGAGTCAACACTTCGTCAACATGAGCCTGACACGATTCGTCGTCCGCTGCTTCGACGTTGAGACGTAGAAGCGGTTCAGTATTCGATGGCCGAAGATTAAACCACCAGGATCCATAATCCGCCGTCAATCCGTCGAGCAAATCGACGTCAACGCCATCCGCTTGGAGTTTCTTGACCAGACGCTCGACGCTCGACGCAGGGTCCGAAACTTCCGTGTTGATCTCGCCTGAGGCGGCGTAGCGCTGAAAGGGCATCGCGAGTTCGGAGAGCGGCACAGTCGCGCGACTCATGAGTTCCAACACGACGAAAGCCGTGATGATTCCCGAATCAGCGCGAAAGTTGTCGCGATAGTAATAGTGGCCAGAGTGCTCGCCCCCGAAGACTGCCCCGGTCTCAGCCATGACTTGCTTGATATAACTGTGACCCACGCGCGTCCGCACGGCGACGCCGCCCTCTTCGGCGATGACCTCAGGCACGGACTTAGAGCAGATCAAGTTGTAAAGCACGGTGGAGCCGGGGTGGCGATCCAACATGACGGCGGCGACCATGGCGGTCGTCGTCGAACCGGAGACGGGCTGGGCTTTCTCGTCGATCAGAAAGACGCGGTCAGCGTCGCCGTCGAAGGCGAGCCCCACGTCAGCGCCCGTTTCGAGGACGCGGCGTTGGAGGTCTTTTAAGTTGTCCGGATTGAGTGGGTCAGCTGGATGATTCGGAAAGGATCCGTCGAGCTCGGGGAACAGGATCTCTACCTCAAAGGGCAGACCCGCGAAGACGAGTGGCGCTACGAAGCCACCCATGCCGTTCGCCGTGTCGGCGACGATCTTGAGTGGGCGAAAGGAGTTGACGTCGGCGAAGGAGTGCACGTGCGCGACCCACTCCGCCGTAAGGTCGAGTGTCGAATAGTCGGCGAGATCTCCCTTGGGGGGCACTTCATAGAAGTCGTTGGTGAGGGCTTCGATCTCGACGAGCCCAGTCTCGACACCCACGGGCTTCGCGCCGGCGAGACAGAGTTTGATGCCGTTGTACTTGGCGGGGTTGTGCGACGCGGTGAACATCGTGCCCGGTACGTCGAGATAGCCCGACGCGAAGTAGAGAAAGTCAGTCGAGCCGAGACCGAGGTCCACGACTTCGACGCCGACGGCCCGTACACCTCGGGCGAAGGCCTCTGACAGCGTGACACCGGAGGTGCGCATGTCGCGCGCGATGACGATGCGGGGTGATTTAGCGAAGGTGGCGAAGGCCGAACCGACGGCCTCGGCGACGCGTTCGTCAATCTGATCAGGGTAGGTGCCCCTCACGTCGTACGCCTTGAAGATGGTAGTGGTGTCCACGACCGCTCATTCTACTGACGTGCGATTCGCCGTCTCCGAAGGACCAAGAAGAGTAGGCCGAAGCCCGCCACTGTCGTGATATCACTCAACACGTTGCCCAATGTCAACGCGGGCGTACTCGTGTAGTTGAGCGAGACGTGTTTGGCGGTCGGCACGACCACCATCAGGTTCGGACTCACCCGGTACGGTCCACTCGCGCCAGTCACGTGCCAGCGCGGGTAGTAGGAGATCTTCACGAGCATCGGCACGCCGACGCGGTTCACGTCGAAGGACAACGACTGGAGGCCAACATTCGTGTGCGAGACGACCACCTTCGCTAACGCAGAAGAAGGCGTCATCGTCGTGACGCTCGACGCGCGGGGCCACGACGCGGGTCCGCTACTCGCGGCGTAGACGTTCTGCAGTCGAAGATTCAGCCACCAGGTCTGATTGGCGCTCAGCCACTGCGACTGGCTCGAAATGTTGGCGACGACGTTCGGCGTACTCGTCAACGCTTGGACCATCGAGCTGTTCTTGATCAAATAGATCCGCCACTGCACGCCCGGCGCCGGCCACTTCTTCGTGGTGGCGACGAGCTTCAACTGGGGATCGGCCTTCGCCTCCGCGATCACCGTTGGCGAAAAGGCCATGTAGTACTTCACGCCGAGCATCTGGAGGTGGCGCACGCCTTCGGCGATGTTGAGCGAACCGTAGTTGAGGCCGACTTGGGGATTGCTCGGCCCCGCGCTGAGCTCGGCTTGGTCGAGGTAGTGGTACGGCGTCGTCGCCGAGGACTCCATCAGGAGTCCCTCCATCGAGTCGACGCAGTTGTTCGTCCAGTACGGCAGGAGCATCAGCGCTTCAGGGGTGCCGAAGCGGTTCTCCGACGAGTTGTACTCCCACATCGCGCGACCACAGCCGTAACGTTTGGCGAGCGAACTCATGGTCGTC
>DASZHK010000123.1:0-6747 GCA_035937905.1 Acidimicrobiales bacterium
GAAGCAGTTCCGCAACCTCTACGAGGAAGCCAGTCGTCGCCCCGGCATGACCGGCGTGAACCTGCTGCAGTTCCTCGAGACTCGTCTCGACAACGTGACGTACCGCGCCGGTTGGGGCGCGTCACGCGCCCAAGCCCGTCAGCTCGTTCGTCACGGTCACGTCAGCATCGACGGCAAGCGCGTGGACATCCCCTCGTACCGGGTTCGTCCTGGTGAAGTCGTGACCTTGAAGGCCGCCACCCGCGAGAACTTCAACGTCAAGCGCAACCTCGACGTTTTGGACCGCAGCGTGCCTGGCTGGCTCGAAAAGGGCGAAAATGGCTTTAGCGTCACCGTGCGCGTTGTACCCCAGCGAGAGCAGATCGACGAGTCGATCCAAGAGCAACTCATCGTCGAGTTGTACTCCAAGTAACCCTTCTTTCTACATACCCTAGGAGTCCCTATGTTGATCATCCAACGACCTACCATCGAAGCCCTCGGCGACGAGGTCAATAACCGTCAGTCCTTCGGCATTGGCCCGCTCGACCCCGGCTTCGGGCACACGCTCGGTAACTCCCTGCGCCGCACCTTGTTGTCCTCGATCCCCGGCGCCGCGGCGACGCGCGTCAAGTTCGACGCCGTGTTGCACGAGTTCGGTGTCATCGAAGGCGTGAAGGAAGACGTCCAGGACATCACCTTGAACCTGAAGGACCTGCTCATCCGCGTTCACTCCGATGAGCCCGTCACGTTGCGCCTCGACAAGCGCGGCGAGGGCCCGGTCCTCGCGTCCGACCTCTCGACGACGGCCGACGTCGAGATCTTGAACGGCGACTTGCACCTCGCGTACCTGACCTCACCCAAGAGCGCCCTGACGTTCGAGCTCACCGTTGAGCGCGGCAAGGGTTACGTGGGCGCCGAAGGCAACAAGGGTTCGTCGACCATAGGCGTCATCCCCCTCGACGCGATCTTCTCACCTGTTCGTCGCGTGAGTTTCGAGATCGAGCCCGTTCGTGTCGAGCAGAGCAAGGACTTCGACCGTCTCGTCATCGACATCGAGACCGACGGATCGATCTCACCGCGCGAAGCGCTGGCTTCGGGCGGCAAGACGCTCGGCTCGCTCGTCGAGTTGATCGCGAGCTTCGACGAAGAGGCTCCTTCGCTCGAACTCGGTGACGTGGGCAGCGCCCAGGCCGCCGCGAGCGAACTGGACATCCGTATCGAAGAGCTCGGCCTCACCGAGCGTTCGCGTAACTGCTTGAAGCGTGCGGGCATCAACACCATCGCCCAGCTCGTCAACGCCACCGAGCGCGACCTCACCTCGATCACCAACTTTGGCGCGACGTCATTGAAGGACGTGAACGACCGTCTCGAAGAGCGCGGCCTTTCACTGCGAGTAGAGGACTAAGCATGCGCGGTACACCAACCAAGGGCAAGCGCTTCGGGGGCAACTCCGCGCACCAAAAGGCCATGATGGGCAACCTCGTCGCCTCGATGATCGCCGCGGAGTCCATCGTCACGACCGAGGCGAAGGCGAAGGCCCTGCGTCCGATCGTGGAGAAGGTCGTCACGGCCGCGAAGAACTCTCCCGAGGGATCGGTCCACGCGCATCGTCGCGTCGTTGCGTTCATTCGCGACAAGGACATGACGCACAAGCTGTTCACCGAGATCGCTCCGCGTTACACGGAACGTCCCGGTGGCTACACGCGCATCTTGAAGCTCGGGCCGCGTCAGGGCGATAACGCCCCGATGGCGCGCATTGAATTCGTCTGATCCACTAGGCGTCACGCAACGTTGGCGCCTCGACCTGGCCTACGACGGCCAGGCCTTCAGTGGTTTCGCGTACCAACCTCAGCACGACACGGTGGTGGGGCTCCTTCGCGCCACGCTCGCGAAGACGCTTCGCCTCGACCATGAACCACTGATCGTGGGTGCCGGACGCACCGACGCGGGGGTGCACGCGTTCAATCAGGTCGTCCACGTCGACCTCCCCGCCGTGACGAAGGTCCGTTCGCTCGAGAGCGAGCGACTCATCTCTTCACTCAACAAGCAACTTCGTGGCCGCGTCCAGATCCTTCGAGCGGAACCCGTCGACAGTGATTTTCACGCGCGCTTCTCGGCGACGTGGCGTGAGTATCGCTACCTGGTGCTCGAGTCCAAACCTCCGGGACTCGAGTCAACGAACGCCTGGGCGTGGTCGGTCGCGGGACCGCTCGATCTTCGCGCGATGAATCGCGCCGCGAAGAGCGTGCTGGGCACGCACGACTTTCGAGCGTTTTGTCGTCGTCCAACGAACTCGACCGCGGACGAGCCGCTCCTTCGTAAGGTCCTCGTCGCCCGCTGGGAACGACTCGAGGACGAGTGGGTGATGAGTCCGCGTCACGCGCCCGTCGTGCGCCTCACGATCCGCGCCCAGTCCTTCTGTCACAACATGGTGCGGTGTCTTGTCTCGACGATGGTCGCTGTCGGTCAAGGTGAGCTTGAGGCCAACATCGTCGAGGAGCGACTCGAGAGTTTGAGACGCTACCAATTGCCACAAGCCGCGCCCGCGGGAGGCCTCGCACTCGTATGCGTTGGCTACCCCGATTCGAAGTAACGCAGTCGCGTAGATGGCGAAAGAAGGTTGACGCCTTCACGTCGTTGTGCGATGGGTGGGTAAGGCCCTAACATCGCGACACGAAGCGCTAACGGAGGGTACGCAGTGAGAGATGAGCAACGTTCACTGCGGATCGGTCGAGAAGTCGAGCGCTGTCCCATGAGCGTCGTCGCGTGAACCTCTTCCTCTTCGTACTCGGTGCGGTCGTGTCCCTGATCGTCGGCGCCAACGTTCTGTTCGCGCTCGTGCTGCCACGCAGACCGCGAGGTTTCGAGCGGATCTCACTCAAAGTGAATTCCGCCGTCCGAATAGCTTTCATCGGGCTGTCGCAGATGGGTCGACGCTACGAGTCGAAAGACGCCATCCTCGCCCCGACGGGACCGGTCTGCATCGTGGCGCAACTCATCTCGTGGGCGGGAGGATTCATCGTCGGCTTCGCACTCATGCTGAACTCGACGACGCACAGTTTCACCAACGCGCTGGTCCAAGCGACGACGAGTCTCTTCACGGTGGGCGCGATTCACCCGGGGGGACCGACGAACGTCGCGCTCGACATCAGTGCAGGCGCGGTGTGGGTCGTGGTCGTGACGCTGCAGATCGCGTACCTGCCGAGTCTCTACGCGTCCTTCAACCGACGCGAGGGTCTCGTCGCGCTTCTCGAAAGTAGGTCGGGCGTCCCCGCGTGGGGACCGGAGATCTTGATGCGCCACCAAATCGTCGGCATCACCGACACGTTGCCCGACTTCTACGCGACGTGGGAGCAGTGGTCGTCGGACCTGGCAGAGAGTCACACGACGTATCCGGTCCTCCTGCTCTTCCGGTCTCCGGAGCCGTGGTACTCGTGGCTCGTCGGACTTCTTTCGGTACTTGACGCCGCCGCGATGCATCTCTCGTTGGCGCCCAACCGATCGTCGTCCCAAGCGCGACTCTGCCTTCGCATGGGTTTCACCGCGTTGAATCGGATCGCCGTGACGCTCGGTTGGGACGTCGAAACCGACCCCGATCCCGCGGGTCCCATAGAGCTCACGTACGCCGAGTTCGAAGAAGCGGTCACCATGATGCGCGCCACCGGCTTTGAGATGGAGCGCAGTGCCGAGGAGGCGTGGCCCGACTTCGTTGGATGGCGCGTCAATTACGAGAAGGTGGCCTACCGACTCGCGGCACGAATCGTCGCACCACCAGCGCCATGGTCAGGACAACGTCCGTATTTGCATTTGGCCACCGAAGCTCCCCACCGCCCGCCACAGCGAACGCCGAGAGGTTTCTCCACTGGCGGTTGATGACGGTTCACGTCACCCCACGTGCGTTGGGACGTGCCACGCGAGGGCCCGCGAGCGATCTCCAGTGGACCATTGGCTCTGCCTTCACGCGACCACGTAGGACTACAATTCGACTCATGAGACGTCCCCGACGTACCGGCAGCGCTTGGTGGCTCCGATGCTCCGTCCTCGCCGCGATGTGCCTCGGCGCGCTCCCTTTCCAGGCAGCGTCGGGTGCGTCCACGCTCGAGTTCGATTCGCCCTCCGGACTGGCTTTCGGTGGAGGTCACCTGTGGGTGACCAACGCGGTCGGGAACTCTGTTTCCGAGATCAATCCGTTGAACGGCTCGTGGATCGCGACGATAAGCGCGAACAACTACGGCTTTGCGCGACCGACGGCGATCGTGCGCTCGGGAGCGAACCTGTTCATCACGAACGCGGTCGGCTCAGTGAGTGAGATCACTGCCAACAGTGGTGCGCTCGTTCGAGTGATCGCCGGCGCGAAGTTTCACTTCGCCAATCCCGTGGCTATCGAAGCCGCCGGGCGGACGATCGTGGTGCTGAACGCTGGGCGCTCCAACGCGGCTGGTTCGATCACGATGATCGACGCGCGTAGTGGCGCCTTCGTGCGCTCGGTGTCGGGTGCTCGGTTCTCGTTCCACAATCCCGTGGCGCTCGCGGTGTCCGGAGCTGACGTTTTCGTCGCCGACAAGGGCAGCAATTCCGTGACCGAGGTGAACGTCGCTCAGGGACGATTGATTCGGGTGGTCGCTCAACAAGGATTGAGCGCTCCCGACGGGCTGGCCGTGGGAGCGGGTCGCGTGTGGGTGGCCGATAGTGCGAGTAACGCCGCGACGGAGATTTCGGCGGCCACCGGCGCCGTGCTCGCTACCTACGGGGATTCACAGGGAAGTTACGGTTTCGGATCCCCCTCGGCCGTCATCGGCGTCGCTGGCAATATGTACATCGCGAGTCCGTTCGGGACGAGTCCCATGGTGACCAAGTTGTCCGACACGAGCGGTCAGCCGAGTTGGTATATGTGCAACACCAACGGCCCGTACTACTTCAGTCAGCTCTCGGCTTTCGCCGTGTCGGGTGGGAATCTTTGGGTGGCCAGTCAATCCGGGGCCAACAGCCAGACTCCCGGCGCTCGTACTGGATCGCTCACGGAACTGTCCATCGGGAGCGGCGCGCTAATTACGACGTTGCCGAAGGCGACGAATCCTCCTCCGACGACCACGTCGACGACGACCACGTCGACGCCACCAGGCTGATCACCGTCATCGATTGACGTGTTGACCCGCTGAACCTCAGGGGAAAGTGACGCTCGAGATGAGTTGGTGCTCCCATTCCTGCGAAGTACGCGCCAACAGCGCGGTCAGTTGATCGCTCGAAACGGCCGGTGAGTAGAAATAACCCTGGCCGAGTTCGCAACCGAGGAGTCGAAGTCGCTGCAGTTGTGCCGCGGTCTCGATTCCTTCGGCGAGCATCGTGATCTCAAGTTTGTCGCCCAACGTGATGATCGTCTCGAGGAGCGCGTCACTGCGAGGACTCGGCGTCGACGGTCGAACGAACGACTGATCGATTTTGATGACTCGCGGGTGAAGTTCCGCCAGGTACGACAGCGACGAGTAGCCAGTGCCGAAGTCATCCAGCGCGAAGCTCACGCCCCGTTCCTGGAGGCGGGTTATCACGTTCGTCGCCTCACTCGCGTCGCGCAGTAGCACGCCTTCGGTGATCTCGATGACGAGTCGGCGAGGCTCGAGGCCGCTGGTCATCAGCACGTCTTCGATCATCGAGACCATCTTGGGTTCGCGAAACTGGTGCGCCGAGAGGTTGACGGTGACGAACGGTGGAACACCGTGCGGTTCGGTGGGTCTCCACGACGCCGCCGCTCCGACGGCTTCGCGGAGTGCGAAGGCGTCAAGTTCCAAGATGAGTCCGCTCTGTTCGGCGAGCGGGATGAACACGCTCGGTGGCACCCATCCGCGACCGGGGTGCTGCCAGCGCATGAGCGCCTCGAAACCGACGACCTGATTGGTAAGGAGGTGCATGATCGGCTGGTAGTGCATCGAGAGCTCTCCGCACTGCAACGCGACGTGCAGGTCCTGGACGAGCGCGAAGCGACTCACCGCTTCTTGGTGCATGGTGCGAGTGAAAATGGCGAATCGTCCCTTACCTTGACGCTTGGCCTCGTAGAGTGCGACGTCGGCGTCGCGCGTGATCTCGTCGGGATCCTCCCGCGATCCATCCCACACCACGATGCCGATGCTCACGTGTTGTTCCACTTGGACGCCCGACACGACGAAAGGCTCGGCAAAGACGTCGAGGAGTCGTTTCGCGATCGCCGCCACCTCACCTGGAGACGTGAGGTCTTCGACTAAGCAGAGGAACTCGTCGCCCCCGAAGCGACCAAGGGTGTCGGAGGGGCTGAGAGCCTGTTGGAGACGATCGGTGATGGCGAGGAGTAATTGGTCACCGACCAGATGGCCGTGAACGTCGTTGATGCCCTTGAAGTCGTCGAGGTCGAGCATGAACACGGCTCCCACGCCGCCTCGAAGTACTGCGCGTGCGTGGGCCTTCTCGAGTCGGTCCTCGAAGAGCACGCGGTTGGCCAGTCCCGTCAGCGGATCGTGCAACGCCTGTCGCGAGAGTTGTTCGGCGAGTGCACGTTCCTCCGTGATGTCGCGTCCGTTCAAGATGATCCCGGCGACGTCGTGATTGTCGAGACAGTTCGTCAGCACGATCTCGAGGTCACGAACCTCACCGTCGTCGGTGACGACCCGTACCAAATCCCGTACGGACGCTCCCGGTGTCCGGGCCAGATCGATGAAGGCACGCGTGGCGAGCTTCGCGTCGTCGGGGTGGAGGTATTTGAAGGCTCGCGTCCCGATGCTTTGCTCGAGCGAGAGCCGG
>DASZHK010000124.1:0-2789 GCA_035937905.1 Acidimicrobiales bacterium
TGGGCGACGACTCGTGCTGGGTCTCGCGTTCGATCATCGCGTCTGTGAGCCAACCGGCGCGGCCAGTTACCTCGAGCGAGTAGCCGAGCTCCTCGCGGGCATGGACTTAGCGAGCGAGCGATAGATGTTGCGGCGCCGTCACCTGGGAAGAGTGTCATTCGCTGAGGCCAACGACCTGCAGCGCGCGCTCCTCCAGGCGAATGACGACTACGTCTTGTTGTTCGAACATCCGCCGACCTACACCCGAGGCGTTCGCACCCTCGAAGAGCACTTCCTTATTCCTCCCTCGGAATTGAACGCGGTCGTCATCGACGCCGACCGGGGCGGCGACGTGACGTACCACGCACCGGGTCAAGTGGTGGCGTGGGCCATCGTGAGCGTCGCCGACGACCCCGCCGCCGGAAAGGCGCACGTTCGAAAGCTCGAAGACGCCGTCATCGACGCGGTCCGCCGCGCCGACCCCGAGGGCCGACTGGGCGTCGTCGGCCGTCTCGACGGATACCCGGGCGTGTGGGCCGACCTCGAAGGAATCCCCTCGAAGATCGCGGCCGTCGGCGTACGAACGGAACGAAATGACGCAGGGATCCGCCGCACCTTGCACGGCGTTGCGCTCAACGTTGAGATAGACCTCGAGGGATTCAAGGCCATCGTGCCCTGTGGTATCGCGGACAAGCCCGTCGCCTCACTGACGTCCTTGGGCCTCGTCGTCACGACGCTCGACGTCGAGAATCTTCTCGGCGAAGAGCTCGAGCGCCAACTCGGTGGCTCGTCGCGGGTCGCGCGCGTGGACCGCAGTGTCGCGACGACTTCGGACGAACGTCCCCTCATTCGACGTCTTCGAAAGGCGGGCGTTGATCCTGACGCGGGGCTTTCGCTCCACGTGCGAAAGCCCGAGTGGCTGCGCATCGAGGCGCACATGGGTACCGAGTACCAATCGCTTCGCAAGCTCACGGAGGACCTTCGCCTCGTGACGGTGTGCGAAGAGGCGGGCTGTCCCAACATCTTTGAGTGTTGGTCCGCGGGCACGGCGACCTTCATGGTGAACGGTGAACGATGCACGAGGGCCTGCGGTTTCTGTCTCGTTGACACACGCAAACCTTTGGCCCTCGATCCCACCGAGCCCGAACGCGTGGCGGAAGCTGTCGTTCGACTCAACTTGGCCCACGCCGTCATCACGTGCGTCGCGCGCGACGACCTTGCTGACGGAGGTGCGGGCGCCATCGCGCAAAGCGTTCGAGCGATTCGAGAGCGTTCTCCTGGCACCAACGTGGAGGTCTTGACGAGTGACCTCAAGGGTGACGCGGATTCACTGCAGATCTTGATTGACGCCCGTCCGGACGTCATGAACCACAACATCGAGACCGTCGCGCGCTTGCAGCGCGCCGTGCGGCCGAGCGCCGGCTACCTTCGATCGTTGAGCGTCCTCGCTCGCAGCGCCCACGCCGGGTTGACGACGAAGTCCGGTCTGATGGTGGGACTCGGCGAAACGGTCGATGAAGTCGAAGAGACGTTGGCGGACCTGGCGGCCGTCGGGGTGCAGATCGCCACGATTGGTCAGTATCTTCGACCGACGGAGCGTCACCTTCCCGTCGCACGCTTTTGGGAGCCTGCCGAATTCGAGGACCTCGCGGAGCGAGGCCGTCGACTTGGGCTTCGCCACGTGCAATCATCGCCGCTCACGCGATCGAGCTATCACGCCCGAGAAGCGTTGAGCGACGCGACGCCGGTCGCCGCCCCGTCGCTGCGGCACTGACGCTCGACCCGTTGCTGGCGGTCTCTCGTCAGACGTCGACCAGGTTGAGAACGGCCCGATGGAACTCTCTCGCGATCTGTCGGCGCATCTCATTGGGATCACGAGCTTTAACTTGTGAGCCCTCGCCGCTCCAACCGCCGGACCTCTCAGACTTTGTAGTGATCGTGCCGCGTCCTCGCCGACGCGCCGGTTCCCACGTCACCGTGACGGCACCAGCCGCGAGTGCAAGGTTCACGGAACCTGTACGAAGGACCTCATCGACGCCGCGGTCGATCAAGGAGGTGAGCCATTCGTCCACGTCTTCCCAATGTGGATCATCTGGCGACGCGGGAACGACTTCGAGACGTTCGTCGGCGAGGAGCCGTTCGATGAGTTCCGATGAACCGCCCACGTACGTCCACGGGAAGTCAATCTCGCTGGCGACGCACCATGCGTGATTGGCCGGCCACCACAAGTTGGGAGTGCGGGGTTCATGGATGCTCTCCATGGACGTAGCGCTCGTGAGAGGTCCTTCAAAAAGGGCGTACTCGCGCGCGGGCAACTCGACTTTCCGCCGAGGTTGCGGCGGCGCTGGAATCGAGATGGGGGGAGAACCGAGCGGGACGAACGCTGCACCGCCGCCCATGTAGCCAACCCACAGGCAGAAATAGCACTCGTGGGCCATGGACGTGTACGGGGTCAGATCATCAATGAGCGCTTCGGCGTCGGGAATGAAGAGGGTGCCCTGTTTCGGACCCTGACTTCTCCACGGTGCCTCTGTCGGCGGTATCGCCTCGGGGAGCGCGATCTGGTGCCACTGCACCCGGGGATGCAAGGGAACGCCACTCCATCTCGCGACGTCCGCCCATCGAATGAGTGGGTGGCCGTCGCGGGGAAGTTGTACTGGGTGCAGAATCCTGGCGTATCTGTCAAAACCGCGAGGAATAACGGACGTCACCAATCGCGCATCCCAAGGGCTGAGTCGTTCACGAATCCAATCCGCTGCCCAAACGTCGTCGGTCATCGTTAGAACGTTTGAGCCACTCACCGCTCAATA
>DASZHK010000125.1:0-48605 GCA_035937905.1 Acidimicrobiales bacterium
TCGAACCCTCACCAGTCCATGACGTCTTGAGCGGAACGAGGACGCCCGTTCCGTGCAGCGGCAACGTGATCTGGTCATTCGTCACGGCGAAGGTGACCATTGCGGCACTGGCGCTTTCGATCTGTCGCAGTTCGTCGATCGCCGAATCGAGCGAACCGAGAAGGGCGCCGACCACGGGCGCGGGGATCGCGAGTACGACTGCGTTCGCAGGGGTCGTCGTGGTGAACGTGTCCACTTCCCAGGGATAGTCGCCAGCGGGCGTGCGACGTAACGCGTTGGCGGAAACACCGTGGCGAAGGATGACGCCACGATCGAGGAGTTGTTGCGCGAGCTCGCTAGACAGAGAACCGACGCCGCCGTTGAGCGAATAGAAGACCGGACCTGTCGTTTCTGCAACTCCTCCCGTCCCCTCCTTCCCTGCGTCCGGTGGGCGCAGCGCTTTCATAAGTGAGCCGCCCTTCTTCGCCGCTTCAAAGAGGGCGGGAAAAACGGACTTCGCCGAGAGTTCATCGATCCGGCCCGCTTGAATGCCGCCGATCATTGGTTCTATGAATTGGTAACTCAGTTCGCGACCGAGTTTGGTGTGCACGATGTCGCCAATAGTCGCGTCGTCTTCAATGAAGAGTCGTTTGGGTAGGAGAATGTCGCGCCGCGCCGCAAGCCGCGCTTTCCACGACAAGCCCTTGAAGTGCAGGATCGCTTGGAGATCCGTCGGGACGCCGAGGACGAGGCCCTTGGGTAGTTCGTGTAAAGCGCCTCTCGACCAAAGCCACGCGCCACTCGCGTCCATCGCTTCGAGTTCTTGTTCGAGTCCAAGTTCCTTGACGAGAGCGACAGCTTCCGGCCGACGCGCTAGGAAGCCGTCAGCGCCAACGTCAATAGCGCGTCCAGCGAAGTTGGCTGTGGCGAGCGAACCTCCGAAGCGTTCGCTGGCTTCGATGACCTCGACGCGCGGCGTTGACTCGGTGGGACCGGCCTCACCACCCGAGAGTTCCCAGGCAGCCGCGAGACCACTGATACCTCCGCCGACCACGACGACGGAGGAGCGACTCACGTACCGGCGGCTGTTGTGATGACGCCCGCGAGCACGCGCATGAACGCGGGATCGTCGTTAAGCGACGCCGTGCGCACGAGATTGAGGCCCACTTCACTCGCCACGCTCTGCGCCTCGATGTCGATGTCGAAGAGCACTTCGAGATGGTCCGAGACGAAGCCAATGGGGCACGACACGACGTCGGTAAAGCCTTGGGCGCGTTTCTCGCGCAGAGCCACCAAGATGTCGGGACCGAGCCAAGGGTCAGCGGTGCGACCAGCAGACTGCCACGCCACGTCGGAGGAGTGAACACCAGCGATCTCAGCCGCCAGGACGGCGCTCTCTTTGAGTTGCTCGGGGTAGGTGTCACCGAGCGTGACCACCTTTTCGGGAAGCGAATGGGCGCTGAAGATGACCTCGGTGGTCGCGTGTCGAGACGCCGGTATCGTCGCCAGCGCGTCGTTGACGCGCTCGGCAATGAGGTTTAAGAAACCCGGTGCGTCGTACCAGGCGCCAACGGGAATGAACTCGACGTCGTCGCCGAGTGTTACGCGCGCCCTACTCATGTACTGCTCGGTCGACATCGACGAGGAGTGTGGCGCGAGGACGATACCCACGACCTTGGTGAACCCCTCATCTCGAAACGACTGGGCGGCCTCTTCGAGGAGTGGAGGCTCGAACTTCGAGCCATAGCGAACGTCGAAGGCACCGGGCGCTTCGGCTTCGAGCGCCGCGGCGACACCCGCGACTTGGGCGGCGGTGCGCTCGGTGAGTGGCGACGTGCCCCCGATGGCGAGGTATCGACGCGTGAGATCGGCGAGCTGTTCGGGCGTCGGAGGAGAGCCACGACGGATGCGCGTGTAGAACGGCTCGATGCCCTCGGGTGACGACGGGGTTCCGTGGGCCATGACGAGGACACCGATCTTCACTGCACGCCCGCTTTACCTTCATCGTGCACCACGCGCACGACCGCTTCGAGGGCCGCCGGGTCCGTCGTCGGTAGGACACCGTGGCCCAAGTTGAAGATATGTCCGGCCGCGCTGCCCGCCTTCACGAGCACCTCGCGTGCCGCTTCGACGGCCAAGTCTTCGCCACCGAGACAGCGAGCGGGGTCGAGATTGCCTTGGACTGGCTTGTCGCCCACGCGTCGGCGACCTTCGTCGAGGTCGACGTGCCAGTCGATGCCAACGACGGTACTGCCCGCACTACTCATGAGACCCAAGAGTTCACCCGTGCCCACACCGAAGAGAATCGTCGGGACGTCGAGGTCGGCGATGCCGTCGAGGACGCGCCGCGTGGCGGGGAGCGCAAAGCGTGCGTACTCCTCACGCGTGAGCGATCCGGCCCAGGAGTCGAAGAGCTGCACGGCGCGAGCGCCGTGGTTGATCTGGGCGCGAAGAAAGCTGATCGTGATTTCGACGAGTCGATCGAGGAGCTGATCGAAGAGCGCGGGTTCCGCGTGCATCATCGTCTTGATGATGGCGAACTCTCTCGTGGGCGCGCCCTCGACGAGGTAACTGGCCACCGTGAAGGGCGCGCCAGCGAAGCCGATGAGTGGTGTGTTGGTCGCTTTGAGTTGTTCGACGACGAGGTCCACGGTGGCGGTCACGTGGCTGACGTCCGCTTCGGTCAAATCGCGAAGTCGTACTAAATCGTCCTTGCTCGTGAACGGTTCGGCGATAACGGGACCACGACCAGGCACGACGTCAACACCAAAGCCAATCGCGTGATAGGGGACGACGATGTCGGAAAAGAGGATGGCGGCGTCCACGCCGTAGCGGCGGACCGGTTGCATCGTGACTTCGCAAGAAAGTTCTGGGCTGGCAATCGCGTCAAGAATTGAGCCCGTGGCGCGAAGTTCGCGGTACTCAGGGAGGGACCGACCGGCTTGGCGCATGAACCACACCGGTACGTGGTCAACGGCCTCGCCACGACAGGCCCGTAGGAAAACTGGCTCTTTCACGACGCTCCTTTAACCACCTCCAATCTAGGCGAGTGCCCTCGATCATTGGCTTGCGAGCGTCCCTCGCACTTCCTCTAGACTTGATTCTTCCCGATTTTGGGAATGGGAGAGAGGTCGTCAATGGCGCATGAGCGTGAGATAGCCGAGGAACAAGAGTTCCTCGATCTCGCCTTAAGGGCACTCGATCACATGCGTCAAGGCGCGCGCTCACTTCGTGACAGCGCGGCCGTGGCGAACATGCGCGGGGCCGGTGATCTTGTGGAACGCGACGTCGTCATGGGCACGGCGCTGCACCGACTCGACCAACTCGCCATCGGTGACCAATCGCTCTTCTTCGGTCGTATTGACTACCAGGCCAACGGTAACGGCGTCGGTGACACGTACCACGTCGGCCGTCTCGCCGTCTCCGACGAAGCGCTCAACCCGTTGGTGATCGACTGGCGCGCCCCCGTCGCCGAAGCGTTCTACCGCGCCACGGGCGTCGAGCCGCTCGGACTCTCTCGTCGGCGCCACGTCGCCATTCGCGCCAACGAGGTCTCCGGCGTCGAAGACGAGTACTTCGCCGACGCCAACGGCGAACTCGATCTCCCCGACGATGAAGTTCGTTCCGCCACCGAAGAGGGTCTCGTCGACGGTGGCATGGCGCTCGGTGGACCGGGCGCGCTGCTCGCGGCGCTTGGCCGTGCGCGAACTGGCCGCATGGGCGACATCATCGCCACCATCCAAGGTGAACAGGACCAGATCATTCGAAGTCCCTTGGCGGGCGTCTTGCTGGTCCAAGGCGGCCCGGGCACCGGCAAAACCGCCGTGGCGCTGCACCGCGCGGCGTACCTGCTCTTCACGCATCGCGCCACGCTCGAGCGTCAGGGCGTCCTCGTCGTTGGACCGAACCCGCTGTTCCTCAACTACATCGAGAACGTGTTGCCGTCGCTCGGCGAATCAGGCGTCACGTTGTCGACGATCGCGGGACTCGTCACGAACGTCGACGTACGCGCCGTTGATCCCGAAGACGTCGACCAACTGAAGGGCGACCTGCGCATGGCGAAAGTCCTCGCGCGCGCCCTTCGCACCCGCGAGCGTGCTCTACGCGCCGACGTCGAGATCCCGGTGGGACGCGCCATCGTGGTGCTGCGTGCGCGCTACACCGAAGAGGTCGTGGAGCGTGCACGCCGTCGTCCGGGCAACCACAACCAACGCCGTTCGGCCGTGGGACGCGAGCTCGCGACGCGCCTCGCCCACGAGTACCGCGACCGCTTCGTGCACGACGACTCAGAGGAAGTGAACGCGACGGGAGAGTTGGCCGACGTCATACGCAACACCTCTCAGTTCAAAGAGGTACTGCAGCGGATCTGGCCGCGCATCTCGGGACAAGAACTCCTGCACGACCTCCTCGGCGCGCCCGCGCTGTTGAAGGCCGCTGGTAAGGGCGTCTTGAGCGACGACGAGATCGCGTTGTTGTACCGCCCGAGGTTTACGGCCGTCGAAGACATCGCCTGGACCAAAGCCGACGCCGCGTTGATCGACGAGGCGAGGGTCCTGGTCGGACCGCGTCGCCGACCGCGTCCACTACCGAAGCCGAACGATCCGGGCGTCCTCGCGGGGATCGACCTCGACGCCTACGCCGGAAACCATCGCGCGGCGGCACTTCGTGAAGCACAGCGACTGGTCGTCGCGCAGTCCCAGGAACTCGACGAGGCGGAGTTCGTCACCTACGGTCACATCGTCGTCGACGAAGCGCAGGACCTCTCGCCGATGGAACTTCGCGTGTTGAAGCGTCGCGACCTCACCGGCTCGATGACCATCGTCGGTGACATGGGCCAGGCGACGACGGCCTCGTCGTCGGCCTCGTGGGACGTGTTGTTGGACGTCCTCGCGCCACGTCGCGCGCCCTCGCGCGTCGATCTCACGGTGAGCTACCGAACACCGGAAGAAGTGCTCAACTTCGCGGCGGCGACGTTGCTCGCGGCGACCCCGGGTCTCGAGCCTCCGCGCCCCGTGCGCCGCGCCGGCGCACTGCCAATCGTGAAGGAAGTGAGCGAGCGCGACTTCGAGAATGAGCTCGTCATTTTGACGAAACAAGAGATCGAAGCCGTCGCGCCGGGACGCGTCGCGGTCATCGTGACGAGCAAACGAGTCGATGAAATTGTGTCAATGTTGCGCGAAGGTGGACTCGAAGCTGTCGATCCGCGTGACCAAGAATCCAAGGGACTTTCGGCCGATTTGGTCGTCCTCGCCGCCGAAGGGGCGAACGGTCTCGAGTTCGACGCCGTCGTCGTTGTCGAGCCTGGTCAGATTGCGAATCGTGGCGCCGTGGACCAGAGCGGCGTCACGCCGCGCGGCCTACGAACGCTCTACGTGGCGCTCACGCGTCCGACGAGACGTCTCGCGATTATTGCGTGCAATGAACTTCCCGCCACACTTCGATAGTGGAATCGAGCAAAGCGTCTCAGAGGGGTTCTGATTTCTACTAGAAATGTAGGCGTGAGTCAGGCAGTTTCCCCCAATAGCCTGGCGAAGCAAGAGAAGATTGTTCACGATCGGCCGCCGATGTTGGCGATTGGCGTGATGATTTGGCTTGGTTCTGAGCTGATGTTCTTCTCGGGACTCTTCGCCGCCCTGTTTACCATCCGAGCGCACCTCGCCTCGTGGCCGCCCGTCGGCACGCACCTCGACGTGTTGCAGTCGGGCATCTTCACCATCGTGCTCATCGCGTCGTCGTTCACGATGCAACGAGCCGTGTGGTTGATCGAGCACCGACAGCGCGGTGCCGCTCGTAACTGGGTCATCGCCACGATCATCATGGGCGCGCTGTTCGTTGGCAACCAGGCCTACGAGTGGACGCACCTCACGACGCGTTGGTACACCAACTCCTACGGTTCGGTCTTCTTCATCACGACGGGTCTGCACGGACTGCACGTGTTCCTCGGTCTCGTCGCCATGAGCTTCCTCTTGTACCGCATGCGCGGACGTGAGGGAGACGCGGGTGAGCTCGCGACCTTCCAAGGCGTGAGCTACTACTGGCACTTCGTCGACGTCATCTGGATCGGGCTCTACTCGGCCCTCTTCTTGTTGAAGTAGGTGGACGTGACGACCTCTTTCCTTCGGCGCGTGCCGCTCATCGTTGCGGCCGGATTCCTCTCAGCCGCGCCAATCCTGCTCTTCGTCGGATCCGCGAACGCCAACAACCTCAACCCACCGCCGACGACGCGAAAGAACGCTGGCACGCCCAACTCGACGATCGTCGTGAAGGACAAGAACGGCAACGTCATCGAGTACGGCAACAAGTACATCACCTACAAGGCGCCCTCGAGTTCGCTTAACTCGCTCGGCAAGGCACTCTTCATGGAGAACTGCGCGTCGTGCCACGGTTCTGGGGCCAACGGCGTGCCCGCGAACGGTACGAGTGGCGCGTACCCAGATCTCGTCGGGCTCGGACCGGCGACGATCACTTTTTGGATTGAGTCGGGTCGCATGCCGGCAAAGGACGTCGCTGCCGTCCAGGCGCGGCGTGGTCAGCCGGCGCTCACGCCCTCCCAGGCAACAGCCATCGCCGCCTGGGTGAACTCACTCTCGCCGAGCTACCCCGACATCCCGACACCACATCTGAAGAACGCCAACGTCGCGGACGGTGCGGCGCTCTTCGCGTTGAACTGCGCGGCCTGTCACACCATCGAAGGTGACGGCGACGCGCTCGCGGCGAGCACGTTCTCACCGTCGCTTCGCAACATCCCCGCCTTCCAGGTCGTTGAGGCCATCCGAACAGGCCCAGCCAACATGCCGCGCTTCACCGGGAACTTGAGTGACCAGCAGGTCGCTGACATCACGAAGTACGTCACGACCGAGATTCAGCACCCGCAGAACCCCGGTGGCTTCGGGCTCGGCGGCCTTGGACCGGTGGCTGAGGGCTTCGTCGGACTACTTCTCGGGCTGGGTCTTTTGATACTCGTCTGTTACTGGATTGGGGATCGCTCGTGAGCGACGTCGAACACCGCACGCCCGTGGCCTTGAGTGGTCTTAGCGAGGATGACCCTCGCCTCCAGCCGACGTCGAAGAACCCGCAGACCGTCGAGCGCGTCATTGCCCTCACGTTTGTCATCGGTACGCTCCTCGTCGCGGCCTTCGGCGCCTGTTACTGGATCAACGCCAAACCGTGGACGCTTGGCGCGACGCTCGGTGGCGGCCTCTTCGCCTTCGGCATCGGTCTCGTCGCGTGGGGCAAGTACCTCATGCCGCGTGGCCCCTTCGTCGAGGAGCGTCACGTCCTCGCGAACTCCGACGCCGATCGCGACGCGTTCGCGGCCGCCATCGTCGAGCGCGGTGGTGGCGTCGTCAAGCGTCGCAAGATGCTGGCCGGTCTTTTGGGTGGGGGACTCGGCATCTTCGGGGTCGTCGCGCTCTTTCCGGCACTGCGCAGTCTCGGGCCACTCCCGAAGGGCACGCTCTTTCACACCGACTGGAAAAAAGGTTCCTACGCCGTCGACCAGACCGGGCGCCGCGTCAACGTGGGTGACCTCTCCATCGGATCGATCGTCACGGTGTTCCCTGAAGGGGCGCAGGACACCGACCGCGGCCAGGCCGTCGACCAGACCGTCCTCATTCGCATCTCCAACCAGAACTTCACGACACAAAAAGGTCGTGAGACCTGGGGCCCGATGGGCTACGTCGCGTACTCCAAGCTCTGCACCCACCTCGGTTGTCCGGTCGGACTCTACGAACAGCAATTGCAACTGCTCGTGTGTCCCTGTCACCAGTCGATGTTCAACGTGACGAACGGCGCCATCCCGCAGTTCGGTCCCGCGCCACGGCCCTTGCCTCAGCTGCCGCTCTACATCGACTCGAGCGGCTTCATTCGTGCGCAGGCCGACTTCGACCAGCCCGTGGGACCAGGATTCTGGGAGCGCCATCGCACGACGGGGAGCAAAGTATGAGCGACGTCGCGACCAACAGGCGCGCGCAGCGCCAGGCCGCCGGCCCGTACGGCAAGATCGGCCAAACCCTCAACGAGCTCGACGATCGTCTCGGCATCGCCAAGGGCGGACGCACGTTCATGGACAAGATCTTCCCGGATCACTGGTCCTTCATGCTCGGTGAGATCGCGCTCTATTCGTTCGTGATCCTTCTCGTCACGGGCATCTTCTTGACGTTCTACTTCGTACCGAGCGTCGCGACGGTCATCTACCACGGTCCCTACAAACCCATGGACGGCCAACGAGTGACCGAGGCGTGGAACTCGACGATGAACATCTCGTTCACCGTGCGCGGCGGGCTCTTGATGCGTCAGATGCACCACTGGGCGTGTGACATCTTCGTCGGCGCCATCGTCGTGCACATGGCGCGCGTTTTCTTCACCGGCGCGTTCCGCAAGCCCCGCGAACTGAACTGGACGATCGGCCTCACGTTGTTGATCCTCGCGATCGGTAACGGCTTCCTCGGTTACTCGCTGCCCGACGACCTGGTCTCGGGCACCGGTATCCGCATCGCGTACTCGATCATGGAGTCGATCCCCTTCGTGGGCTCCTACCTGGCCTTCTGGGTCTTCGGCGGGAACTTCCCGGGTACGGCGACCATTCCGCGCTTCTTCATCCTGCACGTCTTGCTCTTGCCGCTCCTCATCCTTGGACTCGTCGGTGCGCACCTCTTCTTACTCGTGCGACAAAAGCACACGCAGTTCCCGGGTAAGGGTCGAACCGAGAAGAACGTCGTGGGCTCGCCCATGTACCCCGTGTTCATGGCGAAGACCACGGGCTTTCTCTTCATCGTGGGCGGCATCACCGCGCTCTTGGGCGCGTTCGCGCAGATCAACCCGATCTGGCAGTTCGGTCCCTACGACGCGGCACGCATCTCCTACGCCGTGCAACCGGACTGGTACATGGGCTTTCTCGACGGAGCGCTTCGAATATGGCCCTCCTGGACGTTCATGGCCTTCGGCCATACGATCCCGCTCGAGGTCTTCATCCCGGCCGTCATCCTCCCGGGCATCCTCTTCAACGTCGCCTACCTCTGGCCGTTGCTGGAGCGCAAGTTCACGAAGGACAACGAGATCCACCATCTCTTGGACCGGCCGAGTGATCGTCCGAAGCGCACGGCGGCGGGCGTCGCGGTGTTGGTGTTGCTCTCGATGCTGCATATCGCGAGTTCCACCGACGTCATCGCCAACTTCTTTCACGTCTCGCTGGAATCGACGCTGTGGGCGATGCGCATCCTGGTGATCGTCCTGCCGACCATCGCGTACCCGATCGCCTTCAAGATCTGCAAAGAGATGCAGGGCTACCGCGGTGTTGGTAAGCGTAAGACGCCCAACATCGTGTCACGCACCGCCGATGGGGAGTACGTCGCCACGCCCACCCCGTCCTATGGGGACGACGTGGGTCACGAACTCGAGGCGACACCCGTGCCGACGTACATCGAAGTCGAGCCCGACGTGCCCGTCGAGAGTGGCGTGAGGACCGTCGACCGCTAGACGGAATCGTTGCGTTCACGCCTCGCGCGTGGACTCCAACGTGGAACGCCGGACGAACGCCCATGCGTAACATGGACTCTGTGGCAACGACGCACGACTCCAAGTGGCCTTCGGCGGCCACGTTGCTGCACGCGGAGCCCGTCACCGGGCTGCGCAACGTCGCACTTCTCGGCGTGTCCACCTACGCGACGTCGGTGTCGATGCGCTCGGCGTCGAGCACGCCGGCCGCCATTCGAAAGGCATTGCAACGCTTCTCGACGTGGTCCTTCGAAGACGGCGTCGATCTGGCCGAGTCCGTGGCCCTCGTCGACCACGGCGACGTCGACGACCCGGACGGCGACGGGGGCGGCGAGCGCGTGGCCGCGGCTCTCGCGGCCATCGACGCGACCACCGAGCTCACGGTGGTCCTCGGCGGTGACAACGCCGCGACCTGGCACGCGCTGCGAGCCTTCGGTAGCGAGTCACTGGCCGACTTCGGACTGATCACGCTCGACGCGCACTTGGACATGCGCGAGGGACGCTCTAACGGCTCACCCGTCCGCCAACTACTCGACGAAGGACTCGATCCCCTCAGTGTCGTGCAGGTCGGACTCGGAGACTTTTCCAACTCCGCGCCGTACGCTCGCCACGCGCTCGCGGTGGGCACCACGATCATTGGTCGCGACGCGTTTCGCGTCGAGGACGCTCGCTCGATCGCTCGACGGGCGCTCGAGATAGCGGGCGCTGACGGTCGCAAGGTCTACGTGGACATCGACCTCGACGTGGCCGATCAGTCGGTCGTGCCGGGATGCCCCGCGGCCGCGCCAGGGGGACTGAGCGCCGATGAACTCCGTCGGTTCGTGCGCGAGGTCACGTCGTCGAAGTCAGTCGTCGCGATCGACTTCACCGAGATCGACGCGGAACAAGACAGCATCGACCGGCGAACGGTTCGTCTCGCCGCGCTCTTAGTACTCGAAGCGCTCACGGGCGTACAAAGGAGAACGGCGTGACCGTCGTCGTAGGACTTGAACCGCTCACGAGGGCGCAACTCATCGCCGTGGCTCGACTCTTCGAGCCCGTCGCGCTGAGCACGGAGGTACTCGAACGCCTCACTCGCCAGCGCAACGCCATCGACGTGCTCGTCGACAGCGGCGAACCTATCTACGGCCTCTCGACGGGTTTCGGATCACTCGCCACGACGTCGATCTCGCACGACCGGCGCCGCGACTTGCAACGCTCGCTGATTCGTTCCCACGCCGCGGGCGTCGGACCCGAGGTCGAGACCGAAGTGGTGCGCGCGATGATGGTGTCGCGTCTGACCAACCTCTGTAGCGGGGTCTCGGGTGTTCGAACGACGACGGCCAAGGCGTACGCCGCGCTGTTGAACGCGGGCATCACGCCCATCGTCCACGAGTTCGGGTCTCTCGGCTGTTCGGGCGACCTCGCGCCACTCGCGCACGTGGCGCTCGCCCTGATGGGTGAAGGCGACGTGCGTGACGCCGGTGGCGCTCGTCGCCGAGCGGCCGACGCACTCGCGGACGCTGGCCTCGAGCCCGTCGTACTCGCCGAGAAGGAGGGTCTCGCCCTCATCAACGGAACCGACGGCATGCTCGGCCAACTCGTGTTGGCCCTCGACGACGGCACGGCGCTGTTGCAGCAGATGGACCTGGCGGCGGCGATGTCGATCCAGGCGCTTCGCGGCACCAACCGTGTCTTTCTCGACGAGGTTCACGCCCTGCGTCCTCATCCCGGACAACTGGCCAGCGCGAGCAACCTGTTGACGTTGTTGAGTGACTCTGAGATCGTTGACGATCACCTCGACGACTATTCACAGGTGCAAGACGCCTACTCACTGCGCTGCGCTCCTCAAGTCCACGGTGCGGCGCGTGACACGTTCAGTTACGCGGCGGGCGTCGCCGACATCGAATTGGCCGCCGCCATCGACAATCCCTCCGTGTTGGCCGATGGCTCGCTGGTCTCGAACGGAAACTTTCACGGTGCACCCATTGGCTACGCGCTCGACTTCCTCGCCATTGCGATGGCGGACGTGGCGTCGATGTCCGAACGCCGCACTGACCGCTTGCTCGACGAGAATCGTAGTTACGGACTGCCACCGTTCCTCGCGCACGAGGCCGGCGTCGACTCTGGTCTCATGATCGCTCAGTACGCGCAGGCCGCGCTCGTGACCGAGATGAAGCGGCTCGCGTCACCGGCGAGTGTCGACTCCATTCCGTCGTCGGGCATGCAAGAGGACCACGTCTCGATGGGTTGGCACGCCGCGAGGAAACTTCGTAAGTCGCTCGAGGCGTTTCGTGACGTCGTCGCGATTGAACTGCTCGCGAGCGCGCGCGCCTTGGCGCTGCGCGCGCCGCTGACGCCGTCACCGGTGACGGCCGCGATCGCCGAACGCGTGAACGCGCGCTCGGGGGGACCCGGCCACGACCGCTGGCTCTCGCCCGAGATCGCCGCGGTCTCCGAACTCGTCGCGAACCGCGAACTACTGGAAACAGCGTCACGTTTCGTGACGCTGCACTAGACGAAGGAGTCCCGTGGAGGGAGCACGACCGGTTCGAGCTGCACGGGGAACGTCGATCAGCGCGCTCGGTTGGCCCCAAGAGGCCGCGATGCGCATGTTGCAGAACAACCTCGATCCCGACGTCGCGGAGCGTCCTGACGACCTCGTCGTCTACGGCGGCACGGGTCGCGCGGCCCGCGACTGGCGCAGTTTCGACGCACTGATCCGCACGTTGACGACGTTGAAGGCTGACGAAACGATGCTGGTGCAGTCGGGTCGCCCGGTTGGCGTGCTGCAGACCCACGAGTGGGCGCCACGCGTCTTGATCGCGAACTCGAACCTGGTGCCCGACTGGGCGACGTGGCCGGAGTTCCGTCGCCTGGAAGCGCTCGGACTCACCATGTACGGCCAGATGACCGCGGGCTCGTGGATCTACATCGGGACCCAAGGAATCCTGCAGGGGACCTACGAGACCTTCGCCGCCATCGCCGTCAAACGCTTCCATGGCACGTTGGCCGGCACGTTGACGCTCACCAGTGGCGCCGGTGGCATGGGCGGCGCGCAGCCACTCGCCGTCACCATGAACGACGGGGTCTGTCTCTGCGTGGACGTCGATCCCGGACGACTGCAACGTCGGGTCGATCAGCGGTACCTGGACGAGTGGACGGACGACCTCGACGAGGCGCTCGCGCGCGTCGCCCAAGCGAAGAAGGACCGCGACGCGCTGAGTGTCGGCCTCCTCGGCAACGCGGCGACGATACTGCCAGAGATCTTGCGCCGTGGGGTTGACGTCGACATCGTCACCGATCAGACGTCGGCGCACGACCCGTTGAGCTACCTGCCCGAGGGCATCGACCTCGGCGACTGGCACGACTACGCCGAGAAGAAGCCCGAGGAGTTCACCGACCGCGCGCGCGAGTCCATCGTGCGTCACGTCGAAGCCATGGTCGGTTTCATGGACGAAGGGGCTGAGGTCTTCGATTACGGCAACTCCCTTCGCGGTGAGGCGCAACTCGGTGGGTACCCGAGGGCCTTTGACTACCCGGGCTTCGTACCGGCGTACATACGCCCGCTCTTCTGCGAAGGAAAAGGTCCCTTTCGTTGGGCCGCGCTGTCGGGCGACCCCGCCGACATCGCCGTCACCGACCAGGCGGTGCTCGACCTCTTTCCCGACAACGACCTCCTACGGCGATGGATCACGAAGGCGCAGGACCGCGTGGCCTTTCAGGGACTGCCGGCGCGTATCTGTTGGCTCGGTTACGGCGAACGCGACCGCGCGGGCGTCAAGTTCAATGAGCTCGTGGCGTCGGGCGCGGTGACGGCGCCACTCGTCATCGGTCGCGATCACCTCGACAGTGGGTCAGTCGCTTCGCCCTACCGCGAGACCGAGGCCATGCTCGACGGCTCGGACGCCATCGCCGACTGGCCGCTCTTGAACGCCCTCGTGAACACCGCGTCGGGTGCGTCGTGGGTCTCGATCCATCACGGCGGGGGCGTGGGTATTGGCCGCTCCATCCACGCGGGCCAGGTCTGCGTCGCTGACGGGACGGAATTGGCCGGAGAGAAACTTCGCCGGGTGCTCACGAACGATCCCGCGATGGGCGTGCTGCGTCACGTCGACGCCGGCTACGACATCGCGGACGAGACCGCCGAGGCGACAGGGTTACGCGTCCCGATGCGCGAGGGCTGATGGCGACGCGCGTCGTTCGCCACGTGAGTGAGTTGACGACGAACGATCCCACTCTCGGTGATTACAGCGTGCTGGGGCGACTCTTCGACGCGGCGATGGTCGTGGACGACGAGGTAGTCCTTTGGGTAGGGGCAGATGCCGACGCGCCCGACGCCGACGAGGAGATTGACGCGGGTGGTCGCGCGGTGGTGCCGGGTTTCGTCGACTCGCACACCCATCTCGTCTTCGCGGGCGAGCGAAGCGACGAGTTTGAAGCACGCATGGCGGGCGTCCACTACGACGGCGGGGGCATCGCGCGCACCGTCGCCGCGACGCGCGCCGCGACGATCGAAGAGCTTCAACGGGGAGCGCAGAAGCGCGTCGCCGAACTCTTCCACGGTGGCGTCACTACCGTGGAGATCAAGTCGGGCTACGAGTTGACGACCGACGGCGAGACGCGAGCACTTGAAGTGGCGAGCGCGTTGAGCGACGAAGTGACCTGGCTGGGCGCGCACGTCGTGCCGCCGGAGTTCTCGAACAACCGTGACGGCTATATCGATCTGGTGACCTCGTCCATGCTCGATTCCTGCGCGCCGCACGCGAAGTGGGCCGACGTCTTTTGTGACAGGGGAGCGTTCAGTGTCGACGAGGCACGCGAGATCCTGAGCGCTGCTCGAGCAAAGGGTCTGGCGCCGCGTCTGCACGCCAATCAACTGGCCCACAGCGGCGCGATCGCCCTCGCCGTCGATCTCGACTGCGCCAGTGTCGATCACTGCACGTACCTCGAGGACGCCGACATCGATCTGTTGAGCGCGTCGGCCACGGTCGCGACGTTGCTCCCGGGGGCAGAGTTCTCGACGCGTTCGCCCTACCCGTCGGCACGTCGACTGCTCGACGCCGGCGTGAGCGTGGCACTCGCGACGGACTGTAATCCGGGTTCGTCGTACGTCACGAGCATGGCATTCGTCCTTGCGTTAGCCGTGCGAGAGATGTACATGAGCGTCGACGAAGCGCTTTTCGCGTGCACCAAGGGCGGTGCGCTCGCGCTTCGTCGCGACGACGTCGGCCATCTCGGTGTGGGTGCACGCGCGGACTTTTCGATACTTGACGCGCCACGGGCCGCGCATCTGGCGTATCGACCTGGCGGTAACGTGGTCGCCGCGACGTATCGAGGACAGCGCTGATCGATTCGACGTTGAGCGTGATGACTCGGATAGACACGCGAGAAGAGTTCGCGCGATCTGAATCTTCGACGAGAGTGAATCATTTTCAATTTGACTCGACCTGCATCTCTCGCGTTATAATTCTTGCCGTTGATGACGAGGAGGTGAACCAAATGCGTAATGACCCACCAAGTATTTGGCGTGCCCCGTCACTCACGAACTCCTAGATCTCTTTCGAATCCTTCTTAGATCGGAATGATGACTCCGTAGGAGTTGACGGAAGTCTGCACGCGAGACGTATCTCTCAGTAACGACCTCTCTTGACGCGGCGCGTTCTTAACAACAAGTCCTCTTTCGAGCCGACTTGTTCCGTTAGCGCAGTCTTTTCCCACTATCTCATTCACTTTCTACCGGCACGTCAACGTGCCCTTCTCAAAGGACGTCTCATGTACCAGATCATTTTTGAAAGCTTTTGGACGTCGCCCCTGCGGCGTTCCGCTCCCGCGACGAGCGCGTCGCGGTTTGCTTTAATCCGGAAGATCCGCCACGTTTTCGGAGGTTCGACGCGATGAACACGAACCCCATGAACCCCAATTTTCAGACTACGGCGGTCCTCGATTCCGCTCACGTGGGCGACGTGCAGGGCGCGCTCGGCACGATTGCCTACGGTGACGCGGCGCCGCGACGGGGCATGTCCGCCAAGTTGAAGACGCTCCTCGCGGTCGTCGGTCCTGGCCTCATCGTGATGGTGGGCGACAACGACGCGGGCGCCTTTGGCACCTACACACAAGCTGGTCAGAATTACGGCATTCGGCTCCTGTGGACACTGTTGTTGCTCGTGCCGGTGCTCTACGTGAATCAAGAGATGGTGCTGCGACTCGGGGCGGTAACCGGGGTCGGACACGCGCGCCTGATTATTGAACGCTTCGGGAAGTTTTGGGGCGCTTTCAGTGTTATCGACCTCTTTGTCCTTAACGCGTTGACGATCGTGACCGAGTTCATCGGCATCATTCTCGCGGTTCAGTACCTCGGTCTTCCCAAGGTCCCGACAGTTGTCGTGGCGGCCGTCGTGGTCATCGTTGCGGCGAGCACGGGAAGTTTCCGACGCTTTGAGCGGATCTGTCTCACCCTCGTCGCGGGATCGCTCATCTTGATTCCCGTGTACCTGATGGTCCACCCACCGGCCGGTCAGATGGCGAAAGCGCTTCTCATTCCGGGTTTTCCGGCAGGCGAGCAGTTGTCAACGGTGATGCTGCTCATCATCGCGATCGTGGGGACGACCGTCGCTCCGTGGCAACTCTTCTTTCAGCAGTCGTACGTCATTGACAAGCGGATCACGCCGCGTTTCATCAAGTACGAACGTGTCGATCTGTGGATTGGCATCGCGCTCGTGGTGATCGGCGCCGCGGCGATGTTCGGGTTCTCGTACTGGACCTTCAAGGGTCACGTGGGGTACGGTCACTTCACGGACGCCGCGGGTGTCGCGAGCGGCCTGGCGAAGTACTCGTCGCGATTGGCGGGCGATCTCTTCGCTATTGCGCTACTGGACGCCAGCATCATCGGTGCCGCCGCGGTGGGTCTTTCCACCGCGTACGCGTCGAGTGACGTCTTGGGACTAAAGCACTCGCTCCACCGTCCTGTACTGAAAGCCAAAGGCTTCTACGCCTGTTATGCCGGGCTGATGGTGGTGGCGGCGGCGTTGGTGCTGACGCCGCGCGTGCCACTCGGCCTCATTACTGAGGGCGTGCAAACGCTTGCCGGTGTGTTGCTGCCGAGTGCCACCGTCTTTCTCTTGTTGCTGTGCAACGACAAAGAGGTCCTTGGTCCGTGGGTGAACGGCAAGTTCTTGAACGTCGCTGCCGCGTCGATCGTATGGATCCTCATACTGCTTTCGGTCATCCTCACCGCGAGTGTTCTCTTTCCCGGAATCACGGGCACGCAGATAGTCGGCATTCTCTTCGGTGGTGTCGTACTTGGTGGCGTCGTGGGTGCCTCGCTGACGGCACAACGCCGTTGGCGAAAGAGCGTCGAGGGCATCGAAGAGTCATCGTCCGAGGCGCTGGACCGTGAGACGTGGCGTATGCCGCCTCTTCACATACTGCAACGCCCGGTCATGTCGACGCAGCGCCGGATCGGCATGGTGACCTTGCGTGGCTACCTTGGCGTCGCCTTCTTGATGGTGGTGGTCAAGATCATTGAGGTCGGTATGCACGGTACGGGGAAGTGATCGCGTGAGGCGTCAGGAGGCTTTGTCGATTCTGATATCGCCCGAGACGGTGTTGACTTTCAAGAACACGACTTCCTCGTCGCTCGTCGCGTCACCGACGGCGTCGAGATCGATGTTCGTACCGAGGTCGCCCGACACCGTGTTCCCGTTGACGTCGACGACGAGGCCTCGCGCCACGCTGACGTGAACGTCGCCCGATACGACCCGCACGACGACGCTGCCGGGTCGCTCGACCGCGATATCGACGTCGCCCGACGCACTGGCGACGTCGGTCTTGGTCGCGGCGCCCCGGCAGCGGACGTCACCCGAAGCGCTGTGGCACTTCAAGACGTCGAGGACGTGGCCGGTGACGACGTCGCCCGAGGCGGTCTTCACCTCGAGGGTTCGACAGGAGTCGGAAGCGTTGACGTCGCCCGAGGCGCTCGCCACGTCGACGTCTCGCAGGTCGCCGTGCAGTGACGCGTCACCCGACATGGTCTTCACGTCCAGCGAGGAGTCGTGGGGGAGGGTGACGAACACGTCGAGATCGGAGCCTCCAAAGTCGAACCACGACTTCGCCGCGTCGCGAACACCACGAAAGGAGCCCGAGAAGACCCCAGGCTGCGATTCGATCTCCAGCACGTTGCTGGTGGCGTCGAAGCGGACGGTCGCGAGTTCCAAGAGGTGTTCGTATTTCGACGAACTCGCTCGAAGCGTGACCTCGAGCTCGTTACCTTCGACGGTTTGCACGTTCACGTCGCCGGTTTTCGTCGCGATCTTTGCGCGCACCGGCCCCGTGGGGGAGAAGCTCTCGGTTCGTTCGTGGCCCTTGCGGGTCACCGATTCATTGGTCATGGTGACTTCCCTTCGTTGATTCGTTTCGACGACTCTCCGCGGCGTTCGCGCGGAAGTACAGCAGTTGGCCAAGCTGGTCGGGGGAGAGATCATCCGACGACGAGTGTTCTCCTCCGCAGGTCTCAAAGTTCAAGGTGTCGTGCTGCGTCCTTTGAAACGTCGATACGTCCGTTGAACGGGCGGGGTGGGAACCGAGGTAGATCATGGTGGTGTTCCTCTTTCGAGTTAGGCGCGGCCCTTGCCGCGAAGCTGACGTTTGCCGACGATGAATGAGCCCGAGGGATCGCTGCGCACTGAACGTTCGAGGGAGCGCACGATCCACGAGTTGACGGAGGAGCCGACGTCGGTCGCGAGATTCTCGATGTTCTCTTTGAGATCGTCCGTCAGTCGTAGAGCGATGCGCGCCGAGTAGTCGCCAGTAGTTGGCGTGGTCTCGGGGCTGACGGGAACGAGCCGTGTCAAGCGGACCGCGTCACCTTCGAAACTCAGCGTGAGAGGTGCACCGTCGTGGAGATTGAACTCTTGGACGAGTGCGTTCAGTGAATCGAGAAAGTGTTTCTGCATCGCCGGCTCGAGCGCAGCGCCGAGTCGCTCGACGACCGACGCCGTCTCGGGCCCCGCAATCTCGGCCAGATTCTTGAAGTCACCACGGATGCTTTCGACGAACTCTGATATCAACATGATGCGAAGATAACATCATTTTGATATCAGTGTCAAGTCAACAAGTCAAAATCTTGTAGGGGACGCAATCCCAACGATTTAGCGGACCTCCTGGCGTCAAAGGGAGGTTGGAGGTCATGCGATCGCGTTGAGTTCGTCCGAAACAACGTGAGGAGGGCGACTTGTGAAAGTCCCATCGCGTACCTCAGACGTGTCGTGGCCGAGTGCGTCAGTCGGGCGTCTTGATACCGGTGAGGACGATGTCGACGAGCCGCTCGAGGCTCGCGCCGTTGTCGCCGTCGTACCCAGCGGCGTGACAACTTCCCATCACCAGGTTCAAAATGTCCTTCGTCTCGACGTCGTCGCGAATGGCGCCCGCTTCGACGGAGCGTTGGCGCATGGTGTCCATGCACGACGTCAGTTCGTCCAGCATGTCGGAGAAGCGAGCTTTGATGTCGATACCCGCTTGGCCGAGGGCGTCAAAGAGATCTTGCTTCTCTGAAGCTTGGAGAGCGAACGTGTGAAGGAACGTGCACATTCCTTCGAGGGCGATCGGGTCCTTCGCGCACGTTTGTGCCGTGTCGATGAGCGCCCTCAGGCGCGTGGAGACGATCTCGTCGTAGAGGGCTTCCTTCGTGGGGAAGTGCCGGTACAACGTTCCGATGCCGACGCCCGCGCGTTCCGCGACGATGTCGATCGGCACCATGACGCCGTCGAGTGCAAATATTTCTTCCGCAGCACGAAGGATCTTTTCGTGATTTCTCATCGCGTCGGCGCGCATAGGCCGTGACTCGGGGTGCTCTGAAATGGCTGGTGATGAGGACACTTTCGCGTCGGCAACGTCGCGGGTGCCTCGGTGATCCACTGTCACGAGACCTCCAAACGATTGTGTTGACAAACGGAACCATCGTTACTATAGTGGTTTTGTATCCGGAACCGTAGTTCCGATTTAAGTCGGTCTGCGTCCAGCGTTTCTGCAGTTTCCTAGTGTTTTGCCCCCCCGTAGTGCCAGCCAAGCCGGAAGGAAGAGAGATATGACCACTGAAGTCATTGATAGCAGTCATCTGGAGGAGACCGTTCCAGATCCCAAGCGGTACTGGACCCTCGCGATCATCGCGGTCGCCCAGCTCATTATCGTCCTTGACGCCACCGTCGTCGTCGTGGCGCTCCCGAGCGCGCAACGCGCGCTGCACATCTCCGTCGCGAACCGCCAGTGGGTGATGAGTGCCTACACGCTCGCGTTCGGAAGTTTCCTTCTCCTCGGTGGCCGCATCGCTGACTACCTGGGACGTCGTCGCGTGTTCGTGATCGGACTGCTCGGCTTCGGTGTCGCGTCGGGTATCGCCGGTCTCGCGCCGAACGAGGCCATGCTCTTCGGTGCACGCGCCGTCCAAGGCATGTTCGGTGCCCTCATGGCACCTGCTGCTCTGTCGCTCTTAACGGTGACTTTCACCGAGGCACGTGAGCGCGCTCGCGCGTTCGGTGTCTACGGCGCGATCGCTGGCGGCGGTGCCGCCCTCGGCCTCGTGCTCGGCGGCGTGCTCACGCAGTACGCCTCGTGGCGTTGGACGCTGCTCATCAACGTACCCATCGCGATCATGGCCGCCGTTGCGGCGACGCTGGTGATCCGAGAGAGCAAGGTTGAAACCCGTCACGGCTACGACATCCCCGGCGCGTTGACCTCAACGGTCGGACTCTTCCTCCTGGTGTACGGCTTCACGATGGTCGCCTCGCACGGTTGGGGATCGCTGTTGACAGTCTCCTTGTTGGCGGGCGGCGTCGTGTTCCTCGCGGGCTTCGTCCTCATCGAGATGCGCTCCACGCACCCGTTGCTACCACTGAAGGTCGTCCTCGAACGCAAGCGCGGTGGCTCGTTCCTCGCGTCGCTGTTGGTTGGGATGGCCATGCTCGGGACGTTCTTGTTCCTCACGTACTTCTTGCAGGGGACCTTGGGCTACAGCGCACTAAAGACCGGCTTCGCCTTCCTGCCGTTCTCCGCGGGCATCATCATGGGCGCGGGTATCGCGAGTCGACTCCTGCCAAGAACTGGACCGAGACCTCTTCTCGTCACTGGACTGTCGATGGCGACCTTGGGTCTGCTCTGGTTCTCACGTCTCACCCCGAGCAGCTCGTACGTGACGCACGTCTTGCTCGGTGAGGTCCTCGTCAGTATTGGTATGGGCATCACGTTCGTACCGATGAACAGCACCTCACTCTTCGGCGTCGCGGAGGAGCACGCCGGTGTCGCCAGCGCGCTCGTCAACACCACCCAGCAGGTTGGTGGAGCGCTCGGCACCGCGCTGTTGAACACCATCGCGGCCTCGGCCACGGTGAGCTACCTCGCACTGCGCGTGCACGACGCGTCGACGCGCAGCGCGGCTGCCGTCCACGGCTACACCACGGCCTTTGAAGTGAGCGCGGCGTTAGTGGCGATGGCCGCCGTTGTCGCGGGACTCTTGATCGGCGGCAAGCATCAGCACGCGGACGAATCGATCGACGTGACGACCCCGAGCACGCCGTTGGCCCCCGAGTTCGCCTTGGAATAGCAACGATCAAAAAGTCTTAGGTTGACGGCGGTGCCCCTTCGGGCGCCGCCGTTTGCCTTTGCGCGTGGACGTCGCGGCGTTCGATCGCGGCGTTCAACTCTCCGCCCGCCAGGATCGCGAGGCCCGTGAGGTAGAGCCAGAAGATCAGTATTGCGACCCCGGCGAACGCGCCGTAGGTGTTGCCGTAGGAACCGAAGTTCGAGGTGTAGATGGAAAAGCCCCAAGAGACGAGAGCCCAGAGGATCGTCGCCACGAAGGCGCCCGAACTGAACCAACGCCACTTCGCTCGTGGCCGATTGGGTGCGACGTAGTAGAGGAACGCCATCAAGAAGTTCATGAGGCCGAGCGCGAGGAGGAAGCGCACGATCGTCCACACGGTGCTGAAGGCCGCGCCGCCAATGGGCGCCGAGTGCTTGATCAGCGTGCCCAACTGGGGACCGAAGATGATCAACGCGGACGCGGCGCTGCCGAGCACCGTCGCGCCGAGGAGGAGCGGGAGGGCGACGACGCGCTTCGCGAGGAACGAACGGTCCTCAGGTACGTCGTAGGCCATGTCCAGTGCTTCTTCGACGATGACCATGCCTGACGTCGCACTCCACAACGCCACGACGCACGCCACGACGGTGGTGATGATGTCGCCGCCCGAGCGCTGCGTAGCGTGCGAGATCGCCCCGGTGAAGACCTGCGCGGCGCCGGCGGGCAGTGACTTGGTGACGCCGTGGAGCAGATTGAGCACGACGACGCGCGACACCGTGACGAGCGTGGCGATGCCGAGAAGTCCGATGATGATCGGAAAGATCGCGAGGAACCAGCGGTACGCGAAGGCGCCCGCGGCGATGTTGACGCGATTCATCTTCATGTGCGTCAACGTCGAGCGCACGACCGCGCCCCCACGGCGAGCGGACGCCGCTTCGTCACTCGCGAGGATGGCCTCCTCCCACTCGCGTGCGGACGACGTGGATTCCGACATTAGAAGGAGACACCGCCGGTTGCGAAGAGCACGATCGAAGCGACCGCCATGATCGCGCACGTGAGCCAACCGAGGATGTTCGAGGCGTGACCGTTCACGTACTTTCCCATGAGACCACGATTGTTGGACACGATCATGACGATAATGAGCAGTGGCGCCGCGATCACGCCGTTGATGACCGCGACGAAGACCAGCAACTTGATGGGGTTGACGCTGAGGAGGCTGAGCGCGGTGCCGCCCAGCGTTCCCACGCCGACCAGTCCATAGAAAAGCGGCGCGTCACGCACGGACTTGGAGAATCCCCAGTCCTTTCCAATAAGGCCCGAGAGACCGACCGACCCCGACGCGGCGAGTACGGGGATCGCGAGCAGGCCACTGCCGATGAAACCCAGCGCGAAGATGACGCTCGCCAGCTTCCCCGCGAACGGTTTCAGGGAACTCGCCGCTTGGGCGGCGCTTTGGATGTTGGTGACTCCGTGGACGTGCAACGTCTCGCCGGTCGCGGCGATGATGGCGAACATGACGACGTTGGAGAAGGCCATACCCGTGAAGACGTCGACCCGACTGAGACGTTGCTTAAGTCTCGCTTTGGTGCGACTGCGCGTCCTCAGTGGCGCAGGGTCGTCGCCCCCTTCGATCTCGTCACGCATCTCCTCGAGACGATCGGCGCTCTGCCAAAAGAAGAGATACGGCGAGATCGTGGTGCCGAGGATCGCGACCAGCAGCGCGAGATAGTTCTTGTTCAGTTCCACGTGGGGAATCACCGTGTACGTGAGGATCCGCACCCAGTTGTGCGTCACGATCACGGCGACGACGATGTAGACCAGGAGTGCCGCGGCCAAGACCTTAAAGACGATCGTGATGCGCGCGAAGGTCCCCTTCACCAAGAGGAACGTGATGAGGGCGCCCGAGATGAGTGCCCAGATCCACGTCGGTCCGGCTCTCAAGAGGGTCATACCGGAACCGATGGCGACCAAGTCCGCAGCGATGTTCAAGGTGTTGGCAACGATGAGCACGGACAGCAGTATCGCGATGATCGTCTTACCCAATCGATTGAATCGCTCGGCCGCGAGTTCGCCTAAGCCCTTGCCGGTCGCGAGCGCCGTTCGATCACAGATCTCCTGGACCGCAGCCATGAGTGGAAATGAGAGGAGGGCGGTCCATAGGAACGACAGTCCGTACTTCGATCCGGCTTGCGCGTAGGTCGCGATGCCGGACGGGTCGTCGTCGGAGGCTCCGGTGATCAGGCCCGGGCCAGCGGCGCGAATGTATTTCAGCCACCGTGCGCCAGGTTCGGGGGACAGGTCCTTTGACTTGCCCTTTGACTTGCCCTTGGGTTCCATCGTCATAGGACTTTAAATCAACCGTTCTTGTGCAGTGTGTATTCGGGCCGTTGACGACGACCGGACCGTATCGAACACGGCGGTGACGGGCGATGGATAGAAAACGCTCACTTCCCTGTGAGCGAGGGGCCGGTCACTATGAGTCAGTACGTCGACCAGTTCGATTGGCCGGCCGACGCCAAGAGTTTCAGATCGCCGTACGAAGTCATGAGGGCGAATGAACTCAAAGAGTGCTGATCGAACGAAGTATTCGATCGGGGAAGAGACGTCGCGGCGCGGCGTCCTACTTCATCACTCAAGTCCCCACATCTGGTCGAGTGTGAGTCGCGGTGCAGCGAGTATCGGCTCACTAACGCTCACGGCGTCGCCGTCGAGCGCCGCAGCCTGAACCGACGTGTGCAGCAAACTCGCCTTCAGTTCGTCGGCCCGCGCCAGCAGCTTCAATCGATGGTCTTCTGTCGTCTGCCGTCTGACAAATCGTTTCATGAATCTTCTCCGCCTTCGGTAGTCACTTAGTGCTGCACTTGGATTTCGTTTGTTTCTGGTAAAGGGAACGGGGTGAGAATGAGCATCCAGAAGGCGCTAGTAAACGATGGTCTTCATTCGGACGTACTGATCTCGAACAAGTCGCGAACGAACGTCTCGAGTTGTCGAAGCAGCTCGAGTGACGTCAGAGGATGCTCAGCCAACCGTTCGGCACTATTCGCTCGCAGACGTGCGCCTCGCGTCGAGTCGACGTTGATCTTCGTAGTATCGCCGTCGACTGGGATCAGGGGGAGTGGGAGTCGCGTGATCCCAGTCGACGGGCGTTCCTTTTTGTCCAAGACGTGGACGATCGTTCTATTTCTTGGATGCATCTCTGACCTTCTCTCCTAAGTGGTTGAGTTGACCAACTCTTTGGTCTTTTCCGGCGTTTGAAGGAATGAATGCTCGCCCGCACAGCGCGGTGACATGGTGCGACAGGGTCGTCGACGTCACGGAACGCGTGGATCTGGCGAGTAAGGGGTTCCGCACCCATTTTTGGGAAGAAAAAGTGGCTTTCGAAGGGTGCCTACCCAGGAAAGAAGGGCCCCGACGACGATCGAGATGGCGAGTAACGCACTTCCAGGATGTAGCACGACGCGCCTTCTTTCGCCATCCCTGACGAACTGTCAGGAGGTAGGAAAGCTGGGTCTAGACGTCCTTAGTGGGGAGCGTAGCACCACGTTATCCACATGAATTGACACATTCTTGACTAATTCCTGACTTGAATTAGTCGCTCGTACTGCACCGCGGACCTGGTGAAACGACCTCAACCCCACCCACTGAACCTGCGATTAGATGGCCAGAAGCTCGCGTTCGTCGAGGAACGCCCACCACGCTTCACCGACGAGACGAGCACCCGCGTCGACGTCGGCGTCGTGGGGCTCTAATGACGTAAGGGCGTCCATGGTCCACTGGGCGTGGTTCTCTTCGATCGTGCCGTGGACGGTCCAAAACGTCACCGCGTCACTCGAGGCGTTGAAATGCTTGATGAGTCCCTCTGCCTTGGAGTCCGCGATCGCTGCCCCTTGGGACTCGTACGCCAGGAGTCCGGCGAGAGCGGCTTCAGGGCCCCGTCGAAGGACGTCGTCGTACGAGTCGACTAACGCCGTCATCGCGGCAGAGATCGGCGCGTCGGTCGCCCCGTAGAAGTCGGCGAACGACTCAAAGAGCTCTAGGTGGCTCGGTGTCGACACCTCATCGCGATAGTTGTCGAGGACCGCGTCGCGCGCGACACCCTCGGGCAGCAGTTCGCTGAGACGAAGTAGGAACAGCGGCAACATCGTCTCAAAATAGCGATACTGCTCGGCGTAGCTGGTCAGTTCGCCGTCCTTCAACTCGCCGGCTTCCCAGCGACGATAGAAAGGGTGGTCCAGCAACTGGCGGTTAACGAGGGCGGCGTCAAAAGTCTCTTGCAGTTGAGTTGTCATAGGTCGAAAGTACCACTTGAGATAGTGACGAGTTCACGGTTTCGTGAAGACTCGTCGCCCTTCGCGTTGATCAGGTCCGACTGAGCGCCAGCCGTCAGTCGGTGATGACCGAGGGCGCGAAGCCGAAGAAGAGGCCCGTCCCGATGACGCCCGGCACGCAGTTCAGCCGTGCGTCGACGTCCGCGTCCACGTGGGTGAACTTGACGTCCACGATGAGGTTGCCGCGCTCGGTGATGACCGGTCCGTCCTTCGCGTCCGACATTCGAAGTGCCGATGAGTCGACGTCGAACGAGTCCTCGAGTTGCGAGCGCACCAGGTTGAACGATTCGGGAATGACCTCGAGTGGCACCGCGACACGGCCGAGTTGGTCGACCCTCTTTGAAGCGTCGACGACGACGTAGCGTTCGAGCGAACTTGCCATGATCAACTTCTCGCGAACCATCGCGCCACCGCGACCCTTGATCATGTCGCCAGATCCGTCGATCTCGTCCGCACCGTCGAACGACCAGTCGGGACGGCCGTGCAGCAGGCTCGTCGTGGCGACCTGCAGTTCACGGCACTCCATTTCCATCTCGAGCGACGTCGTGATGGCGGTGAAGTGCCAGCCACGCTGGCGCGCCTGATCGGCTATCGCGCGCAGGGTCAAGTAACTCGTCGATCCACTGCCCACGCCCACGACGTCGCCGTCGCGTAGACGAAGGGCCATCTCCGCGGCGATACGCGTCTTGGCGTCGACGTTCGCGATGTTCGACCACGACGTCGCGTGGCCCACTCCTGAGGTAGTCCATTCCATGGTGGCGTCTCGATCACTTTCGCGCTTTGCAAATGACGTTACGCGAAGGTCCCTTCGTACGCCCATCGGAGCACGATGCGGGGCGCGACGTTCACCACGTGGGCCATCCGGAGGGAAGTGGACCAGGAGGTCCGAAAGGCTGGGGGAGACCCGGTCGCACGCCGAGGGACGCAAGCAGCGCACTGAAGTTCAGTCCGAACGCCGTGGTGTTCTTCCCGTTGTACTCCACGTGGCCCGCCGCCTGTTCGGGCGACGCGGGGGGATCGGCCCAACCCGTTTCGAGACAGGTCTTCGCATCGTGCACGACGCCGATGACGGTCGCGGCGGTTACGTGTTCACCGATCGTCACGCTCGGCGTGACGTTCTCCGCGACGAAGACGTAGTGGCCTTTCGCGGGTCCGCTCGTCAAGCGGTACGAGATGAAGACACCACTCGGCCAGCCCGGGTCGTAGAGGTTCGCGACCACGGCGTCACCGAGTGCGTAGACCGGCCCCGACGCGCAGTAGTCGACGCCCTGGTCGATCTCCTGGGGAAGCAGTGACGTGAGCGCCCGAAAGGGATTGAGGTAGCCACCTACGGGCGTGTCGTCGAGCGCCACGTAGTACCCACCGGTCACTGGGTCCACCGCGAGGGCGCTGGCGAAACCGCCCGCCGGCATCGCGCTCGTCGCGGTGATCGATCCGTGTGGCTGGGCACCGTAGGCGTCGATCTCGCCGTTCGCGCGCAGGACGGAGTAGCCCGTGCCGCCGGGCGCGGCCGCGAGCGCAGCGACGGGCACCCCGTCGTAGGTGCCGCGCGCGTCGACGGATGGTGACCCGAAGGAAGGCGCGTCAAAATTGGCGACGCTGCCCGTTGAGGTCGCGATCCAGTAACCGCCCGTCGCGGGATCAACGGCCAAAGCGACCGCGACGACGGGCGCGATCGTTCGATAGAAAAGGTGACCCGCGAGCGAGCCGTGACCCTTCACGCCGTAGGCGTAGACCGCGCCGTTGGCGCGCAACACGTAGTACCCCGAACCGTCGGGCGCCGCCGCGATGGCGACGGCGGCCGGGTGCTGTCCCCATCCACCAGGTGGGACGAGCGTGTCACCGTGAAAAGGGGCGTTGAAACCCTTGACCAATCCGTTCGACGCCACGATCCAATAGCCCCCGGTCGTCGAATCGAGGGTTATCCCCGTGGCGGTGACGCCGGCGGGGAGGCTGTTCGCGGCGAGTGACCCGTAGCTTGGCGCGCCGTACGCGTCGACGGAGCCGTTGGCGCGAAGGACGTAGTAGCCCTTCCCGTCGGAGGTCGCGACGACGCCCACCACTGCGGGACTCGTCGCGAGAGGGCTGCCGAGGAACGGAGCGTCGAACGCGACCACTGTCGCAGTCGGCGTGCTGGACGCCGCCGACGAAAGTGGTGACCCGGCGGCAAACGAGAGTGTGAGGAGCGAGCAAAGTAGGAGAGCGGTTAAACCAAGTCGAGCGCCCATCGATCCCTTTGCGTCGCGTGAAGAAAGCCTGTCCATCGTTTGCTCCTCAGCGATGAGCCCTACACAAGTCTCCTTCACAGAGGTCTGCGACAACGAAATGGTGAGTATCGTGGCGCTTTCGGGCGCTCGCTACGTCGTAAACGCCACGCTGTGCCGTGCGGTATTGTCCGACGAAATGAGACCCCGTTAGTTACTTGGATTGATCGGGTTCACTCACCTGGCTGACGGAGGATGGGTTCTTCACGGTGTCGCTTAGCTCTTTCGCTGAGCGCATGCCATTTTCGAACTCTGTCTTGGTCTGGCCAAGGCTTCGTGCGAACTTCGGAATGGCCGCGCCGCCAAAGAGCAGCACTGCTCCGATGATGACCACGATCAACAGATCGGGTCCGAATATCTCTCCTGCGAGCATTCCTTCTCCTTTGATTTCTTACTCATCGTGCGACTGGCGAGAAAGCTCACCGAGGGGGCACTGGCGTGACCTCGTCGAGGTCGTACTGGACGTCGGTGACGCGTCCTCCTTCGATGGTGATTCGTTGAGCTGAACCTTCGACCGTGTACGTGCCCGCCCTCAAGTGCGGATAGACCGCCGCGAACGACAACCCGTTGACGGACTGTCGTTCGCGCACGGCACTGTGGGTTGGGGGAAGGTTGACGTCGTCGGGCGTCAGGTCGATTTCGAGTCCGACCATCCGAGGTGACGTGCGAAGCATGAGCGCTCCCACGTCACCTCCGATGTCGAGGATGACGCTGCCGTCCCAACTAGGGGGAAGCTGTCGTTCACTCACGATCGACCCTACGCCGAGACGCTGTAGCCGCTGTAGGGCGTGCCGAGGTAGGGGAACGTCGACAGCAAGGTCAAGCCGGCGCCGCTGACGCCGTCGCTCACTGCCGAAATTGCCTTGTCGGGGGTGAAGGTCTTGTCGACGAGAGGGATCGTCACGCCCGCGACCGCCTGGAGCTCGATGGTCACCACGTCGTCCGCGACGCGCCGTCCGTTCGGGAAGCCCGCGACGTCGCCGCCGAGAACTCCGAGAACGTTCGGCGTGGTCGCCGGGGGAATGGCGAGGTTGAGGCGCAGCATGTCGGCCTGCGTCGTGCCCGTGAACGTGGAGTAGTCCTTCGAGACAACGCCGGCAGGAATGCCAGTGAGCAGGATCGCTTCTAAGTCCGCGCGAGGCTTGGTGTAGGCGGCGAGGTTCGAGAACGCCCCGGGGTAGAGGACGTTCAAGAGTCCCGCGAGTTCGGGCTTCGCGACACCCTTCGCGTAGTTCTTGTCCTTCGACGGTGGCTGCGCGTTCCACTTGTCCTTCTCGGCGAGCGGCACCAGCACCTCGTTGAAGAGGGGATTGCCCAAACGTGACACCTGAACGTACGGTCCAGTTTCGACGCCAGTGCCACCTTTGTCGTTCAACACGCGGGCCTTGCGACGACTCGCGGTCGTCCAGATCCCGACGCTCGACTTCGCGGACGACGACGACGAAGGCTTCACGCCGCCGTGGGCGAGATCCGAGATCGGCACTTGGATCGCGATGCTGTGCACGTTCACCTGTGCAGTGGAGTTGACGCCGGGTGAGGCCTTCAGTGCCGCCAGACCGAACGTGTTGTGCAAGTTCGCGATCGGCCGCAGGTCGCCGAGGTCGAAGATGGCTCCGAGGTCGACGAAGAACGCCTCCGCACGTTGACCCGCGAAGACGCGGCGTCCTCCGGGCAGCGAGTGGATCGCCGCGCTCGCGAGCGACGGGTAGTCGGGCGTCGAGAGTGGTCCGATGTTGCACGGTGGGCACGCGAGGTTCGACGCGAGCTCATCGCTCTTGCCGTTACGCGTTACCCTCGTCACCGAATAGAACTGGCGGCGGTTCCAACTGGCGCTCGTGAGCGATTCGATCGGTCCATCGTTGTAGAGGAACGTCGAGGGGATCTTGTTCTCGCTTCGAAAACGGAACTGGTAGGTCACGTCGGCGACGCTGTCACCGTTGTTGCTGACGTGGATCTCGTAGAGGACGTCGTCGCCGAACTCGTAGAAGTTCGGTCCGGCGGCTGGCCCTTCGAGGGGAATGTAGTTGGCGATGAGCGTGACGGTGTCGGCCTGGTCGGGACTCACGAACGCGTAGAGGTCGGTGCTGTCGGCGACGGGGTCCTTTGCGATCTCCGGTGCTTCACGGTGCGATGACATTGCTGTTCTCCTTCTATCGAATCGCGCGCACGAGACGGGCGGCGATCTTGCGGTCGTGGATGATGACTTCTCGGTGGCCAACGAAGAGACTGATCTCTCCGGTGCGCGAGTTCTTCACGTGCACGACGAGGTCTTCGTTCCCGCGAAGGTCCTCGCTCGGTGTCAACGGGGCATCCTTGGTGCTCGCGGCGCCAGCGACTGCACTGCCCAGCCCGAGTGGCGCGGCGAGGGCGCCACCCGCAACGGCGGCGACCGCCGCGGCGGCTCCGGCGTGCTTGAAAAAAATCCTTCGACTTACAGGCTCCATCGGTTCTCCTTCGTTGATCTCTTTCACTTGTTCGACGCCGGGCTCGACACGGATGTCAGAATGTTTTTTTCTTGGAGAGTGTGTCGCGCGTTGGTCGCGGTGTGAAAGAGGCGAAGAAGGGTGCATTCGATCCCGTCGTCCGCGTCACTTTCGAGCCAGAACCGCCGCGAATCATGCACGTCGCGGCCAAAATCGCTTACCTGCACGTGACCGCGACGCACGGCGAGGTGCTGCTCGACGAGTCCATGGGAACGACGTTGCGCGGCGTCCTTTGCGTTCGACGCGAGTCGCTCGACCAGTGGGTGATGATCATTCCAGCAATCTGGAACGGCGTTACATAGTCAGGTGAATCTAGGTTCTATAAAGGGCGGCTCGTTTTTTTCGGGGTGGGTCGTTCTCTTACCTGGTCGTCCCGTGTAAAAGATGTTCTAAAAAGGAGCGTTCGTGAGGTCGCATTTTGAGGTAACGAGGGGCTCACGTTGGGGTGGCCGTGAGTAAAGGCGACACGAATACGAGGCAACACATCATCGACGTGACCGAAGAGATGTTGTCAGAGCGCTCGAGTAGTGAGATTCACCTGGCGGACATCGCTGACCAGGCGCACGTCGGTGTGCAGACGATCTACTACCACTTCCAATCCCGCAATCAACTCATCGCCGAAGCACAAGCGTCCGCGTACGCGCGTCTTTCGATGCCCCTGCACGAGTACCTCCTCATGGCTGAAAACGCAATCGTCGAGGAGGATCAGGCGACCTTCTGGAACGCCATGGGAGAAATCGTCACGTTGGCGTGGACGCACGGGCAACACGGTGATCAATGGAAGATTTCCAAGCTGCTGATTGACATTTGGCTCGACGAGAAGACCCAGCTCGCGTTCAGCGAACGACTAGAAATCCAATTCGATCGTTGGATCAACGCGATCGAAGCCGCGAAGCCGCTTGGATGGATCGATCCCGAGATCGACACGTACGCACTCATCACGTCGTGTTGGGCTGCGTCGATAGGACAGTCGCTGTTCGCGAGATCCGCGAAGATCTGTTACACGCCACAAAGCATTCGCGACTTCTTCGTCAGCATCTCGATTCCTCGGGCCTAGACCTCGTTTCGCGCGGCCGACGTCGTCAACCTGGACGACGTTTTCTGGTCACATTCACGGAGAGCGTCGCTGAATTCTCTGCGCGGCGTGGGCGTACAGCGCTGCTTAACAGACTCCTCCGTGCCGACGGTCTGGAATGTTCGGCGCTCCCGAACGAAAGTCCGAGCAGTGACCTTCGAGACGTTGACGAACACCTTGGAGGGCCCACGAAATTCGTCCTTGCGAATCGATCCTGGCTGGCAAAGGATGGTTGGCAACACCAAGATGATCCGGATCCCGTTCCAGCGTGACAAGGAGGTTCACCATGAGCAGAGGTGTCACCAGCGGTAGCTCCATGGATGGCGCCGTGTCCGAAAAGCGCTCCGAGACGTTCCTCGGACCCAACTGGTACGCGTCGGTGATGGGAACGGGCATCGTCGCGAACGCTGGCGCGTCGCTCCCCTTTGACGTTCCGGGACTGAAGACCTTCTGCGTGGTCGTGTGGATCCTCGCGGCCGTGATGTTGGCCGGCCTTCTCGTGGCGAGCGCCTTGACCTGGGTTCGCTCGCCGTCACTCGCGCGAAGCCACGGTCACGACGTTCAGATGTCGCATTTTTACGGCGCGCCGCCGATGGCGTTGATGACCGTGGGCGCCGGCGCGCTGTTGGCGGCCCACTCGTTGCTGGGTCTACGTGTTGCCGTCGATCTCGACTGGGTCCTTTGGGTCGTCGGCACCGTCGGCGGTTTGATCACGGCGGTCCTCATTCCCTTTCGCCTGTTCACCCAGATTGAGGTTCGACCGGACGCCGCGTTCGGGGGATGGCTGATGCCCGTCGTGCCGCCGATGGTGTCGGCCTCGACCGGGGCACTCCTCATTCCCCACGTGGCGTCGCTCCAGGGCCGAGCCACGCTGCTCTACGTCTGTTACGCGTTGTTCGGAATGAGCCTCATGGCCGCGTTCATCATCATCACGTTGATCTGGTCTCGACTCGCGCACTTCGGTTCGTCGCAAAGTTCTCGCGTGCCCACCTTGTGGATCGTGCTCGGTCCACTCGGCCAATCGATCACGGCCGCGGGACTTCTCGGGACGCACGCGCACGAAGCGGTCGCTGCGCCCCTCGCGAGTGCCATGAACGTCTTCGCGATCCTCTTCGGTGTGCCGGTGTGGGGCTTCGCGATGATGTGCGGCGCGCTCGCGTTGGCACTCACCATCCGAACGATGCGCAAAGGAATGGCGTTCGCGCTCACGTGGTGGAGTTTCACCTTCCCGATCGGCGTCACCGTGACCGGTACGGTACAACTCGCGCTGCACACGGGAATCCCATTTTTTCGATGGGCGAGCGCCGTGGGCTACGTCGTGCTGCTCTTTGCGTGGTCACTCGTCTTCGTGCGGACAACGCACGCGACGAGTCGCGGGACGCTCCTTCGTGCGCCGGCGCCAGGATCGACGACGCCCGTGGCCAGTAAGGACGCGTACCCCGGACTGCGGGCGGGCGGGTGAGGGTCGAATCGAGGTAAATCCTGCGGTTAGTAGCGCTCCAGAACCCTTTAAGGTGCTTCTATGAACACCCCAATTTCCCCCTCGGAACTACCCTCAACCCTCGCTGGTCTTCGAGCGTCAGGCTACGAGTCGCGCTCGATTCGAGACGAGATCCGTCGAAACCTCGAAGACCGACTCGCGGCGGGTGTCGCCCTCACCTCGTCGGTCTTGGGCTACGAGGACACCGTGTTGCCCCAACTCGAGACGGCACTTCTCGCGGGACACGACATCATCTTGTTGGGCGAGCGCGGACAGGCGAAGACGCGCATCATCCGCTCGCTGGTGGAACTACTTGACGAGTGGCTGCCCATCGTCGCTGGGTCGGACGTCCGCGACGATCCCTATGATCCGATCTCCGCGTTCGCGATCGACCTCGTCGCCGAGAAGGGCGACGAGACACCCGTGCGCTGGATCCACCGCAGCCAGCGTTTCGCCGAGAAGTTGGCCTCACCCGACACGTCGATGGCGGACCTCATTGGTGAGGTCGATCCCATCAAAGTGGCCGGAGGACTGTTCCTCGACGATCCGAAGGCGCTCAGCTACGGGCTGGTGCCGAAGTCGAACCGGGGCATCTTCGCGATCAACGAGCTGCCCGACCTGTCCGAGCGTATCCAAGTGGGTCTTCTCAACGTGCTCGAAGAGCGTGACGTGCAGATCCGTGGTCACCTCGTGCGACTCGACCTCGACGTCTTGGTGGTCGCGACCGCGAACCCCGAGGACTACACCAACCGCGGCCGTCTCATCACGCCGCTGAAGGACCGCTTCGGTTCCCAGATCCGTACGCACTATCCGACTGAGGTCACCACCGAGATCGAGATCATGCACCAAGAGGCGCGTTTGCCGACCGCCCCGGTGCCCATCAAAGTCCCGTGGTTCATCGACGACATCGTCGCGCGCGTCAGCCACGTCGCGCGACGTAGTCACGTGATCAGCCAGACCTCGGGCGTGTCCGTGCGACTGTCCATCGCGAACTACGAAACCGTCGTCGCGAACGCGCTTCGTCGTACGCTGCGAACCCACGACGCCGTCGTCGTGCCGCGCGTGAGCGACCTGAGCGCCATGGTGCAGTCGACGCAAGGCAAGATCGAGTTCGACACCATGGACGACAGCGACGCCGATCAGGTCATCGCGGCACTCGTCGCCCTCGCGATTCGCCAGTGCTTCAGTGACGTCCTCTTGGAAGAGGCGCCCGAGATCGTTGAGGCCTTCAACTCTGAAGCCATCGTCCACACGGGAGACGACTTGCCCGACGCCGACTACCTCGCGGTGCTCGCTGCCATGCCCTCGTTGGACGCGCCCGTCGAACGCATCGCGGGACCGGCCGCGAGCGACGGCGAGAAGGCCGCGGCCGTCGAGTTCGTGCTCGAGGGGCTCTACCTCACCAAGCGTCTCGCGAAGGACGCCTCGGGAGCGAGGGCGCTCTACCGCTCTAGGAATCGGTAGTGCCCGTTCGCTACGGCTACCGTCGCTTCGGCGAGGACGATGACTTCAACGACCTCGACGTCGAAGAGATGCTCGCGCACTTAGCGGACGATTTCATGGAAAGTGGCGACCTCGACGACGCCATGGACCGACTGCTGCGAGACGGCTACACGACAGAAGACGGCGAACGGGTCGAAGGCCTGCGTGACCTCCTCGACCGGACGCGCAAGAAGCGTCGTGAACTCGAACAGCAAGGTGACCCCGACGGCGAGATGCAGCGCTACCGCGAGTGGCTGGAGGACATCGAGGTACTCGAGGCCTCCGAACTCGACGAACTTTTGGCGGACGCCGAGGCGTCCGACGACGAGCGTCGTCAAGAGGTGACGCGCGACCTCGTCGATCAGAAGAAGATGCAACGCGACCTCATGAGTGACTCACTCGGCGACCGACTGGGGGAGTACCGCGACTACGAGTTCGTGTCATCGAAGGCCCGTGAAGAGTTCGAGGAACTGTTGAGTGAACTCGAACGCGACGTGCTCGACACGTACTTCGAGAAGTCGAAGGAGTTCATGGGTCGCCCGGACCCCGAAGAGCTCGCGCGCATGCGCGACATGATGGACGCGCTGTCGACGATGATCGAACAGGACCGCCGAGGTGAAGAGCTCGACCCCACGTTCCAAGACTTCATGGAGAAGTTCGGCGACTTCTTCCCGGGTGCCGAAAGCCTCGAGGACGTCGTTCGTCAGATGGCGGAACGCGCCGCGGCCGCTGAAGCGATGTTCAACTCGTTGTCGAGCGAGCAACAAGGCGAACTTCGATCGCTCTTCGACGAGATGATGCAGAACATGGAACTCAACTTCTCCATGAACCGACTGGTGTCGAACTTGCGCCAAGCGACGCCCGATCTCGACTGGAATCGCGCGCATCGCATGCGCGGTCAAGACGGTTCACCCTTCGCGCAGGCCACGTCCATCGCCGAACAACTCGGTCAACTGAAGGGTCTCGAGGACTTCCTCGGCCAGAGTCACGCCGCGCAGGGACTACCCGAAGTCGACGTCGAAGCCGTACGCAGAAACCTGGGCGACGACGCCGCGCGACACGTCCAGCGCCTTCAAAAGGCACTCCAGGGCCTGAAAGACCAGGGCTTCATCGATCGCCAGAGCAACCGCTTGAAACTGAGCGCGAAAGGGATCCGAAAGATCGGACAGATCGCTCTGCGCGATCTCTTCAGCCAACTGCACGACTCACCGACCCTCGGCGCGCACCCGGTCGCGACGCTGGCACGAGGCGGTGACCGCGAGGAGACGGCGAAGCCCTGGGAACCGGGCGAGGCCTTCTCGCTGCACCTGGGAAAGACGCTGAAGAACGCACTGTTGCGTCAAGGTCCGGGCACGCCGTTGCAACTGCACGCGGACGACTTCGAGGTCGAAGAGTACGAGGCGACGCGACGTTCGGCGACGGTCTTCGCGATCGACCTTTCACTGTCGATGGCCATGCGCGGCAATCTCGTGCCCGCGAAGAAGATGGTGCTGGCGCTCACGCAACTCATACGTTCGAAGTTTCCCCGCGACTTCGTCGCGGTGGTGGGTTTCGGTGAGACGGCGCAGGAACTCAAGATCGACGACATTCCAGCCCTCACGATCGACTACAACTACGGCACCAACCTCCAGCACGCCCTGGCGCTCAGTCGTCATCTCCTTCGAAACGAACGCGGCGAGCGCCAGATCGTGGTCGTCACCGACGGGGAACCGACGGCCCATCTCACGTCGTCGGGCGAGCCATTCTTCTCGTGGCCTCCCGTCAAAGAGACCCTTGATAAGACCATGGCCGAGGTCCTTCGCTGCACCAAAGCGGGACTCACGATCAACACCTTCGCGCTCGACATCGAGCGCAGTCAGTTCCCGTTCGTCGAGCAAATAGCCCGGGTGAACGGCGGGCGCCTCTTCTATACCGACGTTGACGACTTGGGCATTTACGCGCTCGACGACTTCGTCAAGCACCGCCGAGCGGGCTAGGCGAAACCACTCTCATCAGGGTGTTCGAGAATTCGATTTGCATTTTCCTTAAAACCCCGCAACAATGACACCGTTGTAATTACATCGGTGGTAACTTCCGCCGACGGGGAGGATCGCCAGGTGGAAATCGTCGAACTGTTGAGCGGTATGGAAGATCGTGGCTGGCAGGCTCGGTCGAACTGCATGGGCGTAGACCCGGACCTCTTCTTCCCCGAGCGTGGTGCTTCTACCCGCGAAGCCAAGGAAGTGTGTCGCGGATGCGTCGTGCGAGAGGACTGTCTCGAGTACGCGTTGGAGAACGGCGAGAAGTTCGGGATCTGGGGCGGGATGAGTGAGCGTGAGCGTCGGCGTCTTCGTCGAGCCCGCGCCATCGAACGTCGCGCGCAGGCCGGCTGAACAACTACGCCAGTCGAGCTTCGATCGTCTGTTCGTAGCTCAATCCGAGTTGTTGCCAACGCGAGGGATCTTGTGTTCGGAGCACCGCCTCGGGAATGAGACCAACCAACTCCGCGTGATCGATGGCGCCGCGCGGTACGAGGTACGCGACCTCGTCGTACAGCGTCGACGGACCGACGACGAGCGGTTCGATCAGATTGAAACTGATCTGCGTGAACGCACCAATTCGAAACGAGAGCGCGCGTACCTCGCGACGTCGAAGCGACTTCGCTATTGCCTTACCCTCGTCGTGCGAGATGCCCCGCACCCACAGGTTCCACGCCACGAGCACGCCCCTCGCGCCTAGGGCGCTCGCGCCCCAGCGCACGTCGGGGACCTCGGGACCGTGGTCGGGGGACAACGTTCGAAACGCGCCGCGGCGCACTTCGGGCAAGGTCCGAGTGGATCCGTCATCCAGTAGTCCGTAGAGGAAGACCGGCAGACGGAAGGTGGTGGCGAGCCACGCGGCGGTCTCGTCGCGCAGGGCTACGGCCCTGGGCGCGTCTCGCAAGTCGAGCGCCACGAAGGGCACCACGTCAAGCACGCCGAAGCGCGGATGCACGCCTTGATGGTCGTGAAGGTCGAGGGAGTGCAACGCAGCGCTCGCGAGGGATCGCACGTCACGGCGGAGTTGTTCGCGGTCGTGAGTGAGTGTGAAGACACTGCGATTATGCGTGTCGTCAGCGTGACGGTCTCGCAACGAGTGGCCGGCGCTGGCACTCAGTTCGTCAAGGAGATCGAGTCGTCGTCCCTCGGAGATATTGACGACACACTCGAACAAGAGGGTCGCTTAGTGAAGATCGCGGTTAAAGAGGCGCACCCGGCGACGTTCGCGAAGCAGGCGGCGACGTTCGCGCTCGCTCTTACCACCCCACACGCCGTGGTCGATGTGATTGTCGAGTGCGTACACGAGACACTCACTTGCAACGGGACACGTGACACAGATTCGTTGAGCGATGATGACGCCCACACCGTCGCGGGGAAAGAAGGTCTCTGCTGGATACTCGCGACACTTACCGTCGGCCATCCATTCGGTACTCATACTTACCTCCCTTCCTTGCTACCTCTACCCTTACTTCTACACTCACAGTAGCGACCTTGCGCGTCACGAACCGCCACCGCTTGCTCATAGGTTCATGAGGATTTCGTGTCTTATATATGCCTTAGAGAACATTTAGCGAAGTCCAGTAGAATGACCAAAGTACGTGCGTTCGTAACGCAATCGTAAGGAGTCGCGTGAGCCAGGTCCCCACAACAGAAGTCATCGAGGTCGTCGACCCGGTGGGTCACGTCCAGGTCATCTACCTTGGGCCGGTCGCGCCGCACTGGGAGTGCCGCATGGTCTTCGGCGACGAGGAGCAGATCCAGGCTTTCGTCGACCGCATTGACGCGCGCCTTCGTTTCCTTCCGCCACACGACCCCCAGTTCCGTCGCAACCGCGAACGGGTGAACCGTGACGCCGAGCGCGAGAACCTGCTCGTCGAGTGGAACCTCGGGTACGACGAAGAGAGTTAAGCGAGCGGCGAGTTCGTCACTCGCTCGTACCACGCGTCAGGGTCGCTGAGTTCCGCGGCGCTCGGAAGTCCGTCGACTCGTAGCAACGCACCAAAGACGCTCAGTGAGTGCTTCTCCACGAGCGCCGACACGAAGGTCGTCGCCGCGTCGTGATGAGGTCCCTGGGTCGATATGCCAAAGAGCGCGGCGGCCGCGTCTTCGCCGCGCGCGTCACTGCGACGGTGTCGGGCGTAGGCCTCAGCGAGCGCGGGACGCGGTCCGAGCAGCTTCTCGGTGATGTCTTGCGCCGCGGCGCAGAAGAAGGCGAGCAACACGCTCGACGCCGCGTTGATCGCGCGCGTCGCGTCACTCTCCTCGGGAACTTCGATGCCGTCGAGGAGCGCCTCGGGGTTGTTCATCATGTCGTTGATGTCACCCGACTCCATCATCCCCTGCAGGCGACCCAGGAGGTCCCCTTGGATGGCGTTCGACTCGTTGACGGTGTCGATGAGCAGTGCCCGCAACGCGTCGCCGGTGCCGGGCTGGGAGAGGACGAGTGAGGCGACGAACTCTTGCGCCAACGCGAAGACGTAGACCTCGTCGTGTTCGAGTGACCATTCGCTCGCGAAGTTGGCCAGGTTGTTGACGACGAGGAGGTGCAGTTCGTTGAGGCGCGGCAGCGGGAGCACGGCGAGCGACCACGCGCGCGCCGAGAAGTGACCCGCGACCGAACCCATCTGAAAACCCGCGAAGAGCGGCCCGATCGTGGACGTGATTTGCGCCATGAGTTGACCGTTCGCGTCCGCGTCGTCGAGTTCCTCACTCGTCGACGGCGGCGCGCTCGTCGTCATCGGGTTCATCAAGGGTCGCCACTGCTCGAGGGCGGCAAGCGTGAGCGCCGAGCGGTTCACCGCGACGACCGACGGCTCACTCGACACGCCAAAGAGTGCGTCGACGTGTCGTCCGACGAGCGGGGCGAGCTCTTCGAGCCGTTGGCGCTCGATAGGTTCCGGGTTGGGGTCACCGTCGTCACCGCGCGCGATGTTCATCGCCAATTGGGTGGCCGTCGTGTACCAGGCGTCGGGACCCTGTTGGCTCAACATCGAGAAGATGTCGCCGAACATGTCGCCGAAGGGGTTACTCGTCACGGCACCAACTTAGAGGGACAGCCCAGCGTGACGTTCGTTTGGTGCATCGTGGATTTATGGACGAAGCCAAGTTTCACCGAGGTGTAGGCGGGCGTCAGGTAGAGCGTCGAGACCAACTGGTTCCAGTTGTCGATGTCTTTCCCGTTCCAGGTGGTGAGGACGTCGTCGACGGCGATGCTGGCGTGCGCGGCGGCGCTGTAACGGATGACACTGGTCACGAGGACGCCGCCGCCCTGTTCGTCCTTACCCGTTACGCCGAGCTGCGCGTGACAGCCATGTCCCGTCGCGACGACGACGGCGACCTCGGCGACGAACTGCGCGGGGTACCAGAAGTGTCGTGACGACAGGACCGCGACGACGTGTCCCGCCGCGTCGATCGCGATGGCGTCGACGTAACTGCTGAGACTCGTGTCGGACTTCGTGGCGAGGTAGCGCACGACACTTTGGGCGTTGATGAGCGGGTCACCGAGGGTGGTCATCGACCAGTCGTACTGAGGCTTCTTCGTCGAGCCTCGAACGATCGGCGCCACGGCGACGACCGAGGTGCTCGCGGGCATGGGGTCGAGTTTCAGCGCGGCGATCGGAACACTCAAGTGCACGATGGAAAAGCCCATGACGTTGTCGCGACCCTTCAGCGTGACGGGAAAGTTCACCTTGGTGGCGGTGGAGCCGGTGATGAGCGCGTTCACGGGAATGGTGACGGTGGTGACCGCGAGGTTGTGGGGAAGTACGAGGGCCGAGACGTGCACTACGTGACCGGGCGTCGTGATCGTGAGGTCGACGGTGCCCTGGGCGGCGGCGCGCGCGGACGCCGGCAAGGCGCTCAGCGTCGTGGCGAGGTGCGCGGGAAGATCGCTGTTGGGCGTGCCGGCGCCCCGATTGACCATAAGGACGATCCCGCCGACGACCAAGAGCACGGCCATGACGCCCGCGATGGAGCGGGGGACCTTGGAGTGGGGTCGAACGTTGGTCGTCGTCGCCAGCGTTTCAAAGCTCGGTAGCTCACTCGGGTGCACCCAGGGACGGCTTTCGGCCGACGGTCGCGCGCGGCGGGTTCGACGCCACCACTTCGATCTATCGCCACTAGCCACCTAGTGCAGGTTAGTTTCGAAAGGCCTCTCGATGGCATCGCCCTAACATCGTTACTCATGGCTTTAGACGTCGCGCTTGATATTGGCACCTCGCACACGCGCCTGGCGACGAGCCAGCGTGGTGTCTTGTTCGACGAGCCGACGATGGTCGCGATCGACACAAACTCCGGTGTCGTGGTTGAAGTGGGTCACGGCGCACTCGAACTCGTTGGTCGTACGTCACGACACGTCGTCGTGTTCCGTCCCTTCAATCAAGGCGCGACGGTTGACTTCGACGTGACGGCGCGCCTCATCGAAGCGCTCTTCGATCGCGCGGGCGTCTCGAAGTTGAGTCGAGCGCGCGTCGTGATGAGCGTCCCGTCTCTCGCGACGGCCATCGAGCGTCGAGCGCTACGACAGGCCGCCATTCAAGCTGGCGCGCGCGAAGTGTCGCTCGTCGAAGCGCCGCTTGCCGCCGCGATCGGTCTCGGTCTGCCGGTGCAAGATCCCATTGGCTCGGCGGTGACGCTCATGGGCGCCGGCGCGTCCGAGGCGGCGGTCATCTCTCTTGGCGGCATCGTCACCGGCGGCGCGCGCAGAATTGGGGGCAACGACGTCGACGCGGCGATCGCGACGGCGCTGCGACTGAACGTCGGCGTCGTCGTCGCGCCGTCCGTCGTCGAGATGCTCAAGTGCACCCTCGCTTCGGCGCTCGGTCGAACGGCCGGCCTCGTTGAAGTCGTTCTCGCGCGCACGGTGGACCGCGGCGACTCGGTGGAAGTGGAAGTGACCGCAGAGTTAGTGAACGGTGCAGTGCACGACGTCCTCAACTCGACCATCCGCATGATCGAAGAGTGCTTGAGCGATACGCCTCCCGATCTCTCGCAGGACGTGAGTGCGAGAGGTATGACGCTCGTCGGCGGCCACGCCAACTTGATGGACGTCGCGGAACTGGTCGCGACGGCGACGGGCGTCGAGGTCAACGTGGCCCCGCAAGCCGACCTCGTCGTCATTCAGGGACTACAGGCCTGTCTCGAAGAGATGGCTTCGTTGCACGCGCTGTTTCGCAGCGCTGACCGTTAGTCCTCGGTACTTCGAAGTTGCGAAACCGCTGAGCGGACTTGCCAGTCGCGGTCCTCGCCGGCGTCGTCGAGCGCGGCGTCGATGTCGGGACCTTCGAAGTTCGCGAGCGCCACGATCGCTCGACGACGAATCGGTGGCTTGTCCTTCAGTGACGCGATGATCGTCGATCTCGCCCGGTCGTCGCCAATAGCGCCGAGTGCCGCGATCGCCGACTCGCGACAGCGCGCGTCGTCGTGCGTCGTCGCGACGACGCAGAGTGCCTCGACCGCGTTGACGTCAAGGTGTTCGCCGAGCGCGAACGCGGCGCCCTCGACGACGAGCGCGTCGTCATCGCCGAGTAGGCCGTTCACCTCGACGAGCACCGCAGGATCGAGTTGTGGGTCGTGCGCCAACTGTTGGATGGCGTCGCGACGTACGTCGACGTCACTGTCGCGCAGGGCGCGCTGCCAGACGTCAGTCGTCATGAGCGACTGACGAACGAGTCCACGAAGTGCCAACACGCGATAGCGGGTGACGGTCGACTCGAGCGTCGACATCAAGAGCGCCGTGCTCTTCGCGCTGTTTGAGAAACTCGCGCGCAAAAGTTCGTTCTCAAAGGGCTCAACTATCGTGGTCTCATCACTAGTCACGGCCCTATTCCAGCACGACAGAGAACACGCCGTTGGCCGACCTCCTTCTTCGTTATCGTTCCCATCATCTTCGGACTCGTCGTCGTCATGGGGACCAGGAGCACCAACGACTACCTGATCTCGCCGGGCAACGCGACACCGGTGGCGCCACTCGTGAAGATCCACGGCGTCGCGACGAATCCACGTCACGACAAGATCATGCTGGCCGACGTGTACGAACAACAGTTGAACTACTGGGGCTGGATCAAGTCGCACTTCCAGTCGCACGTCCAGATCATCACCGCGAACCAGCTCGTGGAGCCCGGCGTTCCCCTCGACGAACTGAGCGCCCAAGGTTTCCTGCAGATGAGTGACGCCAAACAGGCCGCAGAAGCGGCCGCCTTTCGTGCGGTCGGTTGGACGGTACCGTCGACGAGGACGGGCACCATCGTCACCGGCGTCGTCTCACCGTCACCGGCGAGGTCGGCGGGCGTGCACGTGGGTGACGAGATCGTTGGCGTCAACGCGACGTCGATCACCTCGGGCTGTCAACTCCTCGGTGCCGTGCACTCGCTCGCGCCCGGTACACAACTGACGCTGCACGTTCGCCCGGTGAAGATCTCGAACTCGGGCGTGTTGGCGTACCGCGCGACGAAGACGGTGAAACTCGACACGGCCAAGGTGCCCACGGGTCTCGCGATATCCGGGTGCCCCAACGTGACCGGCGCCGACCGCTCGTACCTCGGGGTCAGCATCGAAGACGGCTTCAGTTACGCGTTACCCGCGACGGTCGCGATCAACACCGCCAATATCGGGGGACCTTCGGCGGGCCTCGCGATGACGCTGACGCTCATCAATGAACTGACGAGCGGCTCGTTAACCGGTCATCACGTCATCGCCGTGACCGGCACGATCGACGCGCAAGGCAACGTCGGAGCGGTCGGAGGGGTTGAGGAGAAAGCGGTCGCGGTGGCGCGCGCGGGCGCGACGTACTTCTTCGTTCCCGACAGCGGTGGCGACGTCGCCGCCGCGCGAGACGCGCACCAAACGGGCCTCAAAATAATTCCCGTCACCACGTTGAAGCAGGTCCTGAAGGAACTCCGCTCGCTCGGCGGCGCCAAACCCCAACCCCTTACTGCGCCGACGAAGGCGTCGTAAGACCAAAATCAGCTGCGCCACGCCGTAGTCTGGAAGGAATGGACGACCGCCGAATAACCTCTACGACGCGCCCGTCGTCGTCCGATATCGCTCGGACCAACTTCACGACGGTGCGAAAGGGCGGCCTGGACCCGAACGAAGTCCGACTCCACCTCGAGTCGGTCGCTCGCGAGATGGGTCACCTCGAGAACCGCATTCGCGAACTCCAAGAACAGGTCAACGAGGCGCAGCGCCGCGCGGCAAATCCCACCTTTGACGAGGCGACACTCACGAGCGCCCTCGGGGCCCAGAGCGCCGCCATCCTTCGCTCCGCGCACGAAGAGGCGGGCCGGGTCACCTCCGAGGCGCAAGAGCGCAGTGCCCAAGTGTTCACTGAGACCCAACAACGAAGCGCCAGTCACCTCATCGAGGCGCAGGAACGCGCGACCGCGTTGATCACCGAGGCCGAGAACACCAGCGCCACGATCGACCACGACGCTCGCCTGGCCGCGGAGCGACTCATCGACTCCGCCAAGGTCAACGGCGAAGCTCTGGTCGAGCGCGCGAGGGAGCAGGGCAGGGCGATCGTCGAACAGTCGAACGAGGCCCGGCGCAACGTGCTCAACGATCTCGCGGTCAAGCGAAAGGCGTTGCACCTGCAGATTGAGCAGTTGCGGGCGGCGCGCGACACGTTAGGCTCTTTCATAGCAACGGTGCGTCTTCAGGTTGACGACGTGTTGTCTGGAATAAACGGTTCCGACGAGGTCGCCCGCGGCGCCGCACTCGAGGCGCTGCGAATGCAGCCCGCGGCGCCGGAGCCTACCGAAGAGGAACTGCTGGCCGGCACACCTCTCCGCGACGTGCCCGACGCCGCGCTAGAGACAGGAGAAGACGCCACGGTGACGAAGTCCCGACCCCGCAAGCCCCCCAAGAGTGCGGCACCCGTCGAAGAGTCACTCTTAGAGGACGACCCGTCCGGCACGGACGTCGTGAACGAGATCTTCGCCCGACTTCGAAAGGCCACGCTCGAAGAGCGTGGCGTGACGATGCCGCCGCCCAAGAAGGCGGCCGCCCACAAGCCCGAAACACCCGTTGGCGTGCTCTTTCGTCGCCGCGACGCCGCGCTCGAGGAGTCACTCGCCGTGTTGACCCGTCGCGTCAAGCGCGCGCTCCAGGACGACCAGAACGTCATGCTCGAACGTCTGCGTGGCGTACAGGCCATGATCACCACCGAACTCGAGGACGAGCACGATCAGCGTGCGCGCTACGCCGACGCGGCCTTTGAAGCTCTCGAACACGCGGCCCTTGCGGGAGTGCAGTTCGCGAGAGAAGAGGGTGGCGCCCCGGGCGCGAACGTCGAGAAGCAGTCGCTACAGGACTGCGCGGCGGACCTCGCGGTCACCATCGTGTTGGCACTGCGCAAGAGGATTCTCTCCGACAGCAGTGGGGATGGGCAGGAACGCGTGAACGCGGCGTACCGCGAATGGCGTGGCGCGCGCGTCGAACGACTCTGCACCGACGCGGCACGACGAGCGTTTCATCTCGGTGTCGTGACGGCGTCCATGGGACGATCGATTCGATTCTTCGCAGCTCCAAACGACGCGCCGTGCGACTTGTGTTCGCACGACTCGGAGTCCGGTGAGCGCATCGCGGGTGAGAACTTTCCTAGTGGTTCGCCGTACCCACCGTTGCACGCGGGCTGTGCCTGCACTGTCGTTCCTGTCTGAGAAAGTCGTAGGCTCGACCCGTGCGCAGTCCCACCGACGTCCCTCAACGACCACGTCGCCTCGGACGACTGTCACGGCGGTTCTGGATTGGGCTGATCGTCGTTGTCTTGTTGGTGGGCTTCCTCTCACTGCGCAACTTGGCGGTCCTTTGGACTGACCAGATGTGGTTCTCCTCGGTCGGCTTCTCGAGCGTCTTCTCGACGTTGTTCTTCGTGAAGGTCGGTCTCGGTTTCACGTTCGGCGCCATCTTCTTCTTCATCATGTGGGGCAATCTCCTGCTCACCGACCGCTACGGCGCGCGCGATCTCTCATTCGAGCCCGAAGACGAAGTCGTGCGGCGCTTCCAGAACGTCGTGCGTCCCTACGCCAAGCGCGTCTACGCCGCGATTGCGCTGATCATGGGCCTGGTGGCGGGTCTCAACGCCACGGGTCAGTGGCAGAAGTACTTGTTGTTCTCGCACGCCCAGTCCTTTCACCAGGTGGATCCGGTCTTTCACAAGGACCTCGGGTTTTACGTCTTCACGTTGCCCTTCATCTCCTACGTCGTCACGTGGTTCCTCGTCGTCTTGATCTTCGCGATCCTCGTGACGACGGGCTTTCACTTCTTGAACGGCGGTATCCGCACGACGCGCGCCACGCCTCGCGTCGCGCCTCGGGTGAAGGCCCACCTTTCGGTCATCGGTGCCGCCATCGCGCTCATGAAGGCGGCCGGGTACCTCATCGCCAAGTGGGAGCTCGTCAACTCCAACAACGGGTACGACCAGGGCGCCTCGTACACCGACCTGCACGCGCGAATGCCGGCCCTGACGATCCTCTTCTACCTGTCGCTCGCGGCCACGGCGATTCTCTTGTACAACGTGCGCTCACGGGGATGGTCACTCCCGGTCGTCGCGGTCGGGCTGTGGGCGTTCGTCGCGCTCGTCATCGGCGTGTTGTACCCCACGTTTCTCCAAGCCTTGAAGGTGAGCCCGAACCAGCAGTCGCTCGAGTCGCCGTACATTCAACGCAACATCACCGCGACGCGCGCGGCCTTTGGCCTCGACAAGGTGCAAGTCCACACGTTCGCCGGTTCGACGTCGATCACGCAGTCACAGATCAAGGCCAACATGGCGACGCTCAACAACATTCGTCTCTGGGATCCGTCGAGCAAGATCTCCCTCGAGACCGTCAACCGTCGTCAGTCGATCCGCTCCTACTACAACTTCACGACGTTGTCGGTTGATCGCTATTTCATCAACGGTAAGTTGACGCCCGTCTTGATCGGCGCGCGCCAGCTCAACTCCAACAACCTCCCCTCGCAGGGTTGGGTGAACCAGCACTTGCAGTACACGCACGGCATCGGTGCCGCGGTCGTGGCGGCCAATCAAGTCGACACGGCGACGGGCAACCCGATCTTCGACGTCTCGAACGTGCCACCCGTCTCCACCAACGGACTGCCGCTCTTGACCCAGCCCGACATCTATTTCGGCATCGGCTACAACGGCTGGGTCGTTGCCAACTCGAAACAGCCCGAACTCGACTACCAGGTGAACGCCGGTGCCAACGCCGGTACCCCCGTCGAGACGCACTACAAGAGCACGGGCGGCGTGCCAGTGGGCTCGATCTTCTCGCGCATGGCCCTCGCGCTTCGCCTCGGTGATTTCAACTTCCTGATCTCGAATCAGATCGACGCGAAGAGTCGGGTGCTCTTCGTACGTGACGTTCGACAGATGGCCGAAAAGGCCGCGCCCTTCCTCTCCTTCGACTCCCAGCCCTACGCGGTCGTTGCGAACGGTGAACTGCAGTACGTCCTCGACGGCTACACGACGACCTCGCAGTACCCCTACAGCGAGGACGCCAATCAGCTGAACATCAACACCGGGGGACTGCCCGGGAGCTTCAACTACGTGCGCAACTCCGTCAAGGTCGTCGTCAACGCTTACACCGGCGCGATGACGTTCTACGCGAACGACCCCAACGACCCGATCTTGAAGGCGTACCGTTCGGCGTTCCCGACGCTGTTCCAGCCACTGAGCGCGATGCCGTCGACGATCCGCACGCACCTGCGTTACCCCGGTGACCTCTTCTCGGTCCAGGCCGCGACGTACGGGCGCTACCACATCACCTCCGCGACGGCGTTCTACTCGGCGTCGGACCGCTGGCAGATCTCGCCCACGACCGGTGCCGGCTCACCGGGACAGGCGCTCGCGCGTACCTCAACGCTCAACAAGGCGGGCGACGTCATCTCGACGTCGTTCTCCGCGATGAGCCCCGTGTTCCAGGTTGGTTCACTGCCCGGTAAGAACCAACAGCAACTGCTCGAGTCGGTCGACTACGTGCCGGCCGGTAACTCCTCGACGGTGCAGAGCCTGACGGGCTTCATCGTCGCGACGAGCAACCCCAGTAACTACGGACAGCTCAGCGTCTACGAGACGCCTCGCGGCACGACGGTGACCGGACCCCTGCAGGCCGACTCGGAGATCCAACAGACCTCCAAGGTCAGTTCGATCATCACGCCCCTCGACCAACACGGCTCCAGTGTCGTCCTCGGCAATAACCTCACGGTGCCCCTCGACTCCAGCGTGCTCTACATCCGTCCCCTCTACGTCACGAGCACGGCAAACCCGTTGCCCCAGTTGCGCTACGTCATCGCGGTCTTCAACCAGGACGTGGGCATCGAGCCGACGCTCGCGGGCGCGTTGTCGGACGTCTTCGGCGCCAACGTGACCGGTATCGCCAACTCGAATCCCGGCACGGGAAGCGGATCGGGCAACACGAAGACCGGCGCGAGTGTCGCTTCGTACCTGGCGCAGGCATCGGTGGACTACGCGAGAGCGCAGTCCGCACTTTCCAACGGCGACCTCGGGCTGTATCAAAAAGACGTGAACGCGATGAACCAGCAGTTGAAGCTCGCGCAAACCGCACTCAACAAGGGCTAGCGAATCAGTTCGTCCGCGTCGACGAAGCACTGAAGGTGTCGCGCCCGGTGAGGCGAGCCGCGATGACGATGGGGATGAACATCAACACGACCACCGCCGTCACGACCACGTTGACTTCGGGAAGTTGCTGACCCAAGCGAATGGCGCCGAAGATCCAAATCGGCAGGGTGTTCTGTGCGCCCGCCGTGAAGGTCGTGACGATCACTTCATCGAAACTTAGCGCGAAGGCCAACAGACCGCCCGACACGAGCGCCGTGGCGATGAGGGGCAAGGTGACGAAACGAAAGGTCTGACTCGTCGAGGCGCCGAGGTCCGCCGAGGCCTCAAACAGCGTGGACGACGTTCGACGAAGCCGCGCGACGACGTTGTTGTAGACCACGACGATGCAAAACGTTGTGTGGCCAATGATGATGGTCCAAAGTGAGAGCGTGATGCCGGCCCACTGGAACGTGGAGTTGAGCGCGACGCCGGTGATGATGCCGGGCAACGCGATCGGGAGGACCAACAACAGTGAGACGGTGTCGCGACCGAAGAACCGCGCGCGGTGTACGCCAAAGGCGGCGAGTGAGCCGAGGATGAGCGCCAACAACGTCGCCGCGCACGCCGCCTTGAGCGAGTGGACGAAGGCTTGACGGACCTGTTGGTCGTGCCACGCGACTTGGTACCACGAGAGCGTCCAGTTTCGAATTGGCAACGTCTCGATGTTCGAGCGGTCGAAACTGAAGATGAGGATCGTGATGATGGGACCGAAGAGGAAGGCCAGCACGGCCCACACCCACAGCCAGAGTCCTCCTCGCGCGATCAGTCGACGCTTCACAGGGACTCGAAGGCGCCGAAGCGTTTCGCAACTAAGAGGTACGCCACCATGATGA
>DASZHK010000126.1:0-13752 GCA_035937905.1 Acidimicrobiales bacterium
GTTGCCCACTTCAGACCATCCGGCGGTGATCGCCCCCGACGTGACGACGACGACCGACCAACCTTCGTCGCGCATCGTGATGACGTCAGCGGCCACGTTCACGAGGACGTCGTAATCGACGTTGCCTTCGGCAGTCGTTACTGACGACGTACCGATTTTGACGACGACGCTACGACTCGTCATCACTCCCGTTCCCGTCCAGACGTCCGTGACGCGCGAGGCGTTCGCGGCGGGTGGCGCGGTGGTGCTCGCCGCGGTCGAGCCCGGTGCCCACTTCGTCGCGCCACCATTCAAAGGAGAGCGTGCCAATACTGACGACGTCGCCGTCCTTCACTCCTGCGCGCGTCAACAGTCGATCGACGCCGAGTTCACGTAGGCGATGGACGATCTCCGCGAGCGCTTGATCGTCGGTGAGGTCTTGGAACCGCACTGCCCGTCGCGCGGCGCGACCGTGCACCGTCCAGGCGCTCGCACCCGTGCGCTCGACGGTGATCTCGTCGGGGACCGGTCGGTGCACGACGACCTCGTGTTCGAGGGCCTCGGCTTCTTCGTTGCGCGCGCCCGTCACGAGTCCGGCGAGCGTCCCGACCAACTTGTCGAGTCCCTCGCCGGTGACGGCCGAGATGCTTTCGACGCCCTCGAGTTCGTAGGCCGCGACGTCACCTTTCGAGCCGACAACGACGCGCGGACGCGTCAAGAGATCGGCCTGGTAGTTGCCGAGCTCTCCCAGCAACACCTCGAGTTGCTCTTCGGGCGGTCGCGGGGCCAGCTCCGAGAGGTCGAGGAGCACGCAGAGGACCCGAGCACGCTCCACGTGACGGAGAAAGGCGTGGCCGAGACCGCGGCCTTCGGCGGCGCCTTCGATGAGCCCTGGTATGTCCGCCATGACGAATTCGGTGGCGTCACCGCGGCGAGCCGCCCTCGCCCCCACGCGAACGACGCCCAGGTTCGGTACGAGCGTCGTGAAGGGATAGTCGGCGATCTTCGGTCGCGCGGCCGACACACGCGAGATGAGGGTGGACTTGCCGACGTTCGGAAAGCCGATGAGGGCCACGTCAGCCTGGAGCTTCAGTTCGAGATCGAACCAGCGCTCCTCACCGCGCTCTCCCTGCTCGGCGAAGGCCGGCGCTCGACGCTGATTCGAGAGGAATCGGGCGTTGCCCTGACCACCGAGTCCGCCTTCGGCGGCGAGCCACCGGTCCCCGGGACCCTTCAAGTCAACGAGAAGTTGCCCGTCGGGTCCGTAGACCATGGTGCCCACCGGCACGGACACGACGACGTCCTTGCCCCGTGAACCGTGCATGCGCTTTGACGTGCCGTGCTGGCCGTCGGTGCCTCGGCGAAACGGGTGGTCGCGAAAGCCGAGCAACGAGGCCTGATTGTGGTCGGCTTCGAGCCAGACGTCGCCGCCCTTGCCGCCGTCGCCGCCGTCGGGTCCGCCCTTGGCGACGTGGGCTTCTCGACGAAAACTGACGCATCCAGCCCCGCCGTCACCAGCTTTGGCGTGCAGTTGCGCGCTGTCGACGAAGGAGGACACCCCCCTATCCTACGGGCCGCCCTCCGCGGACTCCCTTTACGACAGGAGTTCGTCGAGCGCGGCGTCGAAGACGACCTGATGTTTCGCGACGTCGTGGAGCGTGGTCGCGGGACACATAAGGGCCATGTTGTGAAAGGGCGTGAGCAGGACGCCGCGATTGAGGAGGTAGAGGTGGAGGTATTCGTCGAGAAGTGGATCCGAGCTCCTCGCGGCGTCGCCACCGTTGGTGGGCGCCGGCGAAGCGAACCGGTACTCGCAGCGCGCGCCCAGTTGCGTGATCGACCAGGGCAAGTCTTGCTCGTCGATGGATCGCTTCACCCCAGCGACGAACGCCGTCGCCACGTCTTCCATCGGACCGAACGCCTCGTCGGTGAGGACCTCACCGAGTACCGCGCGCATGGCGGCCAGACTCAGTGCGTTTCCGGCCAGCGTTCCGCCGATGCCGCCCACGTCTTCAATGTCCGCGCCGTCGACGGTGCTCGCCAAGACGCGCGCCGCGAGTTCCTCGCTGAGCCCGAACGCCCCACAGGGCACGCCGCCGCCGAGTGACTTGCCGATCGTGACGGCGTCAGGTTTCAAGTCGTCACGTCTCGTCATCCCCCCGGGACCGGCCGAGAAGGTGTGCGTCTCGTCCAGGATGAGCAAGGTCCCGGCGGCGTCACAGAGCTCGCGCACGCCGTCTAAGAATCCGGGCGCGGGAAGCACGATGCCGATGTTCGTCAACGCCGGTTCCGTCAACACCGCGGCGACGTCACCGTGGCCAAGCTCACGCTCGAGAGCCACGAGGTCGTTGAACTCGACCACGCGCGTCGTCGTCGTCGGGTCGACCATCGGCGCGACGTTGCCTTCACGAGAATGGGCGACTCCGTTTTCGTCAACCACGACGAACGTCTCGTCGACCGTGCCGTGGTACGAGTAGGAGAAAACCAAGACCTTGGGCCGATTCGTGACGAGACGCGCGAGACGAAGCATCCAGCGATTGGCGTCCGTCGCCGAGAGCGTGAACGACCAGCGCGAAAGTCCGAAGCGTCGGGTCATCTCGGCGGCCACCCACTGCGCGTCTTCGTTGGGCAACATGGTGGTCACGCCACCGTGAACCCCTACGCGCTGGGCCAGCGCCTCCATCAAGGGCGCCGGCGAATGGCCCGCCATCGCCCCCGTGTCGCCAAGCGCGAAGTCCACGAGCTCAATCCCGTCGAGATCGGTGACGAGGGCGCCGTGAGCGCTCGCAAAGCCAAGGGGGAAGCCACCGGCCCACTTGGCCATCCACGTCATCGGCACGCCGGCCAAGAGGTTCACGGAGGCCTCGCTCAGCGCCTTCGAGCGCGGGTGCAGGATCTCGTAGCTGGCGCGCTCTCGGGCCACCAACTCCTTTATTTTCTTGCGATTCACGGTATTCACCCGCCCATCGTAGAGCCTGGAATATGAAAATCTCTGTGGAGCAATAAATGGAAACCATCTACCAACAGGTATTTTAAATTTCTCAAATTGTAATCAGGGCCAATTCTTAGGACGATATCCCCATTTTTCCTTGTTTTTACGCTAAAAATGACGGTGGTTGCTGGAAAAGCCCAGTTCCGTTTCAACGAGAGTAAGGAGTCGACCGGTGAACAAGGCCGAGTTGGTAGAAGCAATTGTCGCCGAAAGTGGCGCCACCAAGAACACGGTAGCGGAGGTCCTTAAGGCCTTCGAAGACGTCGTAGTGGGCAACGTTTCCAAGGGTGAAAAGATCGTGCTGTCGGGGTTCTTATCATTCGAGCGTGTTGAGCGTAAGGCTCGTACCGCCCGTAACCCTCAGACCGGTGAAGCAATTCAGGTCAAGGCCTCCCGGGCCCCGAAAGTGTCCATTGGCTCGACCTTCAAAAAGGCCGTCAAAGGCGCGTAGTTCTCGCTTCAAACTAAGAATCCCCCGGGCCGAGGCCCGGGGGATTCTTAGTTTTAGGAGGAAAACTCAGTTGGCGAGAACGTCAACCAGTTTTCTGCCGCCACGGAAGCCGAATTTCACGGTTCCCTCAGCGAGCGCGAACAGCGTGTCATCCTTACCGATGCCGACGTTGCGGCCCGGGTGGAACTGCGTGCCACGCTGGCGAACAATGATGCTGCCGGACTTGACGGCGGTGCCGTCGAACGTCTTCACGCCAAGTCGCTGGGCGTTGGAATCGCGGCCGTTGCGGGTAGATCCGCCACCTTTGGTCTTTGACATCGATACTCCTTAGGCCTTGGCCGAAATCTTAGTGATTTCGACGGTCGAGTAATGCTGGCGGTGTCCCCAGCGCCGGCGCTGGATCGACTTCGCCTTGTAGGTCAGTGCGCGGATCTTGGGGCCTTTTTCCTCACCAATGATCTTCGCCGTGACGGTGGCGCCCTTCAGCGCGGGTCCGGCGACGACGTCGTCACCATCCACGAGCAAGACGGGCTGGAACTGGACATCGGCACCGATCTCTTCGGAACGCAGGTCAACGCGGACCACTTGGCCCTCGGTGACGCGCTCTTGAGATGTGCCTACACGGATAACGGCGTACATAAGGTTTCCATACTAGCGGATGGCTCGAAAGACTCTGGACTACAGTCCGGTTTTTACGATGAAGCCACGCCCGTCACAGACGCTGCACACGACCGAGAGCGACTCGAGCAGTCCCTCGTTCACGCGCTTGCGGGTCATTTCAACGAGGCCGAGTTCCGAGATGTCGAAGACCTGGGTACGGGTCTTGTCGCGAGAGAGGGCTTGGCGCAGCGCCGAGGCGACCGCTTCGCGGTTGCCCCGCGATTCCATGTCGATGAAGTCGATGACGATGATCCCGCCAATATCGCGCAGGCGGAGCTGGCGCGCGACCTCGTCGGCCGCTTCCAGATTGTTGCGAAAGACCGTCTCTTCGAGGTTGTTGGTACCGACGTTCTTACCGGTGTTCACGTCGACGACGGTGAGAGCCTCGGTGCGCTCGATGATGAGCGAGCCCCCGGAGGGAAGAAAGACCTTGCGGTCCAAGGATCGGTGGAGCTGTTCGTGCACGAAGTAGCGCTCGAACAGGGGCAGCTCTTCAGTTTCGCGGTCGTAGAACTCGATGCGGTCGGCCAGTTCGGGGTTCACCGCGAGCACGTACTCACGGACCTTCTCGTACAACGTACGGTCGTCGATGAGGACCGCACGGTACTCGTCGTTGAGCTCCTCACGAAGGACGCGAACCGCGAGGTCGAGGTCGCGGTAGACGAGACGGGGCTGGTTGGACTTCGCGACTTCCGCCTCGATGGCCGACCACTTCTCCACGAGTGAGGTCACGTCACGCGAGAGGTCGTCGGCCGTCACGCCCTCAGCCGCGGTGCGGATGATGATGCCGTGGCGAACGGGCTTCACTTCGTCGATGATCTTGCGAAGACGTCGACGTTCACCGTCGGGCAGACGCTTCGAGATGCCGATGGTTGACGAGTTGGGGACCAGCACCGCGAAGCGGCCGGGCAGTGAGACCTCTTGGGTGAGGCGCGCGCCTTTCGCGCCGATGGCGTTCTTCGTGACTTGACAGACGATGGTCTGGCCGGCCTTGATCATCTCTTCGATGCGCTTGTCATTGGTGGACACGCCGTCCACGTCCTCGGTGTCGAACGAGACGTCGCCCTTGTAGAGCACCGCGTTCTTCGGGATACCGATGTCGACGAAGGCGAGTTCCATGCCCGGGAGGACGTTTTGGATCCGACCCACGTAGATGTTGCCGTCGATCTGGTTCGTCTCGTCGGCGTTCTTCGCCACGGTGTACTCGACCATCGAGCGACCTTCGAGGGTGGCGATGTGCGTCCCGTCGGTCGTCGTGTGCACGGCCATGAGGTAGCGGCCCTGGGCCCGGGTACGACGCTCTCCCCCGCGGCGGCGCTTCGCGCGACCTTGACGTGAGGCGTCGCCGTCACCCGCTTCGGGCGCCGAGGCCTCGACGGGCGCGTCCACGATGCGGCGGGGCTGGTTGGACTGACCGTTTTGGTTGCCCTGACCCGCGCGACCCTCGCGTCCGTCTCGATTTCCTTGTCCGCCGGAGCGACCTCGTCCGCCACGGCGACGGCGGTTGCCACCCCCTTGGGCGGGCGCGGCTGGCGACGAACTGGGCGTCGACGTCGAGCCTGATGCTCCTGGTCGAGTGTCGCCTATTTGAGGTGCGGGTCGGGTATCACCAATTCTTGGACTAGATGATGAGGGAGATGGTTGGATGGTTTCGTCGCTCACGACGGGTACTCCTTGCGTTCTTGATGGTTAGGACGTGGCGCGTCGCACCACGAGTAGGGGCCACGCGCGGCGGAATGCTCGCGACGTTGGCGTTGTGAAAAAGACCAAAGGCTCGTTGGGCCGTGACGGCGAGGACGGTCACCATACTGAGTAGAAGCAGCGCACTGGCGTGTACCACGAGATGTCCTCAATGCTGTGCGTAACGGAGAAAACACTGCGTTACGGCGACGTTCTTTTGCGTCCGGCACCCTTTGTGCCAAAGCGCCCAACGCCACAACGTTAGTCCACGAGGACCAATAGTTGACTTATTTGAGCCCTCGACGAGGCTCAAGCATCACTTCTTCTTCTTCGGCGTGGTCAACTGCGCGCCCAGTTTCAGGGCCGGCACTGGGTGCGCGACCAGAAAGTTGAAGGTCTTCGCCACGACGGGCGCCGACGCGCTCGCGCCGTAGCCACCTTCGGCGATCACGCACAGCACCACGTACTTGGGATGGGTCGTGGGACCAAAGCCGACGAACCACGAGTTCGGCTCGGCGCCTGGCTGATTGCTGGCTGTACCAGTCTTACCGGCGATCGGAAAACTCGAAAGGGAGAAGTTGATGTTGGTCTTGAAGGGGTAGTACGCCGTACCCGAAGGGCTCGACACCACGCCGGTCAGTCCTTGAAGGATCGGGTTACGAATGCTCGCCGGCAGGCTCACGTGGCCGAGCACGCGCGGCGTGTAGCGAATGACCACGTTGCCGTGAGGGTCGACCACGCCGGCCGCGACTTCGGGCGCGTAGCGCGTGCCGCCGTTCGCGAACGTGGCGTAGGCGTTCGCCAACGCGATCGGCGTGAGGGCGGTCGTGCCTTGACCGAAGGCCATCTCGATGTTGTCACCGGTGTACCACGCGACGTTGGGAAAGGCCGCGGGCGCCGCGGCGTGCAGTTGTTGACGAACCAGTGGTGAGTCGACGCGGCCCTGGACTTCTTGGGGAAGGTCGATGTTGGTGGTCTGCGTCAGTCCGTACTGCGTGGCGACGTTCTGGATGGGTGTCTGGCCGTACTTGTTGGTCTGGGACCAGAAGAGGTAGCCCAAGTTATAGAAGTAGTAGTCGGACGACACGGTGAGCGCCTTTGGAAGGTTGATGAGTCCGGCCGCGGAGTTGTCGTCGTCGTGAAAGACGCACAAGCTGTGCTTGGCGGCCTTTTCACAGCCCGGCACCGTGAAGGTCCCGGTGTCGTCGATGTACTTCGACGCCGACAAGATGCCCGTCTGCAGTTCCGCCGTCGAGGTGATGAGTTTGAACGTACTGCCGGGTGTGTAGAGGCCCTGGATGGCGTAGTTGTTGAAGGCGCCGACCTTCAGCAGTTGGTGAAACGCGCTGTTCGACAAGCCGCTCACGAAGGAGTTGAGGTTGTACGAGGGGTAGCTCGCCATCGCGAGCACGGCACCGGTGTTGGGGTCGAGGACGACGGCGGCGCCGTTGAGGGCTGCGGGAACCTTGCCCGAGATCGGGTCGACGGAGTGACGGTCCGCCAGGATCTCCGAGGACAAGTAACCGTCCAGCGCCTTTTGCAAGGGCATGTCGATGTTGAGCACGACCGAATCGCCCACCGTGGGCTTCTTCGTCTGTACTGCGCGCAAGATCTGGTTGCTCACGTTGACCTCGAGCGTGCTCGTTCCGTCTCGGCCGCGCAGGTACTGCTCGTAGTAGTTCTCAATGCCCGTCTTGCCGTAGATCGAGTCGGGCTGGTAGTTCGCGTTGGGACTGGCCGCGATCTCTTGGCTCGTTATCGGACCCACGTAACCGAGAATCTGGGCACCGACGTTGCCCCCGTTGGGGTACGCGCGCGTCGACGCGTCGAGGACCGTGACGCCGGGGAACTCGGCCGGGTGCAGTTGGATGAACTCGATCACCTTGGCCGGGGCGTTACTCATGATGGGCGCCGGTTGGTACTGGTTGTACTGCAGGTTCGCCAAGTCGGCGTTGATGGTCTTCACGCTGAGTCCCGTCACTGACGACAGAGCGCCGATGATCGCGGGGTGCAGCGCGGCCTCGGCCCTCGAGAGACGAAGCTCCGTGGTGGTGACGTTCGTGACGAGGGGCTTGCCCGAGCGGTCAAGGATCTCACCGCGCGACGCGGGAATGGTCGTGGTGCGAAGCGAGTTCAACTGCACGGCGGCGACCGACGCCTTGTAGTCGACGACTTGGAGGAAGAAGAGTCGCACCATCAAGACGACCAGGAGGATCAAGAAGAAGCCCCCAATGACGATCCAACGGCGCAACGGCCGTGCGTTCACCTCGTCGGGTGACGCCATGAGGTCGCGGATGCCTACCGATTTGCGCTCGTTGATCATTCGACCTCGACCACGAAACGGGTGCAAGTTGACCCAGGGTCGCCACAGTCGCGAGAACCACGATCCCGTCGGTCGGTTACGCCATGAGTTGGTCATCGCCGCGATCCGCCAAGGTTGCCCAACCAGAGCGCAACGCGCGCCATCGGTCGAGCCAGGACAAAAAAGGCAGCGGCGTTCACGACCATGGCCGCGAAGAGACTGTCACGCCACAGGGAGAAGTTAAGCGTGAAGAAACTCGCACCGACGAAGAGGGCCGGCGCCACGAAACCCGCCGCGGCCGCGAGGAGCGGCGTCACCCACCACGCCGCCGAGTCGAGATCGCCCACGCCTTCGCGCCCGAGTCGCGACGCGCCGTACGCGAGCAACAGCGCCACGACGGCCGTGAGACCGAAGGGCGTCGTCGCGTGCGTGTCGAAGAAGACCCCCGCCACCAACGCACACCACAGCGACAGCGCGGTGAGGCCGGCGAGGCCCATCACGAGGGGCCACAGCCACACGATCATGATGACGACGCCGGCGAAACGAAGACCGGAGAAGACAGAAAGTTGGATCGCGACGATGATCAGCGTTGCCAACGTCACCGGGACGAGTACTCGTCTCACGCCGTGGGCTCCCAGATCACGACGTCGAGGTAAGAAAGTTGACGGAGGTTCGCGGCCGGCTGCAACGTCAAGTTGTACGTCGCGGCGCCGGGCGTCAACGTCACCGTCTTCACGGACGCCACCGGAAGTCCCGCCGGATAGAGCGCGCCGTTGAGACCGTCCGTCGTGAGTTTCGTCCCAGGCGCGACAGCCGTACCCAGAGGAACGGCCGTGGCGCCGAGGCCGTTGTTGAGTCCTCGCCCCGAGACGATCAGCGAACTCTTGCCCGACTTGAACGTGACGCCCACGGATGAAGCGGTGTCGGTGATCAGTCGAACCGTGGCGCCGTTGGCGGTCGTCGCGATGACACGACCCACCAGTCCCCCGTTGGCGACGACGGGCATCCCGACCAAGACGCCGCTGTCGCGACCTTTGGAGATACCGACCGTCGCGGAGAAGTTCGTCGGCGAGAGTGTGGTGACCTGCACGGCGACGGTGGGCAGTGATCCCACGAAGGGCACGTTCAACTGCGTCGTGATCTGTTGGAGTTGACGAGCGTAGGCCCACTCTTCATTGGCTCGCTCTTGCGCTTTCGCGAGTTGGTAGCGAAGCTTTTCGTTCTGCGCGACGACGTCGCTGTAGTTGACGGTGCCCGCCAACATGTGGCCGATCGGTCGAGCGATGGCGTTGACGGCCCAACTGAAGGGCGTGATCACGATGTTGGCGCCGCCGCGCAGGCCCGACGAGACCCCCGTCGTCAGATAGAGGATGGCAACCGTCGCCACCACCGCGACCCCGAAGGTCCAGGATCGTCGCCGCGAACGGTCCGTGGCCACGCGTTAACGAGAAGGACTGGTCTTCAACATGCGCGCGAAGACGTCAAGCTCTTCAAGACACATCCCACTGCCGAGCGCAACGCAGTTGAGAGGATCGTCCGCCACGATGATGGGCATGTTGGTCTCGTACTCGAGGCGGGCGGCGAGTCCCGCGAGCAACGCGCCCCCACCGGTGAGGACGATGCCCTGCTCCATCAGGTCCGATGACAGCTCGGGCGGGGTGCGGTCGAGGGTGACCTTCACGGCGTCGACGATGGCCTGGACGGGCTCTTCGATGGCTTGGCGAATCTGTTCCGTGGAGATGATGACGGTCTTCGGAAGTCCCGTGACGAGGTCACGTCCTCGGATCTCCGCGCGCAACTCTTCTTGCAGCGGGAAGGCCGAACCGAGCTGGATTTTTATCTCTTCAGCTGTTCGTTCACCGAGTGCGAGTTGGAACTCTTTCTTCACGTAGGCAACGAGTGCTTCGTCGAGTTCGTCACCGCCGACGCGAATCGACTGACTCGTGACGATGCCACCGAGCGAGATGACGGCGACTTCCGTGGTGCCGCCACCAATGTCAACGACCATGTTGCCTGTTGGTTCGTGAATCGGAAGTCCCGCACCGATCGCGGCGGCCATTGGCTCTTCGATGATGTAGGCCTTGCGCGCGCCCGCGAACTCGGCGGCTTCCATGACCGCACGCTGTTCGACGCCCGTGATGCCCGACGGAACGCAGATCACCATGCGGGGCTTGGCGAAACGGCGTTGGTGGACTCGGTGGATGAAGTAACGCAGCATCTTTTCGCAGATCTCGAAGTCCGCGATGACGCCGTCTTTCAAAGGACGAATGGCTTGGATGTTGCTCGGCGTGCGCCCGATCATTCGCTTGGCTTCGGCGCCGACGGCGAGGGGCTTGCCGTCCTTGACGTCGACCGCGACGACGGAGGGCTCGTTCAGGATGATGCCGCGTCCGCGGACGTACACGAGGGTGTTCGCGGTGCCGAGGTCGACCGCCATGTCACGACCCAAAAGTGAGAAACGTCCATCAGCCATAGATTCCCTTTATTGAGGCGTGAGACACCTCGCGCTTGGCTCTAAGGCTAGGGCAAGACGGCAGTCTTGGACCAGTTCGCCGCGCTAAGCCAAGTCTGGGAAGAAAATATCGATCTCTCGTTGCGCGGCCTCGCTCGAATCCGAACCCTGAATCAAATTCGTCGCCATGTCGATCGCGAGGTCGCCCCGGATGGTACCCGGCGCGGCGGCGGCTGGATTCGTCGCGCCGATCATGGTGCGAACGACCTGCCAGGTGTCCTCGGGTCCTTCGACGACCGCGACCAACGCCGGCGCGCTGGTGATGAAGCTGACGAGGCGCTCGAAGAAGGGTTTTCCCTCGTGTTCGGCGTAATGACGCGTCGCCGTGGCCTCGTCGATGGTCCGAAGTTCCGCTGCTACCAGGCGCAGTTCCCGGCGCTCGAGACGTGCGAGCACCTCGCCCACGAGTCCGCGTTTGACGGCGTCGGGCTTCACGATGATGAGCGTTCTATTCACGCCAGGCAATCTAACAGTCTTACGTCGTGTGTCGAGACGCCACGTGTAACACTTCGCCGCGAACTTCAGCGACAAGGTAGAGACTCCCCGCGACCACGATGAGGTCGTCGTCCGTCGATCGCTCGCGCGCGTGCGCGAGCGCAGCCTTCGCACTCGGATGCTCGAAGGCCGTTGCGCCGTGACGTCGAAGTGCGTCGGCGACTTCGCCGACCGGCACCGCTCGAGGTGATCGCGGCGCGCAACAGTGGAACTCACTGAAGCCTGCGCCGACGAGTGGCGTGACCATGTCGTCGACGTCGCGACCCGTCAACATCCCGATGACGCAACGACGCTCACCTCGCACGTCGAACGCTCCGTCCAACGTCGCCACCAGCGCGCGAACACCGGCGGGGTTGTGCGCGCCGTCAACCACGATCATGGGATTGCGCGCGATAACTTCCATCCGACCAGGCATTTGAGCGTGGGACAGCGTTGACGTCACGACGGCTTCACCAAGTGCGCGACCGAGGAACGCCTCGGCCGCCACGACCGCCGTCGCGGCGTTGACGCCTTGATGAATTCCGTGGAGCGTGACGAGTACTTCTTCGTAATGATCGAACGGTGTCTTCAGCGTGATCGCACGTCCCCCGAGTGCGAGCTCGTTCTCTTCGAGTTCGAAGTCGTCACCCAAGAGCCAGAGCGTCGCGTTCAACTCTTCGGCTCGACGTTGCGCGATCTCGACGACGATTGCGTTCGTGGTCGCCACGATCGCGATGCCGTTCGGTCGAAAGATGCCGACTTTGTCCGTCGCGATGGCGCCCACGGTGAGACCGAGGACGGCCGTGTGATCGAGATCGACGTTGGTCAACACTGAGACGTCCGCGTCTATGACGTTGGTCGAATCCCACGTGCCACCCATGCCGACTTCGACGACCGCGACGTCAATGCCTTCGTCAGAGAAGTGCAGCAGCGCGGCCACCGTGAGCAGCTCAAAGCGCGTCAGCACGATGCCGGTCACTGATTCCACGTCAGAGAGACGTTCAAGAACGCCAATCAGCGACTCATCGTCAATCGGTGACGCGTTCACCGCGATGCGCTCGTTGATCGCGTGAAGGTCGGGACTCGTAAAGGTCCCGACTCTCAACCCCGTCGCCTCCAAGAGCGCGCTGATGACCGTGCTGGTCGTGCCCTTGCCGTTGGTACCGGTGACGTGGATGCTCGGATAGTCGCCTTGGGGATCGGCGAACTGCGCCAACGTGTCACGAATGGGCTGCAGGGTAGGAACGGGCTGGCGATTGGGTGCGACGCGTTCGTAGTCCACGTGCGATTCAAGCCAGCGCAACGCCTCAGCGTAAGAAGCGAAGCGCACGGTTTAGCTGGCGCGACGGGTACGCGTCGCCGCCTTTCGCATTTCGTAGTTCGGCGCCTCGTGTTGGCGAACCGACGCCGCCGTCACGACACACTTCACGACGTCACTGCGACCGGGCACGTCGTACATAGGCTCTAACAACACGTGTTCGAGTATCGAGCGAAGTCCCCGCGCGCCCGTTTGACGCTCGAGCGCGAGGTCCGCGATTGCTTCGAGCGCGTCGGTTTCGATGACGAGTTCCACGCCGTCCATCGCGAGGACTTGCTGGAACTGCTTCACGAGTGAGTTCTTCGGTTCGGTCAGCACCTTGATCAACATGTCGCGATCGAGTTGTTGCACGGCGCTCACTATTGGTAGGCGACCAATGAACTCGGGGATGAGTCCGAACTTGACCATGTCCTCGGGAAGGACGTGACGGAACAGTTCGATGTCACCGCCGCGGCGAGACTGCACGGGCTGGTTGAAGCCCATCGACTTCTTGCCCAAACGACGCTCGATGATCTCTTCGAGCCCAGCGAACGCGCCGCCGCAGATGAACAAGATGTTCGCGGTGTCGATGTTGATGAACTCTTGGTGCGGGTGCTTACGTCCGCCTTGGGGCGGGACGCTCGCGACCGTGCCCTCCAGAATCTTGAGGAGCGCTTGCTGCACGCCTTCGCCGGATACGTCGCGGGTGATGGAGGGGTTCTCGGCTTTGCGCGCGATCTTGTCGATCTCGTCGATGTAAATGATGCCGCGCTCCGCGCGCTTGACGTCGAAGTCGGCGGCGGAAAGGAGTTTCAACAAGATGTTCTCGACGTCTTCGCCCACGTAACCGGCCTCGGTGAGGGCGGTCGCGTCCGCGATGGCGAAGGGGACGTTGAGCATGCGAGCGAGGGTCTGCGCGAGGAAGGTCTTGCCACAGCCCGTCGGACCGAGCAGGAGCACGTTGGATTTGGCGACTTCGACGTCCTCGTCGTGCAAGGGACCGGTCTGGATTCGCTTGTAGTGGTTGTAGACCGCAACGGCGAGGATCTTCTTCGCGTCGACTTGGCCGATTACGAACTCGTCGAGGAAAGCGGAGATCTCGCGTGGGGTGGGAAGTTCGTCGAGGATGAACTCGGGGCGGTCACCGAACTCGTCGGCGATGATGTCGTTGCATAGATCGATGCACTCGTCGCAGATGTACACGCTCGGTCCCGCGATGAGCTTCTTGACCTGCTTTTGACCCTTCGCGCAGAAACTGCACTTAATAAGGTCGCTACCTTCACCGAATTTTGCCACGGGCTCCCCTGACACACTTACGCCGTGACCCATCCTACGGGCCAGCGTCGAAAAATCTGGGTACCTAGGCTCGAGACGTTATAACTTCGTCAATCAGGCCGTATTCCAC
>DASZHK010000127.1:0-14411 GCA_035937905.1 Acidimicrobiales bacterium
CAACAACGTTGGCCCGAGCACGCGAGGTACGTCTTGAAAGATCTTGGCGCGATGACGACGTTGTTCGCCGCGTGTCTTCGCGGAGTCGACGGAGATGGCGCGCAAACGCTCTTCACGGTCTGCCGCGTCCGTGTGCAGCGCGAGGAGCATCCCGGAGATCTGATTCCCAAGGTCGGCGGTGTCGCCTTCGCCGCGCACGTTAATCGGCACGAAGGCGATGAGGTCGCGCTTGAGGGCGTCGCCACGATCGTCGAGCAGGCGTTTCAACGCGCCGCTCGTCGTCGCCATCACGAAGTCCGTCACGGAGACGCCGCGCGTCTTCGCGGCGCGCTTCACCTCCGCCAGAGGAACGCGAGTACGGTGAAACGTCTTCTCGATCCCCGACGCCCCCGTGAGCGAGGTACGTCGCGCCTCGAAGATCGATGGCTGGTTGGGTGTTGCGTTTCGTCGCTTGTGCTCCGAAATGACGGTGACGACCGCGCGAAGGATCTCGTAGAGTCGGCGTCCCCACGAAACGACGTTCTCCACTAAGAGCTGGGGGTGGCGACGCACTCGTGCGAGTGCTTGACGAAGGAGACCAATCGACGTGGTCACGGTGGGTTCTTCCTCGTCGACCTCAACGCGCGGACCGGGTTCGCGAATCTCGGGAGAGATGTCAAAGAGGTTGGCGAACGTCTCGGCGAAGGAGACGCCGTCCGCGAGCGCGTGGTGCGCCTTCATCACGAGTGCCGCGCGCCCGTCTTCTAGGCCCTCGATGACGAGAAGTTGCCACAGCGGTCGTTGTGGCGAGAGCGAGCGCGACAAGAACTCCGACACGTATACGTCGAACTGTTCGGGCGAACCCGGCGTCGGCAGAGCCGCACGAACGACGTGACGACTGACGTCGAACTTTTCGTCCTCGACCAAGATTGGCCACGTCATATCGAAGGGAGCGCGCACGACTCGTTGGGTCAAAACGGGGATCTCGTGAATCCTCGCGGCGATGCTGCTTTCAATTCGTTCGAAGCGCTCTTTTGGATCGATGACGTCGCCGACCTCGAGCTCAATGACGGCCCCGATGTTCATCGACGTGCCCGGTGTCTCGAGCAAGATGAAGGCGCTGTCGAGCGGTCCGAGAAATTTCGTCATCGGCCGCTGCTGCCGAATCCACCCGCGCCGCGCGCGGCACTCGGGAGTTCGTCGACGACCCGAAAGTTCGCGGCCGTCACGGGGAGGACGACGAGTTGCGCGATGCGATCGCCCTTCTCGACGTGGTAGTCGAGCTCGGGATCGAGGTTCACGAGCGCCACCTTTACTTCGCCGCGGTACCCCGGATCGATCAGGCCGGGCGCGTTGGCGCAGGTCACGCCGTGCTTTGAGGCCAGTCCGCTGCGCGGAAGGACGAAGCCCCCGTGGCCCTCCGGAATCGCCACGGCGAGACCCGTCGCGACCATCGCGCGGCCCCCACCGGCGCGAAGTACGCACGACTCGATCGCCACGAGATCGCACCCCGCGTCGCCTTCGTGGGCGTAGTGAGGCAGTACGGCGTCAGGGTGTAGCACCTTGGTGAAGATTTCCATAGCGGGAAGGCTACACACGGTGGCCAGCCACTTTAAGTAGTGTCGCAACGTGCTGGTGTGGATGGATTTGGAGATGACGGGCCTCGAGCCCTCACGACACGTCATCGTGGAGATCGCCACGCTGATCACCGACGACCACCTCAACGTCATCGCCGAAGGACCCGATCTCGTCTTGCACGCCACGCCCGAACAGCTCGCCGAGATGGGTCCTTTCGTCACCGAGATGCACACGAAGTCGGGCCTGCTGCCAGCCATTGTCGCGTCCACCATCACGCATGAAGAAGCGGAGACGAAAACCCTCGACTTTCTGAAGTCCCACATCGCCGAGGCGCGGACCGTACCACTCTGTGGTAATTCCATTGGTACCGATCGTCGTTTTCTCCAGGAGTACATGCCAACACTCGAAGCGTTCTTGCACTACCGAAACGTCGACGTCTCGACACTGAAGGAACTCGCTCGCCGCTGGAATCCCGACGTGGTAGCGAGTTTGCCCGAGAAGGAGTCGTCGCACCGTGCGCTCGACGACATCCGGGAGTCGATCGGCGAGCTCGTGCACTACCGCTCGACGCTCTTTCAACCTGTCAACGAGACCACCTAATCTCTTCGTCCATGAGTGAAGCGGAACTCTCGCTCCAAGAGGCGACGGCGCGCCTCATCGCACCGGGACAGATGTTCGAGACCGAGCGCGCCGTGGTGCAGGACAGAGAGCTGACCGTCTGGAAGAACGCGCCCACTTCTCTACGTCAGATCCTCGATCTGTCCCTCAACCACGCCACGCGTGACTTCCTCGTCTACGAAGATCAGCGCTACACCTTCGACGAGCACTACCGTGCCGCGGCGACCCTCGCCGCGCGGCTCGTCGAGCTCGGTGTTCGAAAAGGTGATCGGGTCGCGATCGCAGCGCGAAACCTCCCGCAATGGGTGATGGCTTTTTGGGGATCGGTCGTGACGGGGGCCGTCGTCGTGCCACTCAACGCGTGGTGGACGACCGACGAACTGATCTACGGTCTTAGTGATTCGGGCACGTCCGTCCTCTTCGTCGACGAAGAGCGACTCGAGCGTGTGCGCCCGAGACTCGATGAACTCACGGAGCTGTCAACCGTCATCGTTTTGAGCGACGATCTGACGCGTCCGACGCGAATCGGTGAAGCTCACGCGCGACTTCGCGTCATGACGTTCGCGGACGCCCTCGGCGACGTCGATCCCGCGTCGACGCCACCCGAGGTCGACATAAGTCCCGACGATGACGCGACAATGCTGTACACGTCGGGCACCACAGGTCATCCGAAAGGGGCGGTGGGTTCGCACCGCAACGTCATCACGAACTTGATGAACCTCTTCTTCGCGGGGCAGAGATCCGCGATGCGTTTCGGCCCACTCGACGCCGGTCCCGCCGAGCAGACCTCGGGGCTCTTGAACATCCCGTTCTTTCACGCGACTGGCTGTCACGCGTTCATGATCCCCGCGACGGCGGCGGGCAACAAGATCGTGATGATGCATCACTTCGATTCACGACGGGCGCTCGAGCTCATCCAGTCCGAGCGCATCACCGGCATCGGCGGCGTGCCCACCATCGCGATGCAGATCCTCGACGACCCGGCGTTCGCGACGTTCGACACCTCGAGCGTGAAGAGCATCGCCTACGGCGGCGCCCCACCTCCCCCGGACCTCGCCTCACGACTCCGAACGGCGTTTCCCGGTGGTCAATCCAGCAACGGGTACGGGCTCACCGAGACGTCGGCTGGCGTGTGCGGCAACGCCGGCCCGGACTACCTCGCTAAACCCAGTAGTTGCGGCCCAGCCTACCCAGTGAACGAGATGGTCATCGTGCCCGAGGGCTTCGAAGGATTAGAGCCGACCGACGACCTACCGCACGGTCCCGACGTCGTTGGCGAACTCTGGATCAAAGGTCCGAACGTCGTGCGCGGCTACTGGAACAAACCCGAAGCCACGGCCGAGGCCTTCACCAACGGATGGTTGCACACCGGTGACATCGCGCGAATCGATGACGAGGGTTTCGTCTACATCGTCGACCGTGCGAAGGACATGATCATACGCGGCGGCGAGAACGTCTACTCGGTCATCGTCGAAGGCGCGATCTTCGACCACCCCGACGTCGCGGACTGCGCTGTCATAGGTCTTCCCCATCCGACCTTCGGCGAAGAGGTCGCCGCGGTCATCGTGCTTCGCCCCGGTCGAGTAATCGAGGCCGAGGAGATCGCGCGTCACGTCGCGGCGCGGTTGGCGAAGTTCGAAGTTCCCACCCGGTACGTGTTTCGTTCGAAGGCCCTTCCGCGCAATCCTCAAGGCAAGGTGCTCAAGCGAGAACTTCGCGCCTCGCTGATCGACGCGGCGACGACGGCGATCTAGTTCGTCAGCTCACTCAGCTGCTTGAACGTGTCGTCATCGAGTTCCACGTCCTTCGCCGCGACGTTCTCTTCGAGGTGCGCCACCTTCGACGTCCCTGGGATCGGAATCATCAACGTCGAGCGCAGCAAGAGCCAGGCGAGTGACAGTTGCGCCACGCTGACGCCCTTTTCCTTCGCGAGCGCGTCGAGCGGACCGCCGGGACGAGCAAGCGAGCCCGAGGCGACGGGGAACCAGGGAATGAAGCCGATACCTTGCGCGTCGCAGTAGTCCAGGACGTCTTCACTCTGACGATTGGTGAGGTTGTAGAGGTTCTGCACGGTAGCAACGGGAAACACCTTCTGCGCAGCCTTGATCTCGTCGACGGTAACCTCCGACAGACCGAGCGTCTTCACCTTTCCTTCATCGAGGAGGTCTTTCAACACGCCGAACTGCTCGTCGGCTGGCACTTTCGGGTCGATGCGGTGGAGTTGGAAGAGGTCGAGCGACTCTTGGCCCAGACGTCGAAGTGACAGCTCGCACTCTTGACGCAAATAGTCCGGTACCCCGCACGGCACCCAGACGTCGGGACCGGTTCGAAGGAGTCCGGCCTTGGTCGCGATCTTCACGTCACCGTAGGGGTGCAGCGCCTCGAAGATCAACTCTTCTGACACCGACGGACCGTACGAGTCGGCGGTGTCGATGAAGTCGACGCCGAGTTCCCTCGCGCGGCGAAGGACGCTCAGCGCCTCGGCGCGATCGGCCGGGTAGCCCCAGATGCCAGGACCGGTGATGCGCATGGCACCGAAACCGAGTCGATTGATCTTTTCATTGCCTAATTGGAAGACGAGGTCGTTCGTCATGATGACTCCTTCGCTGTGGGGGTGAAATGGCCGACGCGGCCACTACAAAGTGGCCGCGTCGACGTCAACTACATGAAGGGAGTTTATTTGTTGGGCTGCGGCGTGAAACGCAGGTAGTCCTTTACTTTGCGGAATCCCTTCGGGAACTTCTCCTTGGCGTCCTCGTCACTGACGGCCGGCGCGATGATGACGTCCTCGCCGTCCTTCCAGTCGACGGGCGTCGAGACGGGGAACTTCGCTGAGAGCTGCAGTGAGTCGAGGACCCGCACGATCTCGTCGACGTTGCGACCCACCGACGCCGGGTAGGTCAAGGTCAACTTCACCTTTTTGTCCGGTGACACGATGAAGACGCTGCGCACGGTCAACGTGTCGTTGGCGTTCGGGTGGATCATGTCGTAGAGGTCGGCCACCTTGTGGTCCTCGTCACCGATGATGGGAAAGTTCAGCGCGGTGCCCTGTACCTCGTCAATGTCGGCCTTCCAGCGATTGTGCGACTCGACGTTGTCCACCGAGACGGCAATGAGCTTGGTGTTGCGCTTGTCGAAGTCAGCCTTGCGCGCGGCAAAGCCACCGAGTTCCGTGGTGCACACCGGCGTGAAGTCCTTGGGGTGCGAAAAGAGAATGCCCCACCCGTCGCCCAGGTACTCGTGAAAGTTCAGGGTTCCTTCGGTGGTCTCCGCCGTAAAGTCGGGGGCCTCGTCGCCCAAACGAATTGCCATGATCACTCCTTGTGTGCGAAGTGCCAGTCACTCGACGGCACTCGCACACCTTAGCGGCCATTTTTTTAATCTCGCAAAATACCACCGGCTTTATAGAGTATTCATCGCGCCCTTACGAAGCGCCTGTGAAACTAGAACAATGACGACTCCCCCGACGCCGACCGTGGCGGCCTTCGACCTCGACGGCACACTCAGCGAGGGCGGCAGCGTCTTCAAGTGGCTGCGCTACTTGCGCGGACGTCGCGCGACGTACTTCGCGGCGCTCGGACTCTTCTGGCCCCTCGTCGTAGGGGCGCTGCGCAGCGGGCCGTGGGCCGATCACGCGAAAGAACGACTCTTTCGCAAACTTCTCCTCGGCCTCGACGTCGACGACGTGAAGGCGAAGTCACGGACCTTCGCGCTCGGTCATTTCGAGGAGCGCGGTCGAGCTCGCGTGATCGAGCGACTGCGCTGGCACCTTCGCGAAGGTCACGACGTCGTGCTCGTTTCCGCGTCACCACAGATTTACGTCGACGTCGTCGCGGAGTACCTCGAGGTCGCGGGCGGGCTCGGCACGCGTCTCGCGGTTGACGCCCGGGGAAAACTCACCGGGAGTTACCTCGGCAAGAACTGTCGTGGGAGCGAGAAGATGCGTCGATTGACGGCCTGGCTCGAGGAACACCATCCGGGCGTCGAGCCCGTCATCTACGCCTACGGGAACTCGCGGGGCGACCGACGGCTCCTTCGCGGGGCGACCCAGCCCTACGACGTGGGCAAACTTGGACTCCTCGGCGCACTACGGAACTTCCCTCGCTTGAAGGGTGACGCCGCCGACTGGAGCGCTACTGCTGGCGAATAGTGGCGCCGAGCTCGACGACGCCCGCCTCTCGACCGTCGTAGGTGACTTGGATCGACGCGGCCTGTTCACTCCACGCGATCACCGTGTGGCCGTGATGGTCAACGATGCCGACGTTGAGGTCGTAAAGACCATCGAGAAGCGGCACCTGCGCGAGGTCGATGCCGATCACGTTGTGGCCCGGCACCAAATTGACTGGCGAGCCCTGCGCGTCACTGCGACTGATGAGGAGTCCTCCGCGCGTGAAGAGCTCCATGACGAAATTCCCGCTGTACGCGGACGTCGAGTGCACGCTCACGTCGAGGTGTAACGCCCCGCCACTGCGCACCTCGAACGAGCCCGTCGGAGACGAGACGGTTTCGATCTTGATGGACTCACTCAATCGGGCGCTGTCGTGTTCGACCGCCTCTTCGAGGAGGTGCTCACGAAAGATTCGAAGCGACTCGTGCGTCGGGCCGTCGGCGATCATGTCGCCCGACTCGAGCACCACCGCACGGTCGCACAGCGCGCGAACCTGGTCGGCGTTGTGGGTGACGAGCAGGATCGTGCGCCCCTCGTCCTTGAAGCGCTGGATGCGGTCCACGCACTTCGCTTGGAAACGCTCGTCGCCGACGGCGAGCACTTCGTCGACCACCAAGATGTCCGGGTTGACGTTCACCGCGACGGCGAAGGCCAGTCGAACGTACATACCGCTTGAGTAGAACTTCACCTGCGTGTCGATGAACTGCTCGATCTCACTGAAGTCAACGACTTCCTCGAAGATGCCGTCGACCATCTTGCGCGAGAAACCCAGCATCGCGCCGTACAAGTAGACGTTGTCGCGTCCGGAGAGTTCGGTCTGGAATCCGGCGCCTAGTTCGAGCAGCGCCGCGAGGCTCCCGCGCAGTCGAATCTCGCCCGTCGTCGGCTTCAAGACGCCACAGATGCACTTCAACAACGTGGACTTACCCGAGCCGTTGTGACCGACGATGCCCACGGTCTCGCCCTGACCCACCGTGAAGTTGATGTCCGACAGTGCGTTAAAGACCTCGGTCGAGCCCGAGCGGGGATGCAGGAGTCGTTCCTTCAGCGACTGGTGGCGTTCGTGATGGATCTTGAACTGTTTGGAGACGCCCTGGACGTCGATCACGCTCGCCATCTACAGCTCCGACTCGAAGTTGCCCTCAAGGCGGCCGAAGATCGCCTCGGCGACGAAGAACGAAAATATCGCGATGGCGAGGAGTACGCCGTTGAGGTAGAGGAACTTCTCGAAGGACCAGGTCGGCAGCACACTGATCACCGGGTGCGGCGCGACCGTCGAGTGCACGATCGTGTTCACGTAGAAGACCCGCTGGAACGTGACGACGATCAGGGTCACGGGATTCAAGAAGTACAGGAACGACAGACCGCGTCGAATGAGGTGCGGGGCGATCGAGTGCTCGTAGGAGTAGACGACCGGGGTCATCCAGAACCAAAGCTGTAAGAGCACTTCCATCAGGTGTTTCATGTCGCGCAAGTAGACGTTGATCGCCGACATCACGACGGCGAGGGCGGAGGTGAAGAGGAACAACGAGAGGAACGAGATCGGCAAGATGAGCATGAATTTCCACGCCGGCGCGTGTCCCACCGCGGCGACGAAGAGCACGAGGACAAAGATCTGGACGACGAAGTAGACAACGGACGCGCCGACGTTGGAAAGGGCCAGGATCTCTCGCGGGAAGGAGACCTTCTTCACGAGGGCGGCGCGATCGACGATGACGCCCGTCGCCGTGTTGATCGAGTTCTGAAACATGTTCCAGACGACGAGTCCCGAGAACAAGTAGATGACGAAGTTGGGGATCCCGTTCTTCAAGAACACTGAAAAGACAAGGAAGTAGACACCCAACGTGAACGCCGGGGAGATCATGGACCAGAAGAGGCCGAGCGACGAGTTCTTGTACTTGATGCGAATGTCGGACGAGATAAGTCCGAGCAGCAGCTCTCGTCGAGACCAGAGGTTCTTTAGTCGAGCCGACAGCGTGGCGCGCGCGCTGACCACACGGACGGGTACGTCCTCGAGAGAACGGCGCTGTGGATCCGCCGGTGGGGCGTCACTCACTAGGCCCCTTGACGAATGGCCGAACGCTCAATGACGGCGTCGATGAAGCCGTACTCTTTTGCCTCTTGGGCGGTGAACCAGCGGTCTCGGTCCGAGTCAGTCTCGATGCGCTCGATCGGCTGCCCGGTGTGAAACGAGGTGCGCTCAGCGAGGGTCTTCTTCATGTAGATGATCTGCTCTGCCTGAATCGCTATGTCGGAGGCTTGTCCCTGCATGCCTCCCATAGAAGGTTGGTGCATCAAGATGCGACTGTAGGGCAGCGCGAAACGCTTTCCCGGCGTTCCGGCGCAGAGCAAGAACTGACCCATCGAGGCGGCCATACCAATGCAGATCGTGCGTACGTCGCAGTTGACGTACTGCATCGTGTCGTAAATGGCCAGCCCGTCGGTTACCGACCCACCGGGAGAGTTGATATAGATGCTGACGTCCTTGTCGCGATCTTCCGCTTCAAGGAGAAGCAGCTCCGCACAGATTCTGTTGGCAGTCTCTTGGTCAACTTGAGAACCGAGAAAGACGATTCGTTCGCGCAACAAGCGTTGATTGAGGTCGTTGGCGCCGAATCCGTCGGACATTGCTGATGTAATCATCCGACCAATCTACCGTGCGAGAGTCGAAACGGCTTCTCTTACGGCGTAGAGTGGGTCTCTCGCGGGCGTGGCGGAATTGGCAGACGCGCTGGTTTTAGGTACCAGTTCTTCGGAGTGTGGGTTCGAGTCCCTCCGCCCGCACGAAACGGACGTGCGTCACGAGTCGCGAGGTCGTCTGCTAACATGGAAAACGCTGTTTCATCGCATCTCGCGATAGAGACCGATTCGACGTAATTCTGCGAGTTGGGCTCATCTCAACTCGTAGGAGTTCTATGTCCATGTCCTTTGCCGACCTCGGCGTCCCCGCACGCCTCGTGGAGCGCTTGAGCGCCCGCGGCATCACCGAGGCCTTCCCCATCCAAGAGGCGTCGATTCCCGACGCACTCGAAGGACGCGACGTGGTGGGTAAAGCCATCACGGGCTCGGGTAAGACACTCGCGTTCGCGCTGCCGTTGCTCGCACGCCTCACGAAGGCCCGTCCCCGTAAGCCCGTAGCGCTCGTCCTCGTGCCGACGCGCGAACTCGCCGCGCAGGTTCAAAAAGAGATGGCCCAGCTCACCGACGACCGCGGTCGCCGCGTGATCTGCATCTACGGTGGTACCTCGTACAACGTCGCGCGCAAGGCCCTGAACTTCGGCGTCGACGTCGTCGTCGCCTGCCCCGGTCGTCTCGAGGACATGCTCGAACAGCGCGCCCTCGACCTCGGTGACGTCATGACCGTCGTCGTCGACGAAGCCGACCGAATGGCCGACATGGGCTTCTTGCCCGCGGTGCGTCGCATCGTCGCGGCCACCTCGCCCGACCGTCACGTCATGTTGTTCTCCGCCACGATGGGACCCGACGTCTCGTCACTGGTTCGAGAGTTCACGAACGACGCCGCCATCCACGACGTCGTCGGTGACGAAGCCCCGAGTGACGTCGACCACTACTTCTGGAAGGTCCCTCGTGACCGTCGTCCCGACATCACGGCCGACATCATCGAAACCTACGAGCGCGCCATCATCTTCACCCGCACCAAGCACGGCGCCGACCGCTTAGCCCGTCAACTCGGTGAGCGTGGGATCTCCGCCGTGCCCCTGCACGGTGACCGCTCCCAAGCCCAGCGCGAACGCGCACTTCGTAGCGTGAAGAGTGGACAGATCCAAGTCCTCGTCGCGACCGACGTCGCCGCGCGCGGTATCCACATCGACCTCCTGCCCGTCGTCGTGCACTACGACCCGCCGGCCCAGGCCACGGACTACCTCCACCGCTCGGGCCGTACGGGCCGGGCCGGTGCCACTGGTGCCGTCATCTCCCTCGTGGGCGAAGACGTCATCGGACAGGTAAAGCGCCTCCAGCGCGCCCTCGGCATCAATCCGTCGATCGAGGCGCGCGAGACCGCGCCCGCGATTCGCCTCGGCGCCGTTGACGACGCCGTCGCGGCCGAGCGACTCGACGAGCGCGGCCCTAAGCGTCGTGTCGAGACCTCGCCGCGTGAGCGCGAACGCGCGCCGCGTAACTTCGAGCGCCGCGAACCTCGCGAGCCTCGTGAGCGCGTCACGGCTGCCCGCCGCGAACGTCGTTCCAGTGAGACCGAGACACGACCCGTTCGAAACTTCGAACGCCGCGACGCGCAGCCCGCACGCACGGAGGGTTCCGCCCGTCCGCGCGGCAACGAAGCCGTCGTCAGTTTCTTCAACGACTCCAAGGGTTTCGGCTTCGCCGAGGACGCCAAGGGTGACGACTTGTTCATTCACTTCTCGAGCATCGTGGGCGACGGTTTCAAGTCACTCAGCCAGGGCCAGAAGATCACGTTCGAAGAGGCACAAGGTCCCAAAGGACGCGAAGCGAAGAACGTTCGTGTCGTGGGCGCTGGCGCCGGCGGCGGTCGCTCTCGACGCCACTAAGGTCGTCGACCATGTCAGAGAAACCACTCGTAGAACCCCACCTCGGCGCCGCCCCCGACGATCTCCTCATCGAAGAGATCGTCGTCGGTGACGGCGAAGAGGCCAAGGTCGGCCAGACAGCCGTCGTGCACTACGTGGGCGTGGGCGTTACCAGTGGAGAAGAGTTCGACGCGTCGTGGAATCGCGGTGAGCCGTTCGACTTTCCTCTGGGAGCCGGTCACGTCATCAAAGGTTGGGACCAGGGTGTCGTGGGCATGCGAGTCGGCGGACGTCGTCGTCTCGTCATCCCTTCACACCTCGGGTACGGCGAACGTGGCGCGGGCGGCGTAATCGCGCCCAACGAGACGCTGATCTTCGTCGTCGACTTACTTGAACTTCGTTAGGTCAGCGGCGCGCGTTGCTCGTCAACGGCGAGCATCCGCTGGTAGTCGCCGTAGCGTTCGCAACAGATCTCGGCGACGAGTCGTAACCGGTCGTTCGGGTTACTGAGACTCAAGACCTTGAATTGGTCGAGAATCGACATGGGCGTGAGCGCGCAGAGTTGCCAGCTCCGAACCTTGGGATCCTCGTCCATGGCGCAGTTGCTCTGTAGGCACTGATCAGCGAATACCTCACTCTGCAGGTTGCGTAGCGCCCGAACAGCCGACTCCGTTGATTTGAGAAGCGACGGCTCGATGGGGACGTCATCGCAGCAACGATCCTCGACGCGCGCGCGTGGATACGGGTCGTCGACCAACCACTCCCCGACCTGAAAGCACTCCATACCTTCCACAACGATGAGTGTCTGACCGTTAGTCAAGTGGTGTGAACCGAGGATCTCGACAATGGTGCCGACGAAGGTTCGCTGATCCTGACCACCCACGTCAGAGCCGCGCTCGATAAGACACGTGCCGAAGCGCTGCTCAGTTTCGACGTCGGCGAGGAGTTGGTGGTAGCGCGGTTCGAAGACGCAAAGCCCAACCGTCTGATGTGGAAAGACGACCATCCCCAAGGGGAACATGGCCAGCTCTTGGTTCGTCACGTCGCCAGCCTACGGGTGAACACTTCGCATACGGACTACGAATTCGAGAGTCTTTCGGCGAGCGCTCGCAGTGCCCTCCCCCGGTGAGAGATCGCGTCCTTCTCCTCGGGCGCGAGTTCGGCCAGTGAGGTGCCGTCGAGGTCCTCCGGTGCGAACACCGGGTCGTAGCCGAAGCCAGCGTCGCCACGCGGGCTCGTGAGGATCGCCCCCTCCAAGACGCCCTCGACGCACCACGACGCACCGTCCGGGTACGTCACGGCAATCACCGTGCGAAAGCGCGCCGTGCGCCGCGGTACGCCGACGCCATCGAGTTCAGCGAGAACTTTTTGTACGTTGTCCTCGTAGGTGGCACCCTCGCCGGCGTACCGCGCGCTGTAGACCCCAGGTTGACCGTCTAAGGCGTCGATGAAGAGCCCCGTGTCGTCGGCGATGGCGGCTTCGCCCGTGGCGTTAGTGAGAGCGCGCGCCTTGAGGAGCGCGTTGCCCTCAAGGGTGTCTTCGGTCTCGTCAACGTCGGGCACGTCCTCGGGTCGTGGGAGGAGATCGACGTCGAAGGGCTCGAGCACGCGGCGAATCTCGTCGGTCTTGTGGGGGTTCGCCGTCGCGAGCACGAACCTGGTCACGCGGTGCGTGGTGCGGGCGGCGTCGCCAGTAGTTCGCGCTGAGCGTCCCTGATGCGACCTATACCGAGCGCGGCGAGGTCGAGGAGCTGGTTGAGTTCGTCTCGATCGAAGGCTTCATGTTCGGCGGTCCCCTGGACCTCGACGAAGCGACCGGATCCGGTCATCACGACGTTCATGTCAGTATCGGCCCGCACGTCCTCTTCGTAGGGAAGATCGAGCATCGCGACGCCCCCGACGATGCCGACTGATACCGCCGCTACCGAGTCGTTCAACGCGTGCTGCGCGATGACGCCGGTACCAACGAGTCGCGTGATGGCGTCGTGCAACGCGACGTAGCCACCGCAGATTGACGCCGTTCGAGTGCCGCCGTCCGCCTGGAGGACGTCACAGTCGACGAGGATCTGCACGTCGGGCAGCAGTTCAAGTTGCGTCACGCTTCGAAGGGAGCGACCAATCAGCCGCTGGATCTCCTGCGTACGACCCGACTGCTTGCCCTTCGCGGCTTCGCGGTTCGCGCGATCGGGCGTCGAGCCGGGCAACATTGAGTACTCGGCGCTGACCCAGCCGCGACCTTTGCCCTTCAGCCAACGCGGCACGTCATAGTCGACCGATGCCGTGCAGAGCACCCGGGTGCGACCGAAACTCACAAGGACCGAACCCGCGGCCATCTCGGTGAAGTCACGCTCGAAGGACAGGGGCCGGGCCTCGTCGAACGTGCGACCGTCGGCGCGAAGTACTGACATATATCTCCTTAGTTCACACGATGAGTGCGTGCTAACGGTAGTGGAGAACCGTCCTTTGCCGACCGCCTAGAAGTAGATAGTGGCTTTGGCGCGTTCGACGACGTCATCGATGTCGTCGCTCCACGCACCGGTTGAAAGGTACTTCCACCCGTCGTCCGCGATGATCGTGACGATCGTCGCTTCGTCGGCGTCGTCAATCGTCGCGGCGCACTTGGCGGCGCCAGCCATCGCGGCGCCCGAGGAGAGACCGACGAAGAGCCCCACTTCCGTGAGCCGACGCGTCCACTCGATGGATTCGCGAGGACGCACGATGACTTTGCGGTCGAGGAGATGCTCGCCGTCGTTGTCAGTAAAGATTGGTGGGACGTACCCGTCGTCGAGACATCGCAGTCCATCGACCATCTCGCCACTCGGCGGCTCGACGGCCCAGATCTGGACCTCGGGACGGTGCTCCTTCAGATACTTGCCAACGCCCATCAGGGTGCCCGAGGTGCCAAGCCCCGCGACGAAGTGCGTGATCTCAGGTACGTCGGCCAAGATCTCAGGTCCGGTCGTCTTGTAGTGGATGAGGGGATTCGCCGGGTTGGCGTACTGGTACAAAAAGACCCAGTCGGGGTTCGCTTCGCTGAGCGACTGCGCGAGGCGCACCGCGCCGTTCGAGCCCTCACTCCCTGGCGAATCGATGATCTCCGCGCCGAAGGCGAGCAGGAGTTGTCGACGTTCAGGTGAGACGTTCGTTGGCAGCACCACCTTCAGGTGGTAGCCACGCAGGCGGCACACCATGGCGAGGGCGATGCCGGTGTTGCCCGAGGAAGGCTCAATGAGGTTTTGGCCAGGTTGACCAGGAACGAGGCGGCCGTCCAGTTCGGCGGCTTCGATCAGCGACAGCGCGACGCGGTCCTTTACCGATCCGGCCGGGTTGTGACCTTCGAGTTTCGCCAAAATCGCGACGTTGGGTTTTGGTGAAAGAGCGCTGACGTCGACGACCGGCGTGTTGCCGATCAGTTCGAGAACGGATTCGTAGCGCGGCACTACCAAACGCCGCCCGCGACGGCGGGCAGAAGGGTGATTTCGTCGTTGTTGGTGATTGACGCCTCGACACCACCGAGGTAGCGAACGTCATCGTCGTTAACGTAGACGTTAAGAAAGCGG
>DASZHK010000128.1:0-39206 GCA_035937905.1 Acidimicrobiales bacterium
GAGACCCCGCGCACCGGTGACCGCCAGCAGGTCATCACGCGCGACAACGTCGCCGTGATCGTGAACGCCACGATCTTCAGCCAGGTCGTCGACGTTCGCCTCGCGCTCTTCACCAACTCGGACTACCTGGTCAGTGTGGACAACCTCGCTCGTACCTCCGTGCGTGCGGTCTTCGGTTCGATCAGCCTCGACGAAGCGTTCTCGCAGCGCGAACGCATTGGCACGTTGCTCCAGACGCAGATGGAGGAAGCGACCGACAAGTGGGGCGTGCGCATCAACCGAGTCGAAGTGTTGGAGATCACGCCGCCCGATCAGATCCTCCAAGCGATGGCGCTGCAGAAGCAGGCCGACCAGGAGAAGCGCGCGCGCATCCTCGAGTCAGAGGGCCAGCAACAGTCCGCGGTCAACGTCGCTGACGGTCAACGCCAAGCCGCGATCAAAGAGGCCGAAGGGTCGCAGCAATCGCAGATCCTTCGTGCCGAGGGCGCTCGCCAAGCGCAGATCCTCGAAGCTGAAGGTCGTTCGCAAGCCATCGCCTTGATCTACGCCGCCATCAAAGCCCAGACGCCCGACGCGACCTTGGTGGCCATCCTTCAACTCGACACGCTGTCGAAGTTCGCGGAGAGTCCGAACACCAAGCTCATCATTCCGGCGGAGAGCGCTGCCTTGCTTGGCGCGGCGCAAGCCATCAAGAGCGTCATGGAAGGCGTGCCCGGCGCGGTGCAAATTTAGGAACTGCTGCGGGGACTTCGAGCGCGCGAGGAAGATGGAGAGCCCAAAAGTATGAAGCCGCACCACTCGTGAGATTCCACCGCCGAGCGAGGCTCAACCTCAAGACTCTTCTACGGTTGGCCGTTCTCTGCCTGATCGTCGTCGTCATACTTCGGCTGCTGAACGTCGTCTAGGACGAGGCGACGAAGTAAGCGTGGCGAATCGTCGGCGGATCACGTCGCTAGCGGAGGCCGAGCGCGACAGTAATTCAGCGTGACTAATCGACGACGGACACCGTCATGCTGAAGAGGCGACTCGGGGGAAGGCATTGGGGATAGCAGTTCGGGTTGTCAACCGCTGTCACGCGAACCTGTCCCGTTGACGTTCCAATGAAAGTCGCCGTTGCAATGTCACCGGAGGTGCCTGCCGAGCGTTCGAGAACCGCCCCATTCGACGAGACCGGCTCGGTCCAGGTGTAGTTCGTCGGTCCGACGAGTTGAACGTAAAGGCGACTACCGGTGTGTAAAGAGAAACTTCGACCGCTGTCTGCCTGCGTCACGGTCAGTGCTTGGGGGGAAGCAGCCGTCGCCAGCTCAAAACTCGTCGTCCGGTGTCCGCTCATCCCGCTGAACTGTGCGGTCAATCGATACGCACCCGTCGGGACACGCGTTGGTCGCTGTCCGGTTTGCTGATCCCACTTGACGGTCGTTTTGAACGTGGTGCCAGGTTTCAGCGTGTGGGCGACGAGGTAGAGGGCACACGCTCCAGGTCGATCGTTCGCGTAACAGTTGTTCCACACGACGCCGCCGTTGGCGTTGGTCACGGTGAACGCGGGAGAGGTCGGGCCAATCCCCACGCTGCAGTTCTTCTTCGACACGTTTCGTACTGACCACGTCATCACTACCAACCTGTCAGGAGCGTAGCTTCGTTGGCTCGTTGACACCGCTTCTCTCAGAGCCGACGTGGAACACGTGGATAGCCCCGAACTCGCCGCGTTGGCGTTCGGCGTACGTCCCGCCACGGGAAGAACCACGTTGGCCGTGCAAAGGATTAGTGCGGCGATGAACGCAGCGCTGACTGCGTGTCGTGTTCGAGCCAGAAACTCGCGAGGGTTTACCAAAGTGCTCCTCAAGACGAACTTCGCTAAAGCTTTTCGCTTCGAGTGAAGTTAAACCCGTTCGACCCACAACGTCGTGCCGTAGGTCTTTCTCACGATGACTTGCGTTCCGTCAGGAATCGAGTCACTCGACGCCGTCACTGCCTTCCAGGACTCACCCTTGATCTTCACGCGTCCTGGGTGGCCTTCGTCGCCAACGACGTCTTCAACGAATCCAGTCAAATTGGTCATCGAACTGTTGGTGGGCGCGGTGAGATCCAAGATGCCGCGATGGTGAAAGCGATGGAGCGCGGCCGGTCGTAGGGCGCCGAGGAGGACACCGGAGATGACGAGCCACAACACCGCTTCTACGTAGAACGGCACGCTCGCCAAAGAGAGAAAGAAAGGGATGATCGCGCCGGCGCCAATGAAGATTGAAATGAAGGCGTTGGTGTGAATCTCCGTGAAAATGCACACCAGGATGATCAAGAGCCAGAAAAGTACCGCCATAGTCCGCAGTATAAGTCCGGTGCGAAGAAGTAGTCAGGTCAATCTTTTGGGTCATTTGCGGCGCCACGCTGCCACTCTCAATGGACGTTACGTCAGCACGCTTTCCAATGGGCTCAAACTGAGTTGAGTGATCAGCTAACAGGACACTGACACGGGGACGTTCATGGCAACGGAGATTGGGTATCCCGGTGGTGGTGCGCCTGCTCCCCGGGCAAAGACCAATGTCCAATGGTGTGAAATGGAGCCCGACGTCGCGGTGATCGTATACGTACCGGGCGTGACGTCAAAGTAGAAACTGTCGCGGCCCGTAGTTCCCGCCATCGTGGCGACGCTCACGATCCTGCGGGTGTAGCCGGTGGTCAATTTTATTGAGTATCTCCGGCCTTCTGATAATGACCCGCCAACCGAGCAGTGACCACGTAAGTATCCTTCCACCCTGGCCTGTTGGCTTTGAGGTGAGATGACCGAACGCACCTTATTGACGGTGTACGGCAGCGTCATCGAAACGAGGACCAAAAGCATCACCGACGATGATCGAAGGACATTTGGCCCGTAGTCGTCGGACCTCAAAGGTCGATCCATCTTGGGTCGCTCCCCAAACACGTAGGCGAGGGCGATGCCAAAGCCGATGACGTACGTGAGCAAGGTGAAACTGATGAGAAGTATCAGCCATGTCCTTTTCGAAAGGCCCGTGGGAACGAAAGCCTCCTTTTGCCGTGTCGCGATGTCGACGACGGCCCACCAAGGAAGAGCGAGAACGACCAGCAAGATGAGGATGCCGGTAAATGAGAGATCGCCAAGAACAATCGTGTACATAGTCACTCTTTACTACGAAAGACTTCGACGCTTTTCGTAATGGGACTACAACTTGACTCTTCAGTGCGTCAAGCTTGCGCGTCGCCTCTTAATGGCGTCAGAGGACGCGGCCAATCACACAACGCCTGATGAACTACGCCGCCTGCTCGGCTTCGAAGAAGAGCGTTACCTTGGGCGTAGACGTCAAAGGAGACGCGAGTGGCGAGCAACGTGGACGAACGAGAAGAAGGACGTGGACTCCTCGCGCCGGTGACCGTCTCGCTCGAGAGCAGCATCGACGAACTCGACGCGCGCCGGGTCGAACTTCGCGCGTGGCTGAACGATCATCCCCGTCCGACGGGTGGCGAGCTCGCCGAGGCGAAGTTGGTAGCGCCGGCGTGGCCTGAGCCGTGGGGTCTCAACGCCTCGGTTGAGTACCAGCTCCTCATCGACGACGAACTTCGCCGCGCCAAGGTCCAACGACCGATCAACCCTATTGGTATTGGCTGGGCCGGTCCGACGATCATCGCCGCGGGCACGAAAGAACAACAAGAGCGCTGGCTCCCCAAGATCCTCAGTGGCGAAGAGTTCTGGTGTCAACTCTTTAGCGAACCCAACGCGGGAAGTGACCTGGCGTCGCTCACCACGTCCGCGAAGAAGGACGGCGACGAGTGGGTTATCTCTGGTCAGAAACTCTGGACGAGTTACGCGCACCTGGCGACGTGGGGGATTCTCCTTGCGCGAACGTCGAACGAGGGCGTGCCCCAGAACGGCATCTCGTACTTCATCTGCCCGATGCACGCGCAGGGCGTCACGATTCGTCCCGTTATCGACATGACCGGGGACCACGCGTTCAATGAGGTCTTTCTCGATGACGTTCGTCTCAATGAGGACTGTCTTCTCGGTGAGGTGAACGAGGGCTGGCGTCTTGCCAAGGTGACGCTCGGCAATGAGCGCGTCTCACTTTCGGGTGAAGGCGTGCTGTGGGGGCGAGGGCCAACGGCGGAAGACCTCGTGGCGCTGGTGCGCTCGCAAGGTAAACCGCTCACGAAGATCGTTCGTGATGACCTCGTTACGTGTTGGTCTCACGGCGAGATCTTGCGGTTCCTTCGTATGCGTCTCAACGCGAACGCCCTGGCCGGCAAAGCCACCGCCTCCGACGCCAGTCTCCGGAAAGCGCTCGCCGACGATCACGGTCAAGAAGTCATGACCTTGGCGCAACGTCTCGCGGGCAGTGCCGGCATGATCGAAGGTCACGGGCCGGGCGCGATCGACGGCGATGAAGGTCGGTCGTGGTACTGGGGCTTTCTCTACTCGCAGGCCCTCACTATCGGTGGCGGGACGTCAGTGGTGCAGCGCAACATCATCGCGGAGCGGGTCCTCGGCCTACCCAAGGATCCGAGCGCGTAGCGATTCACTGGTCAGGTGAGCTTTCCCTTCGCCGAGCCCGAGACACTCGGGCTTCGGTCCGGCGTGGACGTTGCCGTAGCGATGGTTGGTGACCGCGACACTCTGCTCCAACAGCCAACGCGGAAGTTCCACGGCACCGGACTGGGCGAGCGCGCGAGGGTCGACGGACACGCCCTTTTCCAAGAGCGCCAACGTTGGGGCCATCTCTCGACTGATCCAACGCACGCTCGAAAAGGAGTTGCATCGTGCGACCAACTCGTCGACGCTTTCGAGGGTCACGTCGAGAAGACCGCGCACCAGGGACTCGGCACTGAACTCGACGTGGAGGTGCGCGAGATCGATCAGTCCTCGAACGTACGCCAGCTGATTCGGTGAAACGCCTTCGTCAACACGGATGGCGATGGGCTTCGAGGGACGACGGTAGCGAGCGAGGTTGCGTTCAGCTTTGAGACCCGCGTCGTCGTGAGCCACCGATCCGTGTTGGCGCCACCACCTCGCGGCGTCGGCGAGCGCCGTGTCGTCGTCGGTGACGCGGGGCCAATGACGAAGGCCACTCAAGTAGTTGACGCCGCCCGCCTTCGCCGTCGGGCCTACGCGCGAACGTCGCCAACCGCCAAAGGGTTGACGACGGACGATGGCGCCAGTGACACCGCGATTGACGTAGAGATTGCCGGCTTCAACGTGTTCGAGCCACCGTTCGCATTCGTCTTGGCTGAGCGAGTGCAGACCCGCGGTAAGTCCGTAGGGAACTTGGTTCTGCCACGCGGTCGCTTCCTCGAGGTCCTGGGCGATCATGACGCCCAAGACGGGTCCGAACCATTCGTTGAGGTGACTCCACGAACCCGGACGCACGCCGACCTTGACGCCAGGACGCCACAGCAGACCCTCGTCGTCGAGACGCTCGGGCTGGACGAGCCACGACTCGCCGTCGTCGAGTTGCGTGAGCGCACGGCGCAACGCTTCTTCCGGTGGGCGGATGATCGGTCCCACGTTGGTCGAGAGTTCGTAGCCGGCGCCGACGCGAAGACTCGTCACCGCGTCGACGAGTTGGCTGGCGAACTGGGGATCGTCGTAGAGGGACTGCTCCACGATGGCGAGACTCGCGGCGCTGCACTTCTGACCGGCGTGACCGAAGGCCGATTGCACCAGGTCCTTCACCGCGAGGTCGACGTCGGCGCTCGCGGTGATGACGAGGGCGTTCTTGCCACTCGTCTCCGCGAGGAGCCGAAGACGTGGTTTCCACGAGGTGAAGAGCTTCGCGGTCTCGAAGGATCCGGTGAGGATCACGGCGCTCACGCCCACGTGGGTGACGAGGTGTCGTCCACTCTCGTCGTCGCGCGTCGGTACGAGCTGCAAAACCTCGCGCGGGAGGCCGGCGTCCCAGAGCTGGGTCGCCAGTTCGTACGCGACCGCTACCGCTTCGGGCGCGGGCTTCAAGATGACCGCGTTGCCGGCCGCGAGCGCCGCGAGCACGCCGCCGGCGGGAATCGCGTAGGGGAAGTTCCACGGCGGCACGACGAGGACGACGCCGAGGGGAGTGGACGCGTCGTCGCCCAGGGCGTGCGACGCGTAGAAACGGGCGAAGTCCACGGCTTCACTCACTTCGGGGTCCGCTTCCGCGACGGTCTTGCCGCCGTCGCGCGCCATGACCGCGATCGTGGTCGCCCGGCCTTCGGCCATCACGTCCGCGGCTCGTCGCAATATAGTCTGACGTTCCTCGACAGCAAGCCGATGCCACGTGGCGAATCCGGAACTGGCGAATTCGAGCGCCTCGTCGATCTCGTTGACGCGCGCGACGCGGTAGCGGTACCACGCTCGCCCGTGATCGCTCGGATCGTGGCCTTCTTCAAATAACCGTGGCTCGCGCTGGCTCAGGTGGGTGAGGGTGTCGATCGTGACGTCCGATCGTTCGCGCACCTGGCTGAGCGCCGTCGTCACCGTCTGCACGTACTCGCGATTCGTGGGATCGCCGTCGGGTTCATTGTCGAAGTGCGACGAATCGAACGTGAGCGGTCGTCGGCGCGGCTCAGTACTGACGCCCTGACGCTCGTCGAGTGCAACGCGAAAGCGATGTTCCTGCTCCTCGTACACACCTGGATCATTGGCAATGGAGAGAGCGGAGCGAAGGTAGTTCTCCGGCGCAGTGTTCTCGTCCAGTCGGCGAACAAGGTACGCAACGGCGGAAGCGAAGTCGTCGCGCCGCGTGACTGGCGCGTAGAGCAGGACCGAGTGACCGCGTTCGATGAGCGCCCTCGCTTCGGCGTTGGCCATGCCTTCGAGCATCTCGACGTCGAGTTGACCGACGACGTCACGCGACGCCGCGAGCTCGAGTGCCCACGCCACGTGAAAGAGGTTGTGACTGGCGACCCCAACGCGAAGCGACGAGGCGTGTTCTGGTCGAAGGACCGTATCGAGAAGTTGACAGAAGCTCGCGTCGACGTCGGCCTTTGTGGCGTAGGGCGCGGAGGTCCAGCCGTGCAGTTCGGCCTCGACGTGCTCCATGGCGAGGTTCGCGCCCTTCACCAGTCGTACTTTTAGCTGGCCGCCACCAGAGGCGGAACGACGAGCGGCGAAGTCGATGAGTTCATTGAGCGCACCGTGTGAGTCGGGCAGGTAGGCCTGCAAGACGAGGCCCGCACGCAGCGCGTGGAACTCTGGCTCATCCAGGACGGTCATGAAGGCGTCGAGCGTCAGACGCAAGTCGCGGTACTCCTCCATGTCGAGATTGACGAAGGTGCCGTGTCGTTCGGCTTCGCGATAAAGGACGCGCAGTTTCTCCGCGACGCGTTGCAGCGAGCCTTCGTGGTCGATGGTTATCAACTGGCTCGTTATGGACGACAGCTTCACCGAGACGTAGTTCACTTCGCACCGTCGAACGACCTCGAGGACACGCGCCAAGCGATCGTCGGCCTCGGCCTCACCGAGTACCGCCTCACCGAGCACGTTGACGTTCAGCGAGAGGCCGGCGTGTTGATGCGCGTCGATGATGGCGCGAAGCGAGGTCGCGTCCTCGTCCAAGATCAGGTTTTCCGTGAGGTCGCGAACGCGCGCGTTGACGATTCGCAGCGCGCTCGAAGGCGCGAAGCGAGAGAAGAGCGCCACGGCGCGAAGTCCCGCCACGTTCACGAGACCGAAGCCCTTCGATGAGACGTGGCGCACCGCGGCGCGAAGGGCCGCCGCGGCGCTCTTCGCTGACGAGAACCGCATCACCTCGTCGGTCAAGGTTATCGTGACCTCGACCGCGCGAGGGTCGTCAAAGAGCCTGCGAAAACGGCGACGAGTGTTCCGTTCCGCGCGAGTTCTGGGCACCGCCGCCGCGTCGATGAGTTCGCGCGCGCTCGTAAGGGCATTGGCGAGAACGGAGGCGGCCACGCTGCCGTCAGCATCGATCATTGAACCGACGTCAACCCTTTACTCCGTGCTCATCGGATCGTTCGTGTTGGTCAGCTCTTGAACCACCCCGGGCGGCGACGCCGTAGAGTTCCAAATCTCACGGAACAAGACGTGAATCGTGGCGGCCGACGGGACGGCGAGCAGGACACCCACGAAGCCGCCAAAGATGCCACCGACCCACGAACCGATCTCGGCGCCCACGAGGATGGCGATGAAGACCGACAGCGGATTGATTTTCACGGTTCGACTCATGATGATGGGGTTGAGTACGTGATTCTCGGTGAGGCTGTAGACGACGAAGACGATGGCCGTCACGATGCCAGCGGTGAGCGAGTGCACGAGGGCGAACGCGATGGTGGGAATCCCGGCCAGTGCGCCGCCGATCTGGGGGATGAAGTCAACGAGTGCCACCCAAATCGCGAAGAGTATCGCGAAGGGAACGTTCAGGGTGAAGAGCGCGACGAAGACGACGACGCCCGCGATGAGTGACGTGAAGAAGTTGCCGAGCATGTACCCGAGCGCCGCGCGTGAGACCTGTGCACCGACCTTCGACACCCACACCCTGTTCTTCGGCAACATCATCGCAAGACCTGCGCGACGAATCTTTGGCCCTTCCAAAAGCAGCAACGTGACGAAAGCGAAGATCGTGACCAGGGCGACCATCAAGGTCGCGGCGCCCTTGCCGAGGGCGAGCGCCGGTTTGCTTAGACCGTTGGCCAACGAGACCAACTTCGAAGAATTTCGCTGCAGCCACGACTGGACGTGGTAGCGGTGCAGCAGGTGACCGATCCACCCCCGGTTGTGTTCGGCGTCCTTCACGTAAGTCGGTAGGGCGTTCGCGAGGTGCGTCATCGAGTTCACCAGTGGGTAGCCAAAGGCGAGCGAGAGACCGACGAAGATGAGGATCGCGACGAGCGTCACGACGAGAACGGCCGCCCCGCGGCGAGGGAGTTTCCAGTGCTGAAGGAAGACGACGATGGGGTTGAGCAGGAGCGCGATGAACGCGCCGACGAGCATCAAGAGCAGGACCGCGCGCAGTCGATAGAGGACCTGGAAGGAAAAGTACACGATGACGATCACGAAGACCGTGACGAGGATCGTCTTTAGCGGGACTCCATTGACCTGGGCGCGCAGGTAGAGGCGCGAGCGACGGGTGCTCGAAGGGCTGTCTTGTTCGGCGTTCGAAGCGTTGGACAAGGCGTTGCACTCCTTTCGTCGCTGATTCCTGGGTTTACGCTACTTCCGAAAAAATGGTGGAAGGGGCTACGCCACCTCTTCGGTCTTTCGCAATGGACCGTACCGGCGACGGTAGAGGATGTAACAGACGCCGCCGCCGATCGTCGGCAACCAGTACGAGCCGAGTCGAAACGCAAGTGTCGCGACGACGGCGTTGCCACTCGGGATGTTCGCGAGAACGAGCAGACCGCTCAAACTGGCTTCCACGAGGCCGAGCCCACCTGGCGTTATGGGCAGGAGGGCCAGCACGGCCGTCGCCGCGTAGGCGAGCAGGACGAGCGAGGGATTCGGGCGCGTGCCGGTGGCGCGAAGGACCGCCAACAGGCTGAAGTAATCAAGTCCGATACGGCCCGCGATCAAGAGGAGGGCCTTCCACCAGTTCCGGCCGAGGTCGCTGCGCACCAGATTGCGTTCGGCGACGAGGCGAGCGCCGAGGTCCGCGGAGCCTTTCCGGCGACGCGGGAGTTTGTTCAACAGCCACTGGATGCCCTTGGCGAGGGTGAGCAGGGTCTTATCGGTCGTAAGGATGACGGCACCGAGCGCCACGATCAGTACGAAACCAATGCCACCGAGTTCTCCGGCGTGGACGAGTCCCGCGCTTACTGCGGTGCCGCCGATGATCACGGGCAGGGCGAAGATCGGCAGCGAGAACAACGCCGCGACACCAATGATGGAGGAGACCGCGAGACCACTTGCCGCTTGCACCGTGTCGATGCCGGTGCCCGCGAGCATTCGATACTGCACGCTCGCGCCGACGGCGTCACCGCCCGGCAAGGTGTTGGTGACGGCGTTACCTGCGAGTCCTGCCGTCACGACGGCGAACCAACTCTTCGTTCGAAGGACGAGACGAAGGAGTGCCATGGCACAGAAGAAACTGGCGGCCTCGCAAAGAATGGCGACGAGGAGCCACCACGGCTCGAGCGTCAAGAGGCGTGGCCACGAAGAGATGACTTTGACGAGAGCGGGCAAGAGTACGTAGAGACTGAGGCCCGCCACGACGACCGCAATGATGCGACCGAGTGGCGACTTGCTCTTGCGGGGTTTGGGTTCCAAAGTGATTGGTTCAATATACGGCGGACCTTCGCCGTGCCCATCCACGATCATGCCCCGACGAGGTCGTACTGGACAACGTTGTCGACAATTTCAAAGCCAATTCGTTGATAGACACCGTTGCTCGTCGGGTTGCCGGCATCGGCGTAGAGCATGACTCGCGATCCCTGAGCGAGCAGGCCCTCACAAACGGAGGCCGTGACGGCCGATCCGTAGCCGCGTCCTCGATTCTCCGCAGGCGTGAACACGGGGCCAACGCGAGTGACGGAGCCCGAAGGCGTCTCGACCGGCGTCGCGCGTCCCGCCATCGCCACCACGACACCTCGGACGGACCAGAGATTCAGCGCACCCTCGTTCACTCTCGCAATGAGAACCGCCTGATCCCTCTCGTCGGCTTCGCGAGCCACGCCTTCGATGAAGTAGTGGAAGTCGGACGACCACTGATCGACCAGCTCGAAATCGTCCATCGTCGCGACACGACTATTTCCTTCAACTTCGGGTACAACGAGACCTTCGAGTTCGTAGAGAAGACTCATCCGTCCTCGGAGGGAAGTCCTCTTCGAACCGCGGGAGTGGCAATGCTCATAACTCTCGAGAAACGTCGTCACCAATTCTTCGGAACCTGCAAGCCACGGGAACTCGTCGTCGACGATGGCAACGGCCCCCGCCAGCTTCGCCGCTGCCTCCGTCGGCATCGGACCGATCTGAAGTCCGAAAGGGGCGGTTCTCATCGCCGCGCCCACGACCACGCCATCGTTGTCTTTGACCAGCCACCACCAATAGGCGTCGTAGATCCGCGCGTCGTTGGCTACTGACGACGCGACTGATCCGAGCACGTTCGTTCGAATGGGATCGAGTCCGCGATATGAGGTCGTCTCGCCGAGGAACTCTTCTGGTGAAGCGCAGCGGACGACTTCCATTCCGTAACGATACGAGACCTATCGGGCGTCGCTTCAAACCATTCCGTCATCTTGTATCAACCGTTTCGTTCAAGGAGTTCGATTTCCCAAACTCGATAGTTTGGAGCGATGCCACGGAGATCGCTGAACGTCAACGAGGTACGGTCGTTCCTCGAGTCTCACTTCGGCGAAGAAGTGAGCGCGGTGACGCTGCTCGGTGAAGGCGACTGGTCAAAAGCATTCGCATTTCAAAGGGACGGTAGTGACTTCGTGGTTCGCTTCGGCGCCTACGGTGAAGATTTTGAAAAGGACCGTCACGCGGTCACCTTCGCCGGACCCTATCTGCCAATACCTCTCGTCACTGAGATTGGCAGGGCGTTTGATGGTGCTTTCGCATTCTCAGAACGCCGCCATGGACTCTTCCTCGAACAGATCGATCTGTCGTCGTTCCAAAAGTTGACGCCCAACCTCTTGCGCCTCTTCGACGCCCTTCGTGAGGTCCCGGTCGATCAGGGGGGCTCCGCCGAATGGCCAGCCAAGGCGAATCACCACCTCACTTGGCGAGAGTGGCTAGCCGCGTCCGTCGAAGACGACGACAATCCTCGCGTTGGGGGATGGAGAGACGAGCTGGCGAAAGACGCTGACATAGAGTCGCTCTACGTTCGCGGTGTGAGGTCGCTCAACGATCGACTCGCGGACTGTCCGAATGCCCTTCACGTCGTGCACGGTGATCTGTTGAACAAGAACGTTCTCGTCAGTTTCGACGCAAAGAGAGTTGAAGCGGTCCTTGACTGGGGATGCTTAGCCTACGGTGACTTTCTTTACGACGTGGCGTGGTTCACGTTCTGGGCGCCCTGGTTTCCCGATCTCGAGGCGCTGAACTTTCGGGACGTGTTCTGGGCCCACGCCAAAGAGATTGGTCTCGACGTGCCCAATTTTGACGACCGACTTACCTGTTACGAAGTGCAGATTGGTTTGATCCATCTGGCGTACAACACCGTGATGAAGGACCCTGTCGAGCGAGCTCGAGTGGCAAAACGGATAGGAGAAGTCCTCACCCGACGGCTGTAGGGTCCGTTCCCACTGTGTTCGTCCCGTTTACCTTTTGGGCCGCGTAACGCCGTGTAAGCACACGCCGGACATAATTCGTACCGTCTTGCAGCACAAAATCTGACTTCCCGTCAGCAATAATGTGGGGATGGCACTCCTACCCAACCGATTAGCTGACGCGGACATCTACCTGCGTCGCTGGCTGCCCGAGATGGTCGACGAAATGCTGGAGGCCGTTGAGTTGAGCCACGCCGAACTCCGGTTTTGGATGCCGTGGGCGCAAGGTCCTCCCAATCGCGAAGAGTTGGTGAACGTTTTGACTAACGGCCAAGAACTCTTCGCCGCGGACAAGGAGTGGAACTACGCCGTCTTCGAGAACTCGTCCGGAGTCCTGGTTGGCTCGGGAGGGCTGCACGTCGTGGAGGATCCCGACGTTCCGGAGATCGGCTACTGGGTTCGAAGTGATCGAACCGGCCGCGGATACGCGACGGCCACCGCGCGAGCACTGGCCGACGCCGCGTTTCGATACTTGCCCGACGTTCAACAGGTGAAGATTCGCATGGATAAGGCCAACGTCGCGAGTGCTGCAGTGCCACCGAAGCTTGGCTTTCGCCTCCTGAAAGAGGAGGACCGAAAGAAGGAGGTCGAAGGCCACAGCGGTAAGGGCTTCGTCTGGGTTCTCGATCGGGTTGGACTTACTAACTGAGCCGTCCGCAAAGAAAAGCCAGCGACGGCGGTTCTTGTTGGAGAAAGAACGGGGCGCTGTGACAGCCCGCCGAGAAGACGACGGTGTCGTCCCTTTTCAGTAACTGGGCGAACGACTGCACGCCGGGAAGGAACGGGTCATCGTAACTTGACGCCACACGAAGAGGGGTACCAGCAAGTGCGCCCACGTGCGTGATGACATCTCCCGCGGCGAAGTCGGCTGCGGATGAAAACGCGCCGGCGTTGGCGCTCTTCGCCTGCTCGTACGTCGTCCAGATGGCGGGACTGATCGCCGCGACCGCGCTGACGAGGCCGTGGTTTCGCTCGGCGATCGCGAGCGCTCCGTAGCCACCCATGGAGATACCCATCATGGCGAGGCCCGTGGGGGAGCGACCGAGGCCTTGTTTTTGGCAGAGCGGGATCAGCTCATCAACCACCATGGCCATGGGGTCGTCGTGGGGATGGGGATTCCAGTATTCGTTGCCGCCATCCACGGTCACGAGCGCGGTCGGCTTCAACGACGCGCCGTCTACTTTCAACGCAACGGCTTGCGCTGGCGTCATACCCTCGAGAGCGTTGAAGTGGTTTCGCCCATCGCCGTGCAACATGACGATGAGTGGAAGCTCATCGCCGCGCTTGGTACCGGGCGGAAAACCAATGGTGAAGCCAACGGATCGACGGCGTGCTTTCGAGAAGAACGCACCCGAGATTGATTCACCGACGGGCGCGAACGTCAACGGCGGCGCCGCGACCGAACAGGCGCCGTCAAGTTGGTCGAGTTGGTACTTGCCGGGAAGCACCCCGTGCTCGACGAGTTCGAAGCCACCGATGGCGGCCGCCGCGACGACGCCGGCACCGGCCGCGATCCACGAGAGCACGCGACGTCGAGAGACCTTGTCCGCACTCGATTCGACCATTCCCCACCGTATTCCTGGTTGTCGTCACGGCATGGTTGATGGCGATGACTGATTCTCGAGTCTTACGCCGTCCCGCTATTGCGGATCCGCCACGCCCACGCCAGCAGGGCGGCTCCGATCACGAACACCACGGCGCCGAGCGCCGCGTAGAGGCCGTGGCCACTCATGCCCGAGCCATGCAGCACGTTGGTGCCCTGGGCGATCCACACGACGCCGACGACGCAGAACAACGCGCCAATGATTCCTCGAACCCACATGATCGACTCCGATCTTGACGGCGCGGCGCGTCGTCAACCGAACTTACATTCGATTCGCTCACCGGTTTCAGCGAGGACTTTGTGACTCTTTCGTCAACTGCTCTTCCTTGAGCCAGCTCGGCGCGTGCTTCGAGGCCCACTTCTCGCTCACCCAACCGGAGAACATCGATCGAAGGGACTCTGGATGGGTGAGGGCCATGATGACGTGTCCGATGACGACGGCGAAGATCGCGTAGGCGAAGACGTCGTGGACGAACGTCGCGCCGACGCGCCACGGCACGGGAAAGAGTCGGAACCACTGCAGCACCGCACCCGTGGCGAGCATGAGGATGATCACCGCGGCGATGAAGATGGCGTTCAACTTCTGGCCGGGATTGAACTTGTCGGTTTCGAGAGGACTCTTGCCGAGGGTCCTCATCCATTCGATTTCTCGGCGGGTCCAGTAGTTGATTCGACGTACGTCGCGGCGCATCTGACGTCCCCACGGACCGATGAGCGACACGATGATCGGCAGTGGCAAGGCGAGCCCGCTCCAGAGATGAATCTGCGCCATGAGATGGCGCTGCATGACGATGCCAAAGAACGTGCCGAAGTAGAGCGGTATCGCGGTGAACATCAACAGACCGAAGAGCGTGGCGTTCGCCCAGTGCGCACCTCGCTGGACCCTATCGAAGCGGAGGATTCGCGTGGCTGACTGCCTCGTTTCAGTGATCGTCACGAGCGTCAGTCCAGACTCGGCGTTGGGTTGGTCGGGCCCGTCGAACCGTCAAGCCAACCGTTCACGGGGTAGCCGTTCTGTTCCCAGAACCCCGGCTGCACGGTGTTGACCACGCGAATGCCCGAGAGCCACTTGAGCGACTTGTAGCCGAACATCTGCGCGACGTAGAGCCGCACCGGTCCGCCGTGTTCGGTTGTGACCGGCGCGCCGAGCATCTGATAGGCCACGATCACGTCGGGCAAGTGCGCCTGGTCGATCGTCAAACTCTCGGTGTCCAATCGGTCGTACGACTCGAAGGTCAGTGCGACCGCGCCCGGCTTCACGCCCACGGTCGCCAAGATGTCGGAGAGCAGCACGCCCTCCCATTCGACGTTGGGCACGCGCCATCCGGTCACGCACTGAAACGGCTTCTTGAACGACGTGACGGGCATGGCCTTGAGGTCATCCAGTGTGAAGGTCTTCGGACGCTCGACGAGTCCGCTCACCTTGAGGCGATAGTCGGCGTCTTTGACTTTCGGGAAGGTGCCGGTGATGGAGTAGATGCGAAATCGGTCACCACCGGGCAAGAGTCCGCCCAGTCCCGATCCAAAGGCGCTTCCCAGAAAGTTCTGGACGCTGCTACCGAAGGCGACGCCCAGAGCGCCGAGCGCACTGAGACCGAGGATGGTCCGTCGACCGATCGCGGTTCGCTTGGCCGGCTCGGGCAACTTCGGTTTGCTAGGTGGAGGAGCCACGTCGTCAACTCGCTTCGACGACATCGAAGTGCTTCAACACTTCGAGGAGATGAGATCGGCCACGAGGGTCACGGGCGAACTTGAACGTCACGTCGGCGAACGACATCGATGCCCCTTTCCGATGAAGTGGCGTGGAGCACTCCCATACTGCCAGTGAATGGGCGGATCCGAGGTCGCAGGCGACGTAAGAAGTTACTAAGCACTGAGCGTTGCTGCCGCGATCGTCGAATGGGTCAGGGTGCCCGTGACCGTGACGAGGGCGCCATCCTTGAGGTTCTTCTTCGTGCCCATGACCCAATGCGTCATGGCGTCGTAGTGAACGACGTACGTCTTCGCGCCGATGACCAAGTTGAACGATTCAGTCGTGCCCATCGTATGGTTCAGTTTCCCGACTTTGCCATGCCAGGTGTGGGCCTTCATGACGGCGTGCGCTTGCGCGGCGCTTGCCGGGACAGCATTGACGCCGACGCTGAGAATGCCGAGTGCGAGGGCCGACGGGAGGGCCAAAGTTGTCAAAAGTCTCTTCATGTGATCTTTCCTCTCTGCGGAGCGCAGTTTTCGTTTCGATAGACACTTCGGACGACCTCGTCCGTAGGTGCAGTCCCGCCAACGTCAGAAGCGTTACAAGGAGTGAGGAACCGAGTCAGACCTTGACACCAATGAGGGACAGGATCACGCCCACGACGCCGGCGGCGAGGAGGCAACTGACGACCCCACGGCGAACGAGGAAGAGCCAGGCACCGGCGCCGACAAGGACCGGAATCTGCCAGACGTATTGGAGTGACAGCCCTAGAGGAATCGCGGAACCCGCGATGGCGCCGATAACGGCGGGACCCGCACCCGCGAAGAAGGATCGCATCGACTCGTTCCTTCGAATCGTGTCGAACCTCGAACCGCCGAGAAAGACGAAGAAGAACGAGGGCGTGAAGGCGATCACCGAGGCCAAAAGCCCACCGCCGACGCCCGCCGCGGCGTAGCCAACGACCGCGACCGTCTGCACCACGGGTCCGGGGGTGATCTGACCGAGCGCGACGGCGTTGAGGAACTGCGCGGCCGTCATCCAGTGGTACGTCGACACGGCGTCGTGTTGCATGATGGGCACGATGACGAAGCCTCCGCCGTAGGAGAGCGCGCCCACTTTGAAGGCCACCCACGCCACAGCGCCGAGGCCGCCCAACGCCGCCGCGTGAATCACCGCGATCGGCATGAACGCGTTTCGAACGCGACGTGTCCTTCGTTCTCCGCCACGACGAAACGAGAGTTCAATGAAGCCAGCGCCGACGAGCACGAGCACGAGATAGGGACCAACCGTCGCGGCGGCGGCGCCGCCCGCGACGACGTAGAGCATCCAGCGAACGTTTGGGGACCGTCGGGTACCGACGCGTTCACGACTCGACGGGACGAGTTGCCACGCTGCGTTCAGCGCCACGGCTGGCACCGCCGCGCCCGCGCCGGCCGCGGCGCCGAGGACCCAGGTAGCGGGATGGTGGGCGAGAAACAATGCCGAAAGCGCGAGGATGATCGCGAGACCCGGAAGGATGAAGCAGACGCCGCCCAGGATCCCACCGACCACGCCGCGCAGTCGCCAAGCGCAAAAGATGGCGAGTTGCGTGGACGCGGGGCCGGGTAGGAGATTCGTGGCGGCAACCGCGTCCTGGAACTCCTCGGGTTCCATCCAGTGTCGTTCGTCGACGCACATTCGTCGCAGGAGCGCGACGTGTGTCGGGGGACCGCCAAAACCGACACATCCGAGTCGTGTCCATTCGCGCGCGATGGTCGCAAGTGAAACCTCAGGCTCAGAGCGAGATGACGAGCCGTCACTCACGTGCGCTCGATTCGACGACTGATACACCACGTCAATAGATCGATGGTGAGCATGAGAAGCAATCTAGAGAAACCGGGCTATCTTTTGCTGGAGCGACCGACGAGCGGACGACAATGACGGAATCACGTCTGACGCCGCCGCGCTCAAAGAGATTGCCTCACAAGTGTCGTGACGAGGAATGAAGGGTTGAAGTTGTCGACGATCAGTGTCTCGAACCTTCGCAAAACATACAAAAACGTCGACGCCGTTGACGACGTGAGTTTTGAGGTCGAGCGCGGCGAGGTCTTCGCGCTCCTTGGACCGAACGGCGCGGGCAAGACCACCTGCATTGAAATCCTCGAAGGATTCCTTCACCGTGACGGCGGCGACGTCCAAGTATTGGGCGTCGATCCTGGGCAACGCGGCCAGCAGCAGTGGCTGCGCACGCGTATTGGCGTGGTCCTTCAAGAACTCGCCGTCGAGTCATTCTTCACGGTTCGTCAAGTGCTCGAGCGAAACGCGGGTTTCTATCCCGCGCCCCGTCCGATCGACGAGGTCATCGCGCTCGTCGGACTCGCGGAGAAAGCCGACGCCAAGGTAAAGAAACTTTCGGGAGGCCAACAACGACGCCTCGACATCGGTCTCGGGATCATTGGGCGGCCCGAGCTGTTGTTCCTCGACGAACCGACCACCGGTCTCGATCCAGGTGCGCGCCGAACGACGTGGGAATTGATCCGCACACTCTCTGGCGAGGGAACGACCGTGCTGCTGTCGAGTCACTACATGGATGAGGTGGAGGCGCTCGCGAAGCGTGTCGCGGTACTTCGCCGTGGACAGGTCGTCGCCACCGGCCCGCCCGCGTCCCTTGGAGGGCGCGATCGAGGAGAGGTGGCCATTCGCTTCATACTGCCGGCCGGCATCGCGGCATCAGACCTTCCCGTCACGCCGACGAGCGTTGACGCGTCGGTAGTGGAGATCAACACCAACGACGAGGTCGTCGTGCTCAACGAGATCACCAATTGGGCCCTTCAACGCAAGGTCACGTTGACCGGACTCGACGTGACGAGAAAAACCCTCGAGGACGTCTACCTCGCGCTGACGCACGAAGAGTTCGACGACGCGAAGGGGGCGGCGAATGGCTGAAGCTGCAACCACGACACGCCGCCACCTACTGCCGCGCGACGTGCGGCTCGTCGTGCACCAGGTTCGTTACGAGCAGTTGGCGTTTTGGTTGAACCGCGTGGGCGCGATCTTCACCGTGGTGTTCTCGGTGCTCTTCCTCGTGATGCTCGGTGCCAGCGCCGGCCAGTCGCGGGTCCCCGCGCTCGGCAACATCAAATTGATCGTGTACTACGTGCCGGGGTTCGTCGCCTACGGCATCATGTCGGCGTGTTTCACGACGCTCGCCATCAATCTGGTCGTGCGTCGTGAGACCGGACAGCTCAAGCGACTGCGCCTGAGTCCGTTGCCCGCGCGCGTGCTTTTGGTAGCGATCTTCGTGAGCACCGCGATCGTGTCACTCGTGCAGGTCGTGCTCTTGCTGATCATCGGCCGTTTCGGCTACTCAGTGCACTTGCCGGTGTCCTGGGCGGCCTTTGCCTTGGTGCTGCTCGTTGGCATCGTGAGCTTTTCGGCGATGGGCGTCGCGATCAGTACGGTGATCCCCAATCAAGAGACGGCGGGACCAGTTACCAGCATCATCTTCTTCGTCCTGCTGTTCCTCGCCGGTCTGTGGTTTCCGTTGGGTAAGCACTCCGGACTTGCGAAGTTCTCAAATTACTTTCCAGTGCTTCATTTCATCAAAGCCATTGATGCACCTTTCAAGTTCCAACCGGGAGTCTCACCATGGGCGTGGCACGACATTCTCATCATTGCGCTGTGGGGAGCGGGCTCCGTTCTCGTCGCGCTCCGCAAATTCAAGTGGTCGCCACGCCGTAGTTAGCAACGCTGACCCTTCACGACGGGCTGGCGGGGATTGGTGAGTGCAATGATTGACCGGTGAGCGACGATCGAGGCAGTGAGATGCTCGCTGGACCCGCCAAGAAACGCCGTAGGGGACTCGGACCACTGTTCTTCGCGGCCCTCGCGGTGGCGGTCGTTCTGTCGGGCATTCTCGCGTACGACGCCGTTCGAAATCGCAACACTCAGCTGAACAGTCAGAGTCTGCGCGTATCAGGAATACCCGCGTCCGTCACCACCTCACAGGCGAATCTGATGTCACTCTCTCCGGTGCCGCACAAGATGGCACCAAACTTCACGCTGGTCGACCAAAACGGCAAGACGATGTCGCTCAGGAGTTTCCGGGGTCGCAGCGTGGTGTTGGAGTTCATGGATCCGCACTGCGTCGACATCTGTCCGATCGTCTCGCAGGAGTTCGTCGACGCTTACCACGACCTCGGGACGAAGGCCTCAGGCGTGGTCTTCGTGGCGGTCAACGTGAATCAGTACTTTCACTCCGTGGCCAACATGGCGAAATTCACCGCCGAACACCAACTGAACACCATCCCGTCGTGGCACTTCTTCACTGGATCGGTGCCCACACTCAAATCGATATGGCACGCGTACGGCATTATGGTCAGCGCGCCGAAGCCCACCGCCGACATCGTGCACACCTCGATCGTGTTGTTCATCGGACCCGACGGTCGTGAACGCTACCTCGGTGCACCCTCCGACCAACGCAATATGCAGGGCATCGCCTTCCTTCCCGCCGGGCAACTTACGTCGTGGGGCAAGGGCATCGCCCTCGTCGCGCAGAGCATGAGCAACTAGCTCTTCGACGCCTGGTAAAACGTCGTGGTGTATACCTCTAGGGGGTATGCTCCGACTGGACGGAAGGACGTGCCGTGAGCAAACCCGGGTACCTTGACCACAAGACCGCCGTACAGAAACGCTTGAGGCGCATCGAAGGCCAAGTTCGTGGTCTGGGGCGAATGGTCGACGAAGACCAGTACTGCATCAACATCCTCGACCAGATCTCGGCGACGACGCGCGCTCTCCAGGCAGTGGCGATGAACCTCCTCGACGATCACCTCTCACACTGCGTGTCCGAAGCACTCGTCAAGGGCGGTCCGACGGCCGACGCCAAGATCAAAGAGGCGCAAGAAGCCATACGTCGGTTGGTGCGATCGTGAGAAAGAGCGACAACCCTTCGCTGCATGACGGCGAGCTGGTGAGCGGTGCACGCTGAGTTCCTCGCGTCAGTGACGTTCACCGGATTCTTCGACGACGTCGGGCGAAGTCTTCGAGAAGGATTCTTCATGTTCTGGGAGACGCTCTGGGCTCTCGTGTTGGGCTTCACGCTCTCGGGGTTCGTCCAGGCTTTCATTTCCAAGGAACAGATGCAGGCCAAGTTGGGCAATCATCGTCCGGCGGCGATAGGTCGCGCGGCCGGGTACGGCACCGTGTCCTCGAGCTGTTCCTACGCCGCGACCGCCATGGCGAAGTCCCTCTTCGCGAAGGGCGCGGACTTCACGTCGGCCATGATCTTCATGGTCGCCTCGACGAATCTCGTCGTCGAACTTGGCATCGTGATGCTGGTACTCCTCGGATGGCAGTTCATGGCTGCGGAGTTCGTGGGCGGACCGATCATGATCGCGCTCGTCGCGCTCGCGGGAGGATTCGTCTTCAGCCGTCCGTTAGTCGAAGCCGCGCGCCAACGACTTACGAAACATGACATCGGGAGTCACGATCACGAAGCGATGTCGGGTGTCTCGATGGAAGAACAGATGGCCCTCGACCAGGTACCGCTGTCGCAGAAGTTCGGGTCACGCGCGGCTTGGTCCGACGCGTCGAGCTACGCGGTAGCGGACGTCACGATGCTGCGCCGCGAGCTGGTGATTGGATACGTCGTCGCCGGTTTCTTGGCGACGCTCGTGCCGACGCACGTGTGGAACACGCTCTTCATACACGGTCACGGATTCTGGACGAGTCTCGAGAACGCGCTCGTGGGTCCGCTCGTCGCCGTCATCAGTTGGGTCTGTTCGATAGGTAACGTGCCGCTCGCTGCGGCGCTCTGGTCGGGGGGCATCAGCTTCGGCGGCGTCATCGCCTTCATCTTCGCGGACCTCATCGCGATGCCGCTGATCCTTATCTACCGCAAGTACTACGGACCCAAGCTCACGTTTCGACTGGTTGGCATCTTCTACGTCATCATGGCCATCGCTGGTCTGTTGACCGAGGGCATCTTTCAGTTGTTTCATGGTGTCCCCACGACGCGTCACTTGGCCGTGACGTCAGCACACTTCGAATGGAACTACACGTCGTACTTGAACATTCTCTTCATCGCAGCCGGCGCGCTCGTCTGGTGGCTGTCGCGCCAACAGCAGCGATGGGGCGGGGGACAGGGCTACGCGATCGACCCAGTTTGTGGGATGCAAGTGCGCAAAGAGAGTGCCCCGGCGCAGACAGCGCACGGCCACGATTACGTCTACTTCTGCTCGGATCGCTGCCGCGAAAGGTTCGAAGCGCAGCCTGAGAAGTACGCCTCTGGAACGACAAGCACGGGCTCAATGCACGATATGAACTCGATGGAACGCATGTCCGCAGTGGACGAAATGAAACCACCGTCGTTCTCCTCGGCGACCGCGATCGATCCCGTCTGCGGCATGACGGTAAGTCCCGCCACGGCAGCCGCGCACCGAACGCACCAGGGCGTTGCGTACTGGTTCTGTAACACGGGCTGCGCCGAATCCTTCGACGCTAATCCCGGCCGCTTCGTCGGTGGTCACCCGGGGACTGAGCGCCACACCCATTGAGACTCACTCAGCGTTTGTCGCCACGTAGAAAAAACCTGGTACCGACCCGCGACGCGCCACTACTGTAAAGCGAGAAGTCCAGAATCTGTGTTCCTGAGGGGGTACCCATGAGTGGCGTTCGAGTGTTAGTTGGCACCAGAAAGGGCGCGTTCATCTTGACGTCCGACGGTCAGCGCAAAGACTGGAAGGTGAACGGACCGATCTTCGAAGGTTGGGAGATGTACCACCTGAAGGGCTCACCCGTTGACCCGAATCGGATCTTCGCGTCACAGTCGACCGGCTGGTTCGGTCAGATCATCCAACGGTCCGACGACGGCGGCACGACGTGGAATCCCGTCGGTAACCAGTTCCAGTACGACGGCGTCCCGGGTACGCACCAGTGGTACGACGGAACGCCGCACCCGTGGGAGTTCGCGCGCGTCTGGCACCTCGAGCCGTCGCTCACCGACCCCGACACCGTGCTCGCGGGCGTCGAGGACGCCGCGCTCTTTCGTTCGACCGACGGTGGTGACACCTGGGGGGAGTTGTCGGGACTACGAAACTCCGAGAAGGGATCGTCGTGGCAACCGGGCGCGGGCGGCATGTGCTTGCACACGATTCTCCAGAGCCCTACCGATCCCGATCGGATCCACATCGCCATCTCGTCGGCCGGCGTGTTTCGCACGGACGACGGCGGCGCGACGTGGACGCCCAAGAACAAGGGTCTGCACTCCGAGGGTATCCCGGACGGCGACGCGGAGGTCGGTCACTGCGTGCACCGCATCGCGCTGCATCCGTCGCGCCCCGACACGCTGTTCATGCAAAAGCACTGGGACGTCATGCGTAGCGACAACGCAGGTGACTCGTGGACTGAGATAAGCGGCAACTTGCCCACGGACTTCGGCTTCGTTATCGACGTGCACGCACATGAGCCCGAGACCGTCTACGTCGTACCGATCACGAGCGACTCGGTGCACTTTCCACCGGACGGGAAGCTCCGCGTCTATCGAAGCACTTCCGGTGGCAATGAGTGGGAGCCGCTGACGAAGGGCCTACCCCAAGAGAACTGCTACGTGGACGTATTGCGCGACGCGATGGCCGTCGACTCACTCGACTCGTGTGGCGTGTACTTCGGCACCACCGGGGGACAGGTCTACGCGTCGTCGAACGCTGGGAACAGTTGGGAGCCGATCGTGCGTGACCTGCCGGCCGTGCTGTCCGTGGAAGTCCAGACGCTGGCATGATTCGGGTCGTCATCCCGGCCCACTTGAAGACGCTCATCAACGACCGCCGAGAGATCAAACTTGACGTGACGGGCGAGATCACGCAGCGTTCAGTGCTCGATGCCCTCGAGGCGCGGTTTCCGGTGTTGCTCGGCACCGTTCGCGATCCCGTCACGCAGAAGCGTCGTTCGTTCGTGCGCTTCTTCGCGTGCGAGGAGGATCTCTCGCACGAATCGCCTGACGCGCCGTTACCCGACGCCGTCGTGTCAGGGTCGGAGGTGTTCTACATCGTGGGCGCGATGGCGGGCGGCTAGCGACGCGCGTCGACGGATTTACGCAGCACCTACGCTCGTTAAATGGACTTCGCCGCCAAGATACTCATCGTTTCGGACTCTGCGTTCACAAAAGTGCGAGAGGACCTCGCCGGACCACTGTTGGTGGAGCATCTGAAAGAAGCGGGCTACTCCGACCTCGAGATCTTCGTCATCCCCGACGGCGAGGAGTCCGTCGCACTGGCGCTGCGATCGATCGTCGAGGAGTTCACGGGACTGATCGTCACCTCGGGTGGCACCGGGTTCTCGCCGCGCGATCAGACCCCCGAGGGGACGTTGCAAGTACTCGACCGGGAGGCACCGGGACTGAGTGAAGCGATGCGCTTGGTGAATCCTCTCGGGCGACTCTCGCGCGGACGAGCCGGCACGTCCGGCAGTTGCCTGATCCTCAACTGCCCCGGATCTCCTAAAGGCGCCGTCGAGTGCCTGGACGCCGTGTTGGACGTGCTCCCGCACGCGTTGGCGCTACTTCTCGACGAGAGTGCGCCTCACCCGCCCGAGATTGGTGGCAGTACGGCGACTTCGTCGTAGGACTCGACGACCGCGTCGCGCTCGGTCGGTTCGCCGTTCAGCCACACCTGGCTGACGCTCAGTATCTCTTGGAACTTCGATCCGTAGCGGGTGACCGCTGCACTCAACACGTCGTCCACCGTGACTCCGTCGACCTCGTCGTTTCGTGCGCCCGCGGCTTCGCGTGCTGGTCCGAGCAGAAGGAGCCGCGCCACGTCACGCGCCGTTCAGTTGCGAGGCGTCAATGATCATCGCGGAGACCATTTCGCCGACGTCGAGACCATCGCCGTCGGGAACCATCGCGATGGCGTTCGCCACGGTAATCGCACTGAGGAGGTGCGACGCTTGACGAGCGACGTTCTCGACGTGAACCCTCCCGTCGTCGTGCACTCGAGCGACGACGTGCACCAAATGGAGTTTCCCGTCGCGTCGCCGCGGCATCGGACAGTCGAGCACCATGTTGATCGTCGGGCGATCGAGTTCCTTGAACCCGGCGAGTAAGCGCAGAGCCGGTCGCACGAAGAGTTCGAAGCCCACCAACGTCGAAACAGGATTGCCGGCGAGGCCAAAGAAGGGAAGACCCGAAGGAGCGACACCGAACGCGAAGGGTTTGCCCGGCCGGATAGCCACCTGCATCGACGAAGCGTTCTCGCCGCACAGTTCGGCGAGAACGGACTTTACGAAGTCGGCGTCGCCGACACTCACGCCACCGGTCGAGATGATCGCGTCGCACTCCTTGACACCGCGCTCAAACGCAGCCGTGATCTGGCTCGGCGTGTCACCGACGACACCAAGGTCGACGGGCGTGAAACCCGATTGGCGAAGCGAGGCCAACAGCGACGGTCTATTGGAGTCGCGAATCATTCCGGGTGCCAACGCGCCCGTGTCGCCGGAGAGTTCGTTGCCCGTCGAGAGCACGCCGACGCGGGGTCGGGGATGGGCGAGGACGGTCGCCACGCCCTGGCTGGCCAAGACGCCGAGCAGTGCGGGCCCCAGGTGGTCGCCAGGCCCGAGCAGCGATTGTCCCACGGTGACGTCTTCGCCGACGAGGCGGACGAACTCGCCTCGACGAGCGGCGCGTTGGATGACGACGGTCGAGCCGTCGGGGTCGACCGCCGCTTCTTCGCGCATGGTGACGCTGTCGGCACCCTCGGGAATCGGCGCGCCCGTCATGATGCGCGCGGCCTCGCCTTCGCCGACGTGGACCGACGCGACGTCACCGGCGAAGATCGCGTCGACGATCCGCAGTCGAACGGATCCACCCTCGGTGTCGATGGCCCGCAGCGCGAAGCCGTCCATCGCGGAGTTGGCGAAACGCGGTGAGGGTTCTCGGGCCGTCACGACCTCCGCGGCTACGCAGTCGAGGGCGTCTTTCAGAAGTAGTTGCGTCGGGGCGAGCGAGTCAAGCCCCCGCAAGACGAACTGACGCGCTTCTCCGAGAGAGATCACGCGGGCTCGGTTCCGTTCGTGGTCAGCGGCAACGCGGCCATCACAACTCTTGCGCGTTCAAAATGGGCGACGCGTCGTCGCTCCAGGCTGAGCCACCCTCCCAGATCTCGCGCTTCCACATGGGAACGGTCACTTTCAAAGTGTCGATGCAGTACCGAGCCGCGTCAAAGGCGGCGTCGCGATGCGGCGACGAGACGGCGACGATGACCGTCGCGTCAGAGAGCTCCACGCGGCCGATTCGGTGGTGGATGGCGATCGCCTCGAGCGCGGGCCACCGCACGCGGGCCTCGTCGATGACGTCATGGATTCGCTTCTCCGCCAACTCCGTGCTGGTCTCGTATTCCAGCGCGAGCACGCCTTCTCGAGCAGAGGAGTTGTCGCGCACGACGCCACTGAAGGTAACGACCGCACCGCAGTTCGCGTGCGTGGCCCAGGTGGTCACGTCCTCGAGCGAAAGACGCTCGGGCGTGACCAAAACCCAGTTCGACGTTGGAGTGGACGGCATTCGCCTCAGCCTATAGTCGCGCTTCGCGTCCTCTAGTGGCCACGGCGGCTCGCCGACTGCCTTCGATCGATGACCGCGAACGGCGATGCTTCGCGAAGTTGCGCTGCGTCGGACGACGTCGCGCGTCGCTGTACTACCTGTGACGTCGTTGCGTAACGCCGCGATGGGTTGATTCAACGATCTCATCGAAGTTAACGTCCACCCGCACATACCGTTATTTGGCCCTACTACAAAGTCGTTTACGCGGCTTTTTGCGCGATGTTACTGTAAGTGCACAACAGACGGGAGAGTCGAAAATGGAACGTTCGACAGTTCACTTTGGAAGTTCGTCGTTGCGCCACTCGTCACGCCGTGTCATGACGGCGGCCTCAGCGGCGTTGGTCGTGGCGGGCGTGCTGACGGGATTCTTGGGTAATTCAGGGGCCGGCGCCGCCAGCCGCCCCAAGGCATCGGGCAGTGTCACCGTCCTCTACGCGGGATCGCTCCTTGACCTGATGCAACAACAGATCGGCCCGGCGTTTCACAGAGCTACGGGGTACACGGTGAATGGCTTCTCCAACGGGTCGAGCGCGCTCGCGACCGAGATCAAGGGTGGGACCCAAGTCGGCGACGTCTTCATCAGCGCCTCACCCAAGGCGGACCAGTCCCTGCAGGGAACGACGAACGGTGATTGGGTGAGGAACTACCAGGAGTTCGGGACGTCGACGCTGGTCCTGGGTTACAACCCTTCGTCGAAGTACGCCAAAGACCTCCTCACGAAGCCCTGGTACAACGTCGTCGACCTCCCGAACTTCTTACTCGGGCGCACCGACCCCGCGACCGACCCCAAGGGCGTCCTCGCCGTCAACGCGTTGAACGGCGTCGCCCTCACCTACGGCATCACGCGACTCAACGCGCTCGCGACGTCAACGTCGAACATCTACCCCGAAACGGCACTCGTCGGTGAGATCCAAGCCGGACAACTGGACGCCGGGTTCTTCTACGCCGTCGAAGCCGCCGCCGCCCACTTGAAGACGGTGCCACTCGTCGGGACCGGTCTCGCCGCCGAGTACACCATCGCGACATTGAAGAACGCGCCCGACGCCACGGCGGCCAAAGCGTTCGTGAAGTTCCTGCTCAGCAAGGCCGGTCGGAAAATCCTTCAGAAGAATGGCGTCACCTCACTCGTTCCGCCGGTCACCTTTACTGACACGAGTAGCACGACCACGACGACCGCCGCTCCCACCACCACGACGACGTGAGTTCATCGAGGACGCTGAAGAGTCCTCTTCTCTGGCTAGGCGGCTTGATCGTCGTCTACTTGGGTTATCCCTTGGCGGCGTTCGCGGTTCGATTCGTGACGTCCCCGCAACGCGGCTTTCACGTGCCCGGTCTGTTCCCGGCACTCTGGGTTTCTCTAAGCGGCGCGACGATCGCGCTCGCTCTTTCGACGCTGTTTGGCGTGCCGCTCGCGTTTCTTCTGGCGCGCTCGAAGGGACGTCTTGCGGCGGTAGTCGGGTTGGTGGTGCAGATACCGCTGGCGCTGCCGCCACTCATGAGTGGCATCGTGCTCGTCTACATCGTTGGCCCGTACACGTTCCTCGGTCAACTCTTTGGCCGACACCTCACGGATTCCCTGGTCGGCGTCGTGATCGCGATGACCTTCGTGTCCTCGCCGTTCTTGATCGTGGCGTCGCGTGCCGCTTTCGCCTCGATCGATCAGGGTCTGTTGGACGTCGCGGCGACGCTCGGTCATTCCGAGGCGTCACGGTTCCTGCGCGTCGCGGTACCGGGTGCGGGTCACGGTATTCGCGCGGGCATGCTGCTCACGTGGCTGCGAGCCTTCGGCGAGTACGGCGCGGTCGTCATCCTGGCGTACAACCCCGCGTCACTGCCGATCTATACGTATAACCAGTTCAGTGGCCGGGGACTACCCACAACGTTGGCGCCTACCGCGCTCGCTCTCGGCGTCGCCGTCGTCGTCGTGCTCTTGAGTCGAGTGAAGCTCCCCGCTCCTTCGTCACGAGCGGGCGTGCCTTCGACGAAGAAGTCGCCGGTTGCGGTCACGTCGCAACCCGTTCGCTTCGAGATCGATCACCACCTCGCTTCCTTGCACCTCGAGATGGCGCACCATTCGGACGCTCGACACCTCGGCGTGCTCGGACCTTCGGGGTCGGGAAAGTCCGCGCTCCTTCGTTGTGTAGCCGGACTGTACGGCTCGTCGCCGGGACCCGTTTGGTACGGCGATCAATCAGTGGAGGGTGTCGCGGTCGAGCGCCGCGGCGTGGGTTACGTGGCGCAGGGTTTCTCGCTCTTCCCGCACCTGTCTGTCTGGCGACAGTTGCTGTTCGCGAAGGGCGCGACCCCCGAACTCGCCGCCTACTGGCTCGAGCACCTACATCTCAAGGGCCTCGAGGGTCGTATGCCGTCAGAACTCTCGGGGGGAGAGCGTCAACGAGTTGGTCTGGCGCAAGTGCTCTGTCGCTCACCGAGGGTCCTGCTCCTCGACGAGCCCTTCTCCGCTCTCGACGTTCCGGTGCGTCTCGAACTGCGTCGTGAGCTTCGACGGTTGCAACGAGAGACCGGGCTCGCAACGGTACTGGTAACGCACGACCCCGAGGAGGCAGCGTTCCTCTCCGATGAGCTGATGGTCATCGCTGACGGAAGGGTGTTGCAGTCGGGCACGAGTCGCTTGGTGTTCTCGCGACCGGCGTCGGCGAAAGTCGCGACGTTGGTGGGCGTCGAGAACTTGAATCTGGCGAAAGTCGTGTCGTCGAACTCCATCGAGGTCGCAGGAGCGCTGGTCCCTATCAGTCCCACCGAGCTCGCTACCGGCACGTCCGTGCTCTGGTGCATCCGACCCGAACGAGTCACGGTCGTACGCGACGACGAGCACGTTGATTCGTCAAACGGAGAGGGTCGTGCGTTACGAGGGATACTCAACGACGTCGCGGACACCGGCACGGCGTACGACCTCTTCGTGAGCGTCGGCGACGGACTCGAGATCAAGGCACGGACCTGGGAAACGCTCGATTTCGACGTTGGTTCGCGCTGCCGCGTGGAATTCGACCCCGAAGGGATCTCTCTTTGGGCGGTACCGACGATTCCGTAGGTCGGCGCCGCTACCTGACGTCGCGTCGAGGCGACTGCTCGGACTTAGAACTTGTCGGGGATCTCCACGCTCACGTTGGTTGCTTTCACCACGGCGTCCACGACCACGCCGGGCACCAAGCCCAGTTCGTCGACCGCCTCGCGGGTGATGAGTGAGACGAAGCGGTGAGGACCGGCTTGAATCTCCACCTGCGCCACGACTTTGTCCTTCACCACTTTGGTCACGATGCCGACGAAGCGATTACGCGTCGACTGCGCGCGAGGGCTCTTCGGTGCCTGCGGATTGGCCGTCTCGATGGCCGCCTTGGCCAAGTCGACGCCTTCGAAATAGCGCTTTCCATCGCTGTCGAGTGTCGACTTGATTCGCCCGGCGTCCGCCCAACGACGGATGGTGTCGGCACTCACGCCGAGTAGTTCAGCTGCTTGCGACGCACGGTACTTCACCATGGTCAAAGACTACCCATGAGAGTCCATGACGCAGTGAGACGAACCTCGACACCGTTCGATGCGTGTCGGGTCAACCGCCGATCATCGACATCGAACGTGTCGGTCGTAAGAAGCCGGGCTCGTTGATGGCGTGTCCGGGGTACTTCTCCCAGACCGCCTTTCGTAACAGAAGCGCGACCTCATCGTCACCGCCGCCGTCACGCATCAAATCACGCAGAGAGAACTCGTTGTCGGAGAACAGACAGTTACGAATCGCCCCGTCTGCCGTCAGACGAAGCCGGTTACACGTCCCACAGAATGGTTGCGTCACACTCGAGATGAGTCCAACTTCTCCTTGACCGTCCGCGAACTTGAAACGCTCCGCCGGCGCGGATCCACCAACGTCCGTGGCCACGAGCGGCCACACCGCGTTGATTCGTTCAAAGATCTCGTGACCCGGCACCAGTTGGGACTTCTCCCAGTGGCCTTGGGCGTCGAGCGGCATGAACTCGATGAAGCGAACGACGCGACCGGTATCGCGTGCGAACCGTGCGAAGTCCAAGATCTCGTCGTCGTTCTCTCCGCGAAGAATGACGACGTTGACTTTCAGTGGCGAGAGACCCGCGGACTCGGCCGCGTCCATCGCGGACAACACCGTGTTGAGATCGCCCCGGCGACGTATTTCGTTGAACCGAACCTCACGCAACGAGTCGCAGCTGATATTGACGCGCTTTAGACCGGCGTCGCCGAGTGCTTGGACGACCGGCGACAACAACATCCCGTTGGTCGTCATGGCGAGGTCTTTGAAACCAATCGCTGAGAGGCGTGACACGAGGTTCACGACGTTCTTTCGAACCAGTGGTTCGCCGCCGGTCAGTCTCAGGGAGGTCACGCCCATCTCGAAAGCGACCGTGGCGACTCGTTCGATCTCCTCAAAGGAGAGCAACGCCTCTCGTGGTTGAAACGTCATTCCCACTTCGGGCATGCAGTACACACAGCGCAGGTTGCACCGGTCGGTCACGGAGATTCGTAGATCGTCGTGGACCCGGGCGTAGCGATCCACCAGCGGACCCTCGTGGGGCATCAACAGGAAGGGGTCGTCGATTCGGGATTTGAGTTCGGCCTCACCCTCCTGGGGATGGGGTCGTACCGAGACCGGCACCGCCGACGCGTTCGGCGAAGGTCGGACGTCTTCACCCAGTGGGGATTCGAGACTCGCTGACGCGATCGGAATTGAGGACTCGCTCACTAACGCCCATGCTAACGGTGACCAGATTCAGATCACTGTGAGTTGAAACTGTCGCCCGGTGCGCACTTGAAGTGAACGGCGAGGGCTCAGCGAGGTCGGTCCATTGGCCTATCAACGAGGCGTCCCCACGTCCCCGACGTTCCGCCCTCCTTCTTCATGAGGACTAGGTCGTCGATGCGCGCGTTCGGATCAGTTCCTTGCAGTGAGTCCATGATGCTGAGCGCGGCGAAGGCGCACGCGATGAGGGCTTCCATCTCGACGCCCGTTCGCTGCGTCGCGGTTACGGTCGCGGCGATCTCGATACCGCCTTCGTAGGGAGCGAGCTGTACGTCGACGTCGTTGAGGTTGAGAGAGTGACACAAGGGGATCAGATCTGACGTCTTTTTTGCGGCGTGGACGCCCGCCACTCGCGCGGCGTGCGCTGGGTCAATCCCGTCGGTCCTGGGCTCGAGCGCGTGAAGGTCGGCCGTGGTCACGACGAGACAGTGCGCGGAGGCCTGTCGCTTCGTCGGACGTTTGTTCGTGACGTCGACCATCCGCAATTTTCCGGTGGCGTCGATGTGAGAGAACTGACCCTCCACTTTTCAACGCTCCTCAATCTCTCGAAAAAAAATTAACTACCAACGTGTACACCGTACGCCTCACGAGTTCCCTGCTGGCGGTAAGAAGAACTGCTGGATGGCGACGCCGTTTGGAAGTTGGAACACAACGTACAATGCGACGGTGGCCGACTGGGTAATGATTTCGGCGCTGACAACGGGTGGTGGCACACTAGTGCTGGCGAGCGCCACGTTCGCGTCGGTGCGTTCCGCCAACCGGGCGTCGCGGGCCGCCGAGCGGTCATTGCTCGCTGGACTTCGACCCCTGCTCATGCCGTCGAGACCCGAGGACCCCACGCTCAAGGTCGGCTTCGTGGATAACCATTTCGTAGCCCTGCCGGGTGGGGGCGCCACGGCCGAAGTGACTGAAGGCGCGATCTACCTCACCATGTCGGTGCGCAACGTCGGCAACGGAATTGCGGTCCTTCACGGTTGGCGAATCGAGCATTCGAAAGACGTCTCGAACGCGTCACGGCCACCGCTAGAAGAATTTCATCGCCTCACCCGAGATCTCTACGTGGCAGCCGGTGACGTGGCGTTCTGGCAGGGCGCGTTTCGTGATCCAACGGAGCCCGAGTTCACCGAGGTGCGCAGCCTTATCGAGGCGCGAGAGCGCCTCGTGTTGGACATTCTCTACGGTGACCACCAGGGAGGTCAGCGGGTCATCAGTCGATTCTCCGTCATGCCGAGAAGTGATGACGGTTGGTTCGTGACGGTATCGCGACATTGGAACGTCGATCAACCGGACCCTCGAAAATGAGTGACACGAAGGAGTTTTTTGAATGTGAGGAAAGTAAGGCAAGACTCCGTACGAGGGAAGCATCTGACTGTGTAGGTCGATGACAGACATTGAGTCGACGACTCTGCATTACGGTGAGCCCATGCGCTACGAATACAAGCAGGTCTACATTCCGATTGCGAAAAAAGGCTGGAGAGAACTTGGAAGTGCGCTAGAGGAACTTCCCTCCGAAGGGTGGGAGCTGTTCATGGCCGTTCCCATAATTGAGATGACTGCCTTGATGCCAGGAATCTCTGGCAGCCGGACGTCGGCGATCGTTCATTACTTTCGTAGGCCAGTCGCCGAACACGCGTAACGCGCTTCGCCGTATCCCCTACGTAGCAGCGATGACGGAGTCTTCTAAACCCGTTTCGACCTTCAACGAGTCAGTTCTCAGCGACCTGGCAAATTTGCGTTGGACATGTGCCGAAGAACGTCCCTCAGCGCAGCCATTTGCGGTGCCCATCCGACCGTGATCCTGGTCCATCCCGGCAGTCCAAGGTCGGCTCCGTCGCGTATTGAGAGTCCATCTGACGCGAGTGCGTCGCGTAACTCGGCGAATGGGAGGGCGCACGTTACGAAGTTCGCCTCGCTCGGAAAGAAGGTCACGCCGAGCTCATCGAGCGTGGACTCGAGAAGTTCCCGCTCTTCGACGATCCGCGAAACGATGGAGGCGCGCCACTCGTCACAGCGAAGAATTGCGGACACCGCAGCAATCGCCAACGCGTTCACACTGAAGGGTGGACGAGCCCTTCGAATCGCGCTGATGAGTACCGGGTCGCCGACCGCGTACCCGACGCGCAGACCCGCGAGTCCCCAATCTTTCGAAAAGGTGCGTTGGACGAGCAGATTCGGACGACTCTCGCTGAGCTTGAGGGCCGTGCCGCTGTCGTCTTGCAGCGAGAATCCGCCGTACGCCTCGTCAAGTACCACGAGGCAGTCGCTCGGCACTGCGTCGAGGAACGTCATGAGATCCGCTAGCGCGACGGAAACGCCGGTCGGATTATGAGGACTCGGCAACCAGACAAGAGTCGCACCGTTCCTTGCTGCTTGTGCCATGGCGTCCAGGTCGTGCGCACCGTCGACGAGTGGCACTCGAACGATTGGCGCGCCAGCGAGAGTGCTCGCCGTCGCGTCGATCTGGTAACAAGGGTCACCCACGACGGTGAAACCCTGACGCCGAGCACCGGTGCTGTCCGGGGCGTCATCGAGGAGGAGCCGTGCGAGCAGATAGCAAAGTTCGTCGCTGCCGTTGGTGAGTACCAGGCGTTCGACGTCGATACCGAGATGCTCCGCGAGTTGAACTAGGACGGGGTCTTCCTCGGGGTAACGATTGAGGTTTTCACTCGCCGCACGAAGCGCGGCGCGCACTGCCGGAGGTGGCCCAAAGGGCGACTCGTTCGCGCTCAACTTCCCGTTGGAACCAGCTCCTCGCGCGGCGCGGCCTCGCCGATACCCCGCGACAGCGACGACTTTTTCGAGTGCCCGCCCCGCGGGCGTGCCCGCGTGAGGCGTTGTCGAGCGTGCGAGTTCGGGGTCACTTTGAACTTGGTCCGGTAGCGCGGTAGGTGGAAGCGATCGAACCAGCACGCGACCCGCGAGAAGATCGAGGTTCCCGTCGCCCTGAGCGGCTGAACGTTCGACGTGTTCGTGGAGTCGGTCGAGTTCATCGTTTCCAAACGCTGCAACGATGACGGGTCGGAACTGCGTCGAATGATCGGCGAGGACGGCAAGCGCCTGAGCGAGTTCGTGGTCACTGAGGTTTTCTTCTCTTTGCCACGAGGGTGGGATTTCGCGCTCAGTGTCAGATAGCACGACCAACGTTTCGGGCCGAAGGCGCTGGGCTTCGACTCGCGCACACTCAATGAATCCACCAGTTCGATCACGCGCCTCGAGGGTGAATTGGCGCGCCGCGTCATCCTCATCGAGTGCGTCGAGGACGAGGCGCCGAGCTCGTGCGAGCGAAGGTGCGAGGCAACCGAGTGCCGCGTCAAGGGACGCGGGAAGTGGCGACACTCGTGTCGCCGTGATCGGTGAGTTCCCCTGAACGAGAAGAGAGAGCTCCGTCGCAGTGAGGCTGTCGACCTCGACGAGGACGAGCGCGAAGTCGCCATTCGACTGGTGCAGTTCGCCCACCACCGCAACGCTGCCGCGTAGCCCTGAAGTATCCGCGCCGCCGGTAAGAAGGTTGAGGGCGTCGGCGTCGGGAAGTACCCAGAGCGGACGGAAATCGTTACCATCAATGGTCAACGGGGTGTTCAACGGATGACCTCTTCAGTGAGCGACGGGTTGTTGCCAGGAGAAAGTACTCGCCCCAGTTCAACGGCGTCAGCGTGGGGCCTCACGCCACCAAGGCGCTCCGTCGCGCGAGCCGTCGCGTTCACGACGGCGTCGACAATTTCTTCGCGTCGTTGATTACCGTGGACGAGCGCGCTCACGCCGATCGCGCCGCAGCACCCACTCGGCGAAAATATCGGCGCCGCGACGCACGTGACGCCCGGCGCCGTGCCGCCCTCGTCGAGCGCGTAGCCGAGAGCTCGAATCCGTGCGAACTCCACGAAGCGCGACGAGTCGAGTCGCTCGTCGCTGTCGCGTGTCGACATGAACGCGAGTTGCGCTTTTCCTACGGCCGTCGTCGCTGCGCGGAGGCGGGCACCGAGCGCACTCGCCAACTCCAGTCCGCGAAGGGGCGGGTCATGCTTCGCGAGATAGATGACGTCGTCGCCGTCGAGCACCGCGAAGTGCGACGTGGCCGAGAGTTGGCGAGTCAACGACTCGAGCTCGGGCTCGACGGCGGCGACCGGAGTCATCGCGCGAACGTAGGCCGCGCCGATCTCGAAGGCGCCAAGTCCGAGGCGATAGCGACCTTCGCGATCTTGTGAGACGAAGTTCCTCGCGACGAGCGCTTTCAAAAGGTCTGCGGTCGACGATTTTGGGAACGCGAGTCGTCGAGCAATGTCACCGAGGCCGAGGTCACCTTGCTCCCCGAGAAGCATCAACACGGACACCGCGCGATCCACGGATCGCGTTCCAGACTGTGCGTATATACGTACGTCATCACTCATACGCGTTCAACGTAGACGACGCCGCTCACGCCGTCAAGGTTCCCTTTTCTAACGCGACGTCACCTGCACCCGACGAAACAGAGCGTTCACAATATTGTCCTTGACAATGCTTCTTCCTACTGTTTAGATGACATATCAAATATCGGACCAACGGGGGACTTCGATGCTGAGTTCAGATTCTCACACTGCTGACACGGAGCTCATCACCGACGTCGTCATCGCTGGTGGCTTCGCGGCCGCCGTTGAGGTCGAAGCTGGCGACCTTCTCGAAGTCATCGACCTCGAAGGTCAACAGGTGTGCGATCTCATCGCGTTCGCCTCGCTCGACCGACGCGAATGGTTGTCGATGAGTCACACTCGTGCCGCCACCCTGCGGCTCAACCTCGCACCCGGCGACCTGCTGCAGAGCAACTGGCGCCGTCCAATGCTCGAAGTCCTCACCGACGACGTCGGCATGCACGACCTCATCACGCAGATGTGTGACTCGCGCCGGTACCGCCTCGACTACCACGTCCAGGGTCATCGCAGTTGCCGCAGCAACTACACGGAGGTCCTCGAACCGTGGGGGATCCAGGAGTGGGAGATGCCCGACCCGTTGAACGTGTTCCAAAACGCCCCGATCAATCCCGACCGTACGTTTGGCAACGAAGTACCAACCAGCGTGGCGGGTGACTCCATCGTCTTTCGGGTCTTGATGTCCGCGATCGTCGCGGGGAGTGCCTGCCCGCAGGATCTCAACCCCTGCAACGGGTTCTCGCCCAGTCCGATTGGTCTCAAGGTCTGGCGACCCCACAACGCTGACGGTCCCTCGTGAGCGCCATGGGGGCAGAGGGCATCGCCCGACACCGTTTCGCGGACATCCTCGCTGAGCCGGTCAGCCACTACACCGACGCCGTGGTCGCGGGCGGGTTCATCTTCATCGCTGGCATGCTCGCCGATGACGCCACCGGCGCGCTGGTGGGCGCAGGCGACGTCGTCGCGCAGACCGAGCAGATCTTCGAGAACATCGAGGCGATCTTGGCCCGTCTCGACGCGTCGATCCACGACGTCGTGAAGCTCGTCGTCTACGTGACGGATATCGATGATCGCGTCGCGATCAACACCGTCCGGGCGCGCCGATTCGGGGAGACCCGGCCAACGAGCACCCTCGTGCAGGTGAGTGCGCTCGTGAACCCCGACGCTCGGATCGAGATCGAGACGGTCGCCTTGGTGCCAACTCGCGTTCGAAGGACGCAGTGAACGCCGACGTACGCGCGTCGACGCCTGGTCGTTGAAAAGCTCAAAGCAGCAAGTAGTCCGCTGGTCGCAGGTCGTGGATGCAGTTCATCAGACAGAGGGAGAATGTCATGATTGGTCAGACGTTGTCGAAGTTCCGGAGGGCCACCAGTTTGGCCCTCGCGTGTGGGCTCACTGCCGGAGTCGTGGCGATGACTGGTGGGGCTACCGTCTCCGCCGCGCCGTCGACCATCGTGATCGGTAACTTCAATCCGTTCTCGGGTGCGGACGCCTCGTTCGGTCCCGAGATGGTCGCGGGTTGCCAGCCCGCGGTGCGCCTCATCAACAACGGTGGTGGCGTCCTCGGCCACAAGTTCTCTTGCGTCGAATTCGACACGCGTGGTGACCCCGCTGACGCGGTGCCGGCCGCGAACAAGATGATCGCCACCAACTCCTCGCTCGGCGGCATCCTCGGACCGAGCGCGGACGAAGCGCTCGCGACGGTGCCGATCCTCGATCAGGCGAAGGTACCGATGTTCGTCGACACCGGCCAAGCGTTCTTCGACAAGTCGAGCTACAAGTACTTCTGGCGCATCACGCCGGCCGACGACGTGAAGGGCTACGCGCTCGCGCTGTGGGCGAAGAAGGCTGGCTACACCCGCGCCGCGGCGATCTTCGGCAACGACGCCGGCTCGCAGTCCGACGTCCCCACGTTGCTGAAGGCCTGGAAGAAGCTGGGCGGCAAGATGGTCGACAACGTCAAGCTCGCGCTCGACCAGTCCTCGTACCGCACGGAAATCGAGCAGATGCTCGCCACCAAGCCACAGGTCATCTTCACCGAGATCGACCCCCAGACGGCGGGAACCTTCCTCTCCGAATTGCAACAGCTGAAAGGGCTTATCCCGGTACTCGGCACGGAGATCACGTTGCAGTCACCGTGGCTGAAGGCCGTCACCGGTGCGATCGGCAAGTCGGCGATGACCAAGTACGTCACCGGCATGCAGCCCTACGCTCCTACGGCCGGCGCGTCGTGGACGACCTTCGACAAGGCACTGTTGGCCTCGAAGTCGCAGGTACCGCAACCGTCGCAATGGGCGTCGGACCCGTACACGATGACGTACTACGACGGCGTCACGATCATGGCGCTCGCGATGCTCTCGGCGAAGTCCACGGACCGCGGTACGTACAACAAGTCGATCATGGCAGTCACGGAACCAGGCGCCGGCAAGACGGTCGTCACGTCCTTCGCGCAGGGTAAGGCCGCGCTCGCGAAGGGCGAGAGAATCCAGTACGTCGGCGCCGGCGGACCGATCGCGTTCAACAAGTCGCACAACTCCTCGGGAGCGTTCGAGGCAGCGGTGCAGGCGAACGGGAACGTCAAGATCGTTGGTGAAGTGACCGCCAACCAAATCGCGGCCCTCACCAAGTGAGTCGCCGTCCGGGGCCCTTGCCGGATCTGAGTCGTCACCGACAAGGTGACGACAGAGGAGCCGAGTGAACCTTTACGTCCTCTCCCTCGGTTTCGGGCTCATCACGGCGTCCATCCTCGCTATCGCGAGCGTGGGCTTCACGTTGCAGTTCGGCGTCACCAACATCTTGAACCTCGCCTACGGCGACGTGATGACTGGCTGCGCGTTCGTGGCCTACCTCGTGACACGCTCGGGCGGTAGCCTCCCCGAGGCACTCCTCGCCGGCGCGGGCACCGGCGCGCTCGCGTCCTACGGTCTGAACCGCTTCGTGTACACGCCCTTCGTGAAACGTGGCACGCGAATGTTCGGCATGATCATCGTCACCATTTCCGTGAGTCTGGCGCTGCAGAACGGGCTCCAAGCCGCTTTTAAGGCGACGTTCTTCTCGCTCGCGCTGCCGAGACCCAGCTCGTACACCTTCTTGGGCATGATCTTTACCAGTCAGCAGTTGGTGATCATTGGTCTCGCGGTCGTGGCGATGCTCTTCGTCCACGCCTTGTTGTCGTGGACGAAGCTCGGACGCGCCATGCGCGCGACGGCCGCAGACCCCGAACTCGCGAGGTCGTGCGGTATCGCGACCGACCGCGTGATCGACGCCGCGTGGCTGCTCTCGGGCGCGCTGTGCGGCACCGCGGGGGTCGCGCTCGCGCTCAACGTGACGAGCTTCACGTCAACGGCCGGAGGCCAGTTCCTCATCCCCATCATCGCGGCCGCGGTGCTCGGCGGTGTTGGTCACCCGTACGGCGCGATGATCGGCGCGGTCGTGATCGGCATCTCCGCGGAACTTTCGGCCGCGGTCATCTCACCCTCGTACAAAGAGGTCATCGCGTTCTTGATCCTCATCGTGGTGCTGTTGATCCGTCCCCAGGGGATCTTCGCGGAAGTCGCAACCCAAAAGGAGGTCGTCGCGTGAGCTCGTCGATGCAGTTCTACATCTCTAATCTGCTCGTTTACTTAGGCGTCGACGTGATGGCTTGTCTCGGACTCAACCTTCAGTTCGGCGTGGCGGGCCTCATCAACTTGGCGTTCATCGTCTTCCAGGCCGCCGGCGCGTACACCGCCGCCGTCCTCACGCTCGGACCCCAATCGTCGCTCGGCGGGTTTCAGAGTTACATCATGGGATCGCACCTGCCGTTCCCATTGCCATTGATCGCGGCCGCGGCCGTCGGCGGCGCGCTGTCGTACGTGGTCGGTCTCATCGTCCTACGTCGACTTCGCACTGACTACCAGGCGATGGTGTTTCTCGTCATCTCACTGATCGCGACGACGGTCGTGACG
>DASZHK010000129.1:0-13073 GCA_035937905.1 Acidimicrobiales bacterium
CTCAGAACCCACGTCAAACGCCGTTGCGTCGCCGAGGGCGTCGAGGTGCTTCACGCACAGCGCGCGCACCTGGTCTTCCATGGCGTTCACCGGGCCGGGCGCGAAGGCCGGCAGGATGAGACGTCGAGCGAACTGATGGAAAGGTGGATCCGACGTGATGGGCGGCGCGCCACCCATGGGCGCGGGCGGCGCGTTCGGCGGGAACTTATTGTTGGTGACGACCACCATGCGACTCGTGAAGTGCTCGGTGTCGTTGGCAATCTCGGCGACCATCTCGTGCGTCGTCGGGAACCATCCTCCCGCGTAGCGGTCGGTGTGCGCGACGGGACAACGCTCACGAAGGTCGTCCCAGATCGGATAGGGATCGTTGACCCAGGACGGATCGGTGTGATCCCAGTCGATGGCGAAGTCAACGACCGGTCGTTTGGCCTCGGCGTCAGTCGCGGCGTCGATGGACACTGGTCAGCTCAAGATTCGCAGCGGGAGATTCCTCGGGCCGCGGATCTGTCCTTGGGCCCAGGTGACGTCGTCCTTGTTCTCGAGTTCGAACTTCGGGTAGCGCTTGATGAACTCCTCGATCGCCACGCGAAGTTCGAGGCGCGCCAAGTTCGAACCGATGCAGCGATGGATGCCGAGCCCGAAGGCCACGTGTCGATTCTCCGCGCGGTCGATGATGAACTTGTCCGCGTCCTTGAAGACGACGGGGTCGCGATTCGCGGCCGGGAACCCGAGCAGGATCCAGTCGTACTCCTTCATCGGGCACCCTAAGTAGTCCATGTCGGCCTTCACGAGACGGGCCATCGTCACGGGCGCGTAGAAGCGAAGGAACTCTTCGATGGCGACCGGCATTAGGTCCGGCTCGTTCACGAGGCGCGCCAAGTCATCGGGGTGCTGTGCCAGGTGCCAGAGCGACGCGCCGATGGCGCCCCAGGTGGTGTCGATGCCGGCGACGAGGATCAGCACCATCGTGCCGAAGACGTGCTCAACGGCCAACTTCTCGCCGTTGATCTCCGCGTTCAAGAGGAACGACGTGAGATCGTCTCGGGGGTTCTCCATGTGGTCTTCGATCTTGGAGCGGAAGTACTCCTCCACCGGTGCGAACAGTTCGATGCGCTCCTCTTCGGGGCGGTCGATCGACTCGGTGATCACGTGCACGCACTTGATGAAGATGTCCATGTCCTCTTCGGGAAAGCCGAGCATCTCGCGAATGACCGAGGGAGGGATGAGTCGCGCGTAGCTCATCGAGGCGTTGACGACGCCTTCCGCGATGATGTCGTCGAGCAGGCTGTTGCAGAGCGCACGGATCTGGGGTTCGAGCGCGTTGACGACACCAGGTGAGAAGGCCGGCAGGATCAGCTTTCGCGCGATCTGGTGGAACGGTGGGTCCGAGGTGATGGGCGGCGCGAGGCCGATGGGGGCCGGCAGGTCCTCTTCGGTCGGACGACCTTCGTGCACGATGACGTCGCGACTGGTGAAGTTCTCGGTGTCCTTCGCTATGGCGGACACGCCCGCGTGGGTAGCGGGGAACCACGCGCCACCGAAACGATCGGTGTGCGCGACGGGACAACGCTCGCGCAGTTCGTCCCAGATCGGATATGGGTCATTCACCCATTGGGGGTCGGTGTGGTCGAAGTCGGTGGCGAAGTCGAGGACGGGGGGCTTCTCGGTCACGACGACTCCTCTATGAAAATGGCGTGCTCGGGACAGTTGGCCTGGGCGAGTCGCGCGAGCTCGATGGTCTCGGGCGTCAGTGTGCCGTCGCCGATGACGACGCCGTTGCCGAGTTCGTCGAAGTCGAAGATGCTTGGCGCGATCGAGAAGCATCGGCCTTGGCCCTGACAGAGATCGGCGTCAATCACAACCTTCACGTTTCCCCCAAGTGTCGATCTAACGCTGACCTTACTATGTGGTAACACCAACGAGACGCGCACTTCTTCAGGCGCTAGGCGGTCTCGATCTCCTCGCGGCTGATGCCCAGGAAGTAGAGGACGGCGTCGAGGTAGGGCACGGAAAGGGCCGTGTCCGCGTGCTCTTGGACGAGGGCCTTCGCGTTGAAAGCGATGCCGAGGCCCGCAACCGAGAGCATGTCGATGTCGTTGGCGCCGTCACCCACGGCGACGGTCTGTTCGAGGGGCACGCCCACCTCGGCCGCGAAACGCCGCAGCGCCCGGGCCTTACCCGCGCGGTCCAAGATCTCGCCCACGACGCGACCCGTGAGGGCACCGTTGACGATCTCGAGTTGGTTGGCTTCGAAGTACGTGACGTCGAGCTCGGCGAGGAGTGGCGCCAACACCTCGACGAAGCCGCCCGACACGACGGCGGGCACGTAGCCGAGACGTTGCAAGGTGCGCACCAACGTACGCGCGCCGGGCGCGAGTCTTAGCTTCAGACGCACGTCGTCGAGGACACTGGCCGGAAGACCCGCCAGCAGCTCGACGCGACGTCGCAGGGCCTCGGCGAAGTCGATGTCACCGTCCATGGCCGACCTCGTGATGGCGGACACTTCCTCGGCGCGACCCGAGGCTTCGCCGAGCAGATCGATCACTTCGTCTTGGAGCAACGTCGAGTCGGCGTCCATGACGACGAGGTGTTTCGCCCGGCGATGCAGACCGGCCCGCTGGACCGCGAGGTCGAGCCCAATCTCTTTGGCGACGAGTGTCAGCGACTCACGCAGTAGCGGATGGCTCGGGCCAATGACGATGAGTTCATAACAGTCAACGGGGTAGCTCGCGAGGTGCACGATGCGCTCGCACGTGGCGCCGCTCGCGGCGATGGCGTCGAACACGTTCTCGAGCTGGCGCGCCGCGATCTGGGGCGCCAGCAACGTCACGAGGAGTCGGCGTCCGTCGACTTCGTCGTTCGGGATCACCTCTTCCACGTGCACCGACATGCCGTCACCTTCAATGCTGCGCGCCCGTAGCGCGACCATCAGCGAGTCGTGCGTGAGCATCGCCTCACTGCTCACTTCCGCGCAGAGCACCAACGTGCCGCGAATGGTGATCTGGGCCACGTCCATCAGGCGAACGTCGTCACCCTCGAGTCCGTGCAACGCACGAAAGAGTTCCGCGCCCACGCCAATGCGGTCCGGTCCGCTCACGGTGACGAGAAAAGTTGAACGAGACATGGAAAGAGCGTAGAGGTTGCACACCACGGGCTACGCCGTGTTGTCTTCTAACGCTCGTTGCGCGCGTACCTCGGCGACGTGCGTGTCCGTCCTCGCGTCAAAACTCCAGAGTGACGGCAGCGCCGCCGTGACGACCGCCACCGAGCCGGTGCACGCGAGACCACCGAAGGTGAGGGAAAAACGTAGCGACGACCACGCGGCCATCACGCCCGCGCGGAACTGACCGGCCGTCGGGCCGAGCGAGTACGAGATCATCTCGATGCCGGCCATGCGACCGCGAATCTCCGTGGGGATGGACTCGTTCCACATGGTCGAGCGAAAGATGCCGCTCACGGAGTCGGCCCCGCCGCCAATGGCGAGGCCGAGCAACACCAACCACAGTGACGACGAGAAACCGAAGAGCGCGATGCCGAGCCCCCAGAGCGCCGCCGAGAGCACGACCGCGCGACCGTAGCGATGCACGTGGCGGGTCCAGCGCGAGGTCAAGGTCGCGATCAGTGCTCCGCCCGGCAGTCCGGTGTAGAGGACGGCGAGCGCGTAGGACTCGTGAAAGCGCGTCGCGACGAAGGGCAACATCACGACGGGAAACGCCAGAATCATGGCGAGCAGGTCGATGATGTAGGTGCCCACGATGTCGGGACGGCTTCGGGCGTAGCGAAGTCCTTCTCGAAGGGCGGCGGTGTCACTGACGCTCGACGACAACTGGGGCGGCGTGGCGTGCAGCGTGAGGAGGAGGAGCACCGAGAACGTGAAGGTGACGACGTTCGCGACGTAGACCGAACCCGGACCGAAGGCGACCGCGGCGAGTCCTCCGAGGGCCGGACCGATGATGGAAGCGGTGGTGAAGCGGACGTTGGCGAGCGCCGACGCGGAGCGTTGAAGATCGTGTGAGACGAAGAGTTGGTTCAGCGCCTCGATGCTCGGACGCTGCAGACTCGACGCGGCCGCGGCGATCGCCGCGTCGAGGTAGAGGATCCACACCATCGGGTGCGCGAGGAGTGCGTTGACGACGAGCATCATCGTCGTGACCATCAACACCAGCTCCATCGAGATGATGAGTCGACGGCGATCGAGACGGTCCGCGAGTACCCCGCCGTAGAGACCGAAGAACACGAGCGGTAGCAGTTCGACGAGTCCAATGGCACCGACGTCGAAGGTCGAGTGCGTCAGCTGCTTCAACTGAAAGGGCACCGCAACGAACGTCGCCTGACTGCCGAGCGCCGTGATGAAGCCCGCGGTGTAGAGCCGGCGGTACTGCTTCGAGGCTCGAAGCGGCGTGAGGTCGATCCCGAAGAAGCCCTGACTCACGCAGGTCCCGAGAGCCAGCCCTCGCCCGGGCTGTAGTGACGGAGCACCTTCGCCGGCACGCCACCCAAGACCACGTGATCGGGGAACGTCCCGCGCACCACGGCGCCCGCGGCGACGGTGGTGTTCTTGCCGAGCGTCGTGCCCGGAAGGATGACCACGTTCGCGCCCAGCCAACTGCCCGATCCGATCTTGACCGCACCCTCAACGGGGCGTTGCCAACCCACCGGCGTGTCAACGTCCTCGTAGGAGTGATTCTGGTCCGTGATGTACACGTAGGGACCCGTCTGGATGTCGTCGCCGAGATCGATCGACCAGTGGCCAATGACGTGCGAGCCGCGCCCGATGACGCAGTGGCGACCGATGCGCACGGTGGGTGACGCGAGCATCTCCTGGTCGCCGTTGATGCCCGCCGTGAGACAGACGTTGGGGCCGATCAGCGTCTCGTCGCCTATGGAGAGGTAGCGCTCGTTGTAGATGACGCCCTGGGGGGCCATGAGGGCCGCGTGCTTCCCGAAGTAGTAGAACTCGTTCGCGTACGCGTCGTTCGGACCGACGATCGCGACGTCGTTGAGGTACCGGCGCCACCGGCGCACTTGGGAACCCAAGAATCGACGGAACTGAAGACGGAATCTCACCTCGGTCACGCTACCGCCGTCGCGCGCGCTCACCCGGACCCTTGAGTAGCGTTCGATCATGGTGGTGGACGTCGCGGTGATCGGCTCGGGCTTCGGGGGCCTCGGCGCGGCCATTCGACTTCGTCAAGCGGGCGTGAATGACGTGACGATCTTCGAGCGTGCGAGCGACCTCGGCGGCACGTGGCGCGACAACACCTATCCCGGATGTCGCTGTGACGTGGCGAGCAATCTCTACTCCTTCTCGTTTGCGCCCAATGCCAAATGGACCAACACGTACAGTTACCAACCCGAGATCTGGCGCTACCTCCAGGACGTGGCCGACAGACACCATTTGCGCGCGCTCATCAAATTCGATCACGACGTCCTGGACGTTTCCTTCGACACGCTCTCCAACCAGTGGCGACTCACCACCTCGCAGGGTGAGTACTTCGCGCGATGCGTCGTCCTCGCCACCGGTGGACTCGCCGAGCCCCGACTTCCCGACATCGAAGGTCTGTACACCTTCGATGGTCCTGTCATGCACACGGCGCAGTGGGACGACACTGTCGATCTCATCGGCAAACGCGTCGCCGTCATCGGCACGGGCGCCAGCGCCATCCAAACGGTTCCCGAGATCGCGCCCCTCGTGGGCACCCTCGAGGTCTTTCAACGCACACCCTCGTGGGTCTTGCCCCACCTCGGCCGGCCCGTCATCGAGAGGACCAAGAAGATCTTCTCGACACTGCCACTCGCCCAGCGCCTCGTACGCGCCTGGGGCTACTGGCGCCGTGAGTTGATGGTGCTCAGCTTCGTGAAAGATCCCAGTCGAATGACGAAGGCCGAGACGATGTCCCGAGAACATCTAGAACGACAGATCGACGACGCGTCGCTTCGTGAGAAGCTGACGCCGAGTTACCGTCTCGGCTGCAAGCGCGTGCTCATCAGCAACGACTTCTACCCCGCTCTCGCGCGCGACAACGTCACCCTCGTGACTAACCCGATCACCTCCATAGAGCCAACGGGCATTCGAACCAGCGACGACTCGCTACACGAGTGCGACGTGCTCATCTTGGCGACGGGTTTCTTCGTCACCGACAACCCGATGGCCACGAAGGTGCACGGCGCCAAGGCCGAGACGCTCTCGAACGCCTATCGCGGGAACCTCGACAACTACAAGGGCACGACCTTCCCCGATTTTCCGAACCTCTTCATGCTCGGCGGTCCGAATACCGCGCTCGGACACTCGTCGATCATCTTCATGATCGAAAGTCAACTCAACTACGTCACGAAGGCGGTGCGCACCGCGCTCGATGACGACGCCCTCATTGAGCCAAAGGCCCACATCGCCGCACGCTGGACCCGAGAACTTCAGGCGAAGCTTCCCGGCACGGTGTGGGACACGGGATGCTCGAGTTGGTACTTGAACGACGCCGGCGTCAACACGACCATCTGGCCCGACTTCACCTTCAAGTTTCGAAGCGCCACGCGCCACTTCGACCCACGAGACCACAAGATCTCGGCGTCGAAGACGTTCGAGGTCGATTAGTCCAGACTTATCGGCGCGTCGACGTCGAGACCTTCGGCAGTCCCCACCACGTCGGGCACGAGCGCGTTCGCCAAGTGGGCGCGCACGCGCTCGTCGATCTCTGCCATGGTCTGAGGATTCTCGCGAAGGAAGGTCTTCACGTTCTCACGGCCCTGACCCATCTGCTCGCCTTCGTACGTGAACCACGCACCGGCCTTCTTCACGAAACCCAACTCGACGGCGACGTCGAGCACCGAGCCTTCACGACTGATGCCCTGGCCGTACATGATGTCGAACTCGGCTTGACGAAAGGGCGCCGCGCACTTGTTCTTCACGACTTTCACGCGCGTGCGGTTGCCCACAATCTCCGTGCCGTCCTTGATGGATTCGATGCGGCGAATGTCGAGTCGAACCGACGAATAGAACTTCAATGCCCTTCCACCAGGCGTTACCTCAGGTGATCCGTACATCACACCTATTTTTTCGCGTAACTGGTTGATGAAGATCGCCACCGTGTTTGACTTCGAGAGACCGCCCGTCAACTTACGAAGCGCTTGGCTCATGAGACGTGCCTGCAGACCCACGTGACTGTCACCCATGTCACCCTCGATCTCCGCGCGCGGCGTCAACGCGGCCACCGAGTCGATCACGATGACGTCCAACGCACCAGAGCGAATCAACATGTCGACGATCTCGAGCGCTTGTTCGCCAGTGTCGGGCTGACTGATCAAGAGGTCGTCGACGTTCACGCCAATCGCACGCGCGTAGACCGGATCCATGGCGTGTTCGGCGTCGATGTACGCGCACACCCCGCCGTTGCGCTGCGCCTCAGCGACGACGTGCATCGCCAGCGTTGACTTACCGGAAGATTCCGGACCGTAGAGTTCGACGACGCGACCTCGTGGCAGACCACCAATACCGAGTGCCATGTCGAGCGCGAGGGCGCCCGTGGGGATCGACTCGATGTTGAAGTTCATGTTCTCGCCCATGCGCATGATCGAGCCTTTGCCGAACTGCTTCTCAATCTGGCCGAGCGCGGCCTCAAGAGCCTTGTCGCGATCATCGGTTGCCATTACTGTCTCCTTCTTCTTTGTCATGGGGGCAAGTTAGAGGGCCCCAGTGACATCGGTCGGTCTCCGCCTAGGTTTCAGAGTACTACGAACACTTGTTCGTATGAGGTATTTCGCGACGGATTTTCAACTCCGACCCTACGGCGACCGCGCCTCTCGACGACGTCCTTTCCGCGACGGATTTACCAGATCCCGGGGAGCACCCTCCAGCGAACACGAGCCCAATACGCGCCGTACTCTCCGCCCTCCGACAGGTGGCGCTCTTCCGCACGGGCCCGCCCGAAATTGCAACTCGACGCGAACACCATGACGAGGGCGTTGCGCACGGAGAGGCTCTGCAGCACGTAACCCAGCTGCAGCAACACGTACGACGCGTAGATGGGGTGGCGCACGACGGCGTAGGGACCACGGCGAACCAGTCCCCTATCCGCGGCCGCGAAACCGAACGAACGCCCGAGGGCCCGCAGCGACAACACGGCTATCACGAGACCCACCAACTGGACACCAAGTCCGAGCTCGACACCCCAGTGAGGGTGCACGCCCGTGGGTCGAAAGAGGACGCCCGCGAACGTCCCACAGAACGCGAGGAGCCAGTCATTGGTCCGTCGGCTCACCGTGCGCGCGGGACGTCGGACCAAGTACGCCAGGACAATCCACGTCTGCTCGGCGACGAACGCGGCGCCGATCAACGTGTGCGTGCTGCGGTAATGCTGGATGGCCGCGAGCGCGAAGAGCGCCGCGCCCGCGGCGCCGACGAGGTTCACGACCATCCGGATCACGAACATCGTCCGCGAAGAGAATCGCTCAGGCTCTAGCCAGCGGCGCGACGTCGAGCGCAGAGGAGGAGGCGGTTTCGACGACTGACGGAAGTGGGCGATGCTCACACGGCGCGGCGCGCATGAACCGCCGCGACGCCCCGCTCAGCGAGCGCGTCAAGACTGAGTCGTCCGGCGCCGAACACGGCGACGACGAGCGCCAACACCGCGAGCGCGACGTTGAGTTCGTAGCCCGGCGTCAACGACTCCGAGTTGATGCCGTTCACCCACGTCACCGTGATCATCGCCATCACCATGTCGCCGAAGAGCGCGAGTCCGGCGAGGCGCGATCCGAGTCCGAGGATGAGCAGGACGCCGCCGCCAAATTCGATGACACCACCGAGGACCGCGAAGAATCCTCCCGGGTGCAGATGAGCCGTGTTGGAGAAGTACAGAGCCGTCTGGTGAATACCTGGACCATTGAACGAACCGAAGAGCTTGCCCGCGCCGTACCAGATGAAGATCCAGGCGAGTGCAATTCGCACGGCAACCAAGGCAAGGTCAGCGGGCAGCGACGCGACCCGTGTACTCAGCACGAGGTTCAAGAGCGTGCGCGCCCTCTTTCCCATCGACGGCGAGGCCATCAAGGCACGTCACTCTCATTGACGACGCGCCCCGCACTGGTCAGCCCGCGTCGCCCATGCAGAGGTTCGGCGGGAACGACCGGGAGGTTGGCGTCGTCGCCCAAGGGCCGAAACGGACCGAGTAGTTGAGCGAGCAGGACGGCGAAGTGTCGCGGTCGCGTTCCGGCCTGTTCAACGCTGAGTGGCCGACCTGGGAGACCGGTGTCCATGCGAATAGTCTCTTCGGTTGGAAAGATCGCCCGATGCGAGAGCTGATCCCAGATCGTCAACGCGAACGCGAGGTTGACGTCTTGACGACCCTGCACCCGGTGATGAATCCGGTGATAGTTGGGACTCACGAAGATCCGCCCTAATGGTCCGAATCCCAAGTTCGTGTTCGAGTGCTCGAAGGCCACGACGCCCGCGTACACGACGAGGAACGTCGTGGGCAACGCGCCGTTGTCGAGGAGCACGATGGCCGGGATGAGGGCGAGGAGGTACGAGACGTGAATGAGGGGATGGGTGCGAAAGACCGTGAGCACGCTCATGTCCTCTTGCGAGTGGTGCAGTTCGTGGAAGCGCCAGAGCATTCGCACGCGATGATTCGCCAGGTGCGCGAGCCAGTTGCAACCGTCCATGGCGACGAAGATCAGCGCGATAACCACCCAGCGCGGCACGACGTCGAACTTCGGCACGACGATCCAGGGAAGACCCTTACGCGCCACCTCAGCAAAGGACAGTGTGAGCGCAGTCACGAGTGGCACGACGAGCGTCGCGTTCAACACCGTGTAAAGGAGATCCTGGCGATACCCACGCGCGAAGAGTGGTCGTCGCTGCGCGGGATGCATCCGCTCGATGACGAGAAACGCCGCGATCACCACCAGCGTGATCGGGCCGACCACGACGACACGAAGGCTGGTGATGGACGAGGCGAAACTTGAGCCACCCCAACGACTCGACCATCCGATCGCGACGAGCGCGACCGCGACGGCCAGGATCGAGAACGCTGGTAAGTAGACGTGCGACGACAGTGAGAATCGGGGCCGACTCGACGCTTGAACTTTGCGCGCCCCCAACACCGTTGTTCTCGTCGGTACTGAGGAATCTACGAAGGACGACATAACGACTTCCCTTCCTGCACTCTGCACACTAGAACCCGACACCACCGCCGCCGGGGCTCGTCGTGGTGGTTCCACCGCCACCGCCCGAGCTCAGCCTCTTCGTCACGACGACTGCCCACGAACCCCACGTGTCTTTGAGATTTCCCTTCACGACGCCGGCGGACGTGTCCTTGTAGAACCAGTACAGCGGCTTGCCGCCGTAGGTCACCTGCAGGGCGCCATTCGCCCGCTTCACGGTGCCGAGCTTCGCGGCACTCACGCCGCTACCCGCGGTTGCCTTCGTCGCGCCCTTGGGCAGCAGCAACTCGGGCCAGATCTTCAAGCACTTCGTGCCGCACGCCGTGCTACTTGGCGCCAAGGTGTAGAGCGCGCGGCCACTCACGAGGATGGTGCCGTACTTTGCGTTCTTCACGGCAGATACGACGACGCCCGACGTGGCGTGCGTCGATGCCGCGCGCGCGGTGTCGGGCGCGAGGAGTAACGCGGACAAGGTGAAAAAGGCCATCGTGGCGGCTGCGACCTTTCCTAGTGGGACTCGACGGATGGTCGCTCGGTACTGTGTCGTCTCTTCCATGTCACTGCTCTCCTCGTGGTCGTTACTTGCTACATAGTTCTACGGAAGAACCTTGGAAAGAGATCACTCCCTCTACGATTTTTCTCGTTCCTCGGTAGATTCATGACGTCATCCGCGCGTCGTCCGGCCCTCGAGACCCGGCGTCGCGCGCGACCACGCGCTGCTCGACTTTGCTAGGCGCTCAGGCGCGAAAGTTCGCACTCGCGAGAACCACGCCGCTCGCCGTGGTGAGGCGCGCACTACGGACTTCGCCCGCGGGCGAGGTGAGGGGCGCACCCCAGGAACCGTACCCACTAGAGAGTCCGAACTGTCCGATCGTCTCGACCTTGCCGTTCGCGAGAATCAACTCGCAGGTGACGAGACCCGACCACGATCGGCTGTCGATCGTCATGAACATCCACGACGGCTTTCCGCCTGACACGAAAACTTCGCCGACGTTCTGACCGTGCGAACGCAGCGTCGCGGACGCGAGATTGGCCGTTGACGAACCCGTGGTGTTGGTGTTGCCGGATTCGACCAGCGCCCCCACCCCGAAGCCGATGACGACGATGAGCGCGGCCGCGGCGAGATAGCTCACGCGACGAAAGCGATTGGTCTGTCGTGGCGCCGCGTCCGCTTGGAGTCGTCGGGCGAGACGCAACTCGAAGCCGACGGGGGGATCCTCTTCGGGCGCGAGTTGCAAGACGGCGTCGGCGACCATCGAGAGCTGTTCCAACTCGGCGGCGCACTGTGGGCAGTTCTCCACGTGGCGCAATACTTCTGAGCGTCGGCGACCCGACAGCGTGCCGAGCGCGATGGCGGTCAAGTCCTCTTGGAACTCTTCACACGACGTAGGGCCTTCGATGTGATCACTCATAGTGCTTCCTCAATGTTGATAGTCGTTCGAAGTCGGGCCATGCCCAAACGGATCCGGCTCTTCGCCGTTCCGAGCGGAATGCCCTCCCCCTCAGAGATCTGTAACGCCGTGCGTCCGTAGAGCGCGGCGAGTAAAACCGCGCGACGCTGATCGATGGGCAGTTCCGCCAGCGCGGATCGGATGTTCGACACGTTCTCCGAAGCGAGGGCGGCGGCGTCGGGCAGACGCGCGGTGCTCATCAGTTCGACGAAGACGCGGTCCTCGGGATCGGTGGGGACGCCACGTCGAACGCGAATCGAGTCGATCGCCAGGTTGCGCGTGATCGTGAGCGCCCACGTGGACACGGCTCCGCGACGTGGGTCGAAAACCTGGGCGTGGCGAAAGATACGGATGAAGGCCTCTTGGGTCACGTCTTCCGCGTCGCCGACGTCACCGACGATACCGACCGCGAGACCGAACAGGCGACGTTGGTAGCGCCGCACGAACGTCAGGCCCGATCGGTCGTCGCCCACGGCCATGCCCGAGAGCAGCGCTTCGTCGGAAACGCCGTCAGTGTCTGAGTCCATCAGTCTTCCCATCACTAGTTGTACGGCCGGGAGACTTCCAAGGATCACTTTCTCTACAGAACGTACTTTGACGGGGCGTGGTGGTGTTGACAGCCCTTTGAACCGCCCGTCAGTCGCTGAGCGCCTGGTAGACGAGGCGTTGAAGGTCCCGTCGTATCGGGTAGGTCCCGCTCGGCAGCAACTGGGTGTAGAACCCAACGGTCAGGTCTTCGACGGGGTCGACCCAGAACGTCGTCGACGCCGCACCGCCCCAGAAGTACGAACCCTCCGAGACCAACGACTTGTTCTTTCGTCGGTCGATCATCACCGACATCCCGAAGCCGAATCCCTGGCCGGCGTAGCCACTCTCGGTGTAAGAGTCGACGGCGAGGTCGACGAGGTCACCGTCGTCGGGCAAGTGATTCTCGGTCATGAGTTCCATGGTCCGACTCGAGAGGAGGCGCACGCCGTCGAGTTCGCCGCCTCGAAGCATCATGTTCATGAACCGGTCGTAGTCGTAAGCCGTGGACAACAGTCCCCCACCACCCCCGAGGATTCGCGGAGGGTGCAGCGAATGTCTCGCCAGCTCGTCGTAGGGAAACGAATCACCGTGCGAAGGCACGTAGAGCATGGCGAGGCGCTCGGCTTTTTCGGGCGGACACCACCACTCGGTGTCGCTCATGGCGAGCGGGTCGAAGATCCTCTCCTTCAAGAAGACGTCGAGGGCTTGACCGCTCCAGATCTCGATGAGTCGACCGAGCACGTCAAAGGAGACCGAGTAGTTCCACCTCGACCCCGGTTGAAAGAGCAGCGGGCTCGTGGCCCAGTCGTCGACGGCTTGGGCGAGGTCGGCGTCTTTCGCGAACCCGAAGTCGTAGCCCTTCTCTCGGTAGATCTCGTCGACGGGATGGAGGTAGTTGAAGCCGTAGGTGAGACCACTCATGTGCGTGAGGAGATG
>DASZHK010000130.1:0-18487 GCA_035937905.1 Acidimicrobiales bacterium
TCGATGAAACGTCGGTTCGGGGATGTTTCGGAGCAATGGTCGCACGAAGAAGACCGGCAGGATCGCTAACGCGAAGAGCCAGCGAAACGAGGCGGAACCGCGGATGAGACCGTGCAACACCGCGGCCATGCCCGCACCGAGGCCCGCACCGGCCGAGATGATCACGAGCCGATCGATGCGGCCCTTCGTACTCGAGAGCTCGACGGTGATCACTTGGACGAGGACCGACGTCGTGGACAGCAGCGGACGCGCGAGCGCGAAGCACAGCACGAAGACCCAGTACGTCGGACTCAGCGACGCGCACGCCGTGATGACGAGGCCTAACAGCAGCGCTCGACGCAAGACGTTGGTCCGTCCCCATCGATCAGCGAGGGACGCGAGGGGTAACGCGCCGAGCGACGCGAAGCGCAGTATCGCAAGACCGATGCCCAGTACCGACCCCGAGAGTCCGACCACGCTCTGGAGCGATTGGCTCGACGTGTGGTGACCGAAGTGTCGCGCGACGTCGTCGAGCGACGCCACGGCGCCAAACTGCGCGAAGCCCGCGACCAACGCGACGAGGAACAGCGCCACCGTGACGTGGTACCAAGTACGGCGCGTGGCTGCGTCCATTGACGCGTCAGCCAATCTGCACGCTCTCGTCCACGACGACCAGCGTCTTACCGTGGTTACCCCCACTGAAGAGAAGATTCAGGGCCTCGGGGGCCCGTTCGAGTCCCTCCACCAGGTGCTCTTGGTGTTGCAGAGCGCCCGAGAGCACCATGGTCGCGAGTTCCATCTGGGCCTCCGCGAAGCGGTGCGCGTAGTCGAGGATGAGGAATCCCTCCATCCGAGCGCGGCGCGTGATCAGCATCGAGGTGTTCTCGACGCCGCGTCGAGCGTCCGTCGCGTTGTACTGAGAAATCGCGCCGCAGAGTACGACGCGCGCGTTCATCGCCAAATTGGCGAGGACGGTGTCGAGAATCTCGCCACCCACGTTGTCGAAGTAGAGATTGACGCCCTGCGGACACGCTTCATGGAGCCGACGACCGAGGTGCTCCTCGCGGTAGTCGAGGCACTCGTCAAAGCCGAACGTCTCCACGACGTCGCGGCACTTTTCTGGACCGCCCGCGATACCGACGACGCGCTTCGCGCCTCGAGCTTTGGCGATCTGACCTACGACGGAACCCGTCGCGCCCGCGGCGCCCGAGACCACGACGACGTCACCCTCCTTCAGCTGGCCGACGTCAAGGAGTCCGAAGTACGCGGTCATGCCGGTCACCCCCAGCACGTTCATCATCGTCGCGAGTCCCAATCCGAGACCCTGGGGAATGACCGTGAAGCGGTTCTCTTCGTTCGCGACGACCCACTCTTGCCAGTTCGTCATCCCGAAGACGACGTCACCGACGTTGTAGCGCTCGTCGCGCGACTCGACGACCACACCAGTACCGGCACCACGCACCACGTCGCCCAGTTGAATTGGCGGCAGGTAGCCGGGCGCGTCGTTCATCCACGTGCGGATCGTCGGGTCGATGCTCAACATGGCGACCTTGATCAGTGCCTCACCTTCGCCACAACTCGGCGCCGGACTCACCACTAATGTCGTCGTGGCGTCGGTGACCGCTCCTATGGGGCGCTCTACGAGCACCAACTGTCGATTGTCCACGTAGGTCTCCTCGGTCGGGCGGGCTCTCTCGATTCTGTCACCACCACGCGAGGTCGTCCGCTTTGCTAGAAAGAGTTGAGACCGAGGAGTGAGTGTGGCCCGTCATCGCAGTCTTCGTTCCGAGTTGTATCGCGACGCGCGATTACTGGGCAACGTCCAAGCGGCGGCCCACGGTCCCAGCGCCTACGCCACGCGCTACGTCCGGCGCAAGGTCTACTCGAGGTCAAACTCCTTCACCCACTCCATACTTCGATCGATCAATCTGAGCAAGTGACGTCCGCTCGATCCGAGTGGTGACGACTCGTTCGAGAGGCGCTTACGCCTGGTGTGCGCGCACTCGCTTGATGACCTCGTCCACCACTTCGCTGGTGGAGGCGTCGCCACCGAGGTCGAACGTGCGGACCCCGTCCGCCGCCGCGCTCAACGTGGCGTCACGAAGGAACGACGACGCTCGCGCGCATCGTTCGTCGCCCTGGTAACCGGCGTGCTCCAAGACTGCCGCGCACGCGAGCAACATGGCCATAGGGTTCGCCACGTTCTTGCCTTCGAGCGACGGTGCGGTCCCGTGGGGCGCTTCGGCCATCGCGACTCGCGTGGTGAGATTCTCGTCAAGCGACAAGAGCACTGACTCCGCGCCCGCGATAGAACCGAACATCGCGAGGACGAGGTCGCTCAAACAGTCGCCGTCTCGATTGAGCGCGGGGATGACGACCGGCGTGTCCCAACCTTCGGTCATCAGCCCGGCGTACGCGGCGTCGATGAGCATGGGGCGGTAGGCAACGCCCGGGTGGCGAAGCGCCGCGGCGTCCATCTCCTCTTTGAGCATCCCTTCGTACGTCGCCGACACGGTCCACTTCGGTCCGCCGTACACGAGACCTCCGAGCGATGCAGCAGAACGAAAACTGAACTCGGCCACAGAGCGACAGGTCGAGCGGTCAATTCGCTCGGTGCGCCACGCCGACTCCTCGACCGCGCCGGGCTCGCCGTCACGACCCTCGGCCGCGCCGTAGGCGTCACCGACGGCCATGCGCACGACGACGACGGGATGCGTCAAGGCGACGATCGGGGTGACCCCCGGGATTCGCCGTCCCGTACGGACGATCACCTTGCCGTCGATGCCTTCACGAAGAATACGATTGGGCGAGCCAACGCTGCCTATCTCCGTGGGCGTGACCGTTGCGGCCTTAAGCCCGAGTCCCGTCTCTCGCATCTTCGCGGCGGCTTCGTGGATGACGCCGTTGTTGGACTTCTCGCGACTGGCGAGCGAGAGGTCGTAGCGAAGGAACTCGAGTTCGAAGCCGAGGACGGACGGTTCGAGCGCTCGAAGCGCCTCGTCGAGCAACTCCTGGCCCGTCTGGTCGCCTTCACAAACGACGATGGTGGGAGGGGTGGACATGGTAGGGACTCCTCGAATAATCGGCTGAACGTCACGAATACCTTACGTGGGTGGCGTTGTCCCAAAAAACGATGTCCGCGCGTCGCGACCGCTGTCGCGCGACCCGCTGGCGTCAGGCGACCCGGGTGATCTCCACGGTCACGCCGAGCGAGATCGAGGGATCGCCGTGGTAGATCCCCTTCAGTGGTGGCACGTCGCCGTACTCACGACCCTTCGCGACGACGACGTGAAAGAGGCCCACGCGGCCACCGTTGGTGGGGTCGATACCCACCCACTCACCGCAGAAGTACTCGACCCAGGCGTGGCTTTCGCCCACGACCTTGTCCCCCACGTCCGCTTCACCTTTGGCGTACAGATAGCCCGACACGTACCGCGCCGGGATGCCGAGGCTTCTCAACAGCGCGATGGTCACGTGGCTCAGGTCCTGACAGACACCCTGGCGCTGCTCCCATACATCTTGCGCGGTCGAAGAGACGAGCGTCGCGCCTCGTTGGTACGCGACGTGCCCTCGAATCCAATCCATCACGACGTCGACGGTGGCGTGCAGGTCACGTTGGCCCGGGATCACTTCACGCAGTTCGTCGAACACGCCAGGCGCCATCGTCGTGTGAGCGGTTGACGCTAGGTACTCACCGAAGCGGTCCGCCATCTCACTCGAGCGCAGCGTACTCAACGTGAGGTCGGCGTCGCCCAAGGATTCAGTTCGTGTCTCGACGTTCGCCTCCGCGATGACTTGCAATCGGCGATGGGGCTCTTGGAGATCGAACGTCGTCACGATGGTGCCGAAGTAGTCGCGGTAGGTGGCGAGCTCCGCGTAGGGATGCACTCGAAGCGAAGCGTCACGCACCAGTTGACGAGCGAGCGTCGGCGGGGTCATGCGAGCTTCGTTGTACGACGAGTCCGCGACACCGTCGTAACTAAAACCCGTCACGTGACGAATGGCGAACTCGATCGACTGGTCGACGGAGCTCACGTCCCCACCTCGGACATCCACGACGTCGCGACCACTTGGCGAAAGTAGCTCGACGTGATCTGGTCGTTCGCGGTCGCGCTCGTCACCTCGAGCAGTTTGAGTATCTCCGCGAGACTCTTCATCAGCGTGGCGGAGTCCATGTACTCCAGGCGGGTCTGCGTCGTGTAAATGGTGCGACGCGCCTCGTTCACGATGTCGAGATGCGTACTGGCCTTGGTCAACTGGTCCAAGCAGTGATCGGCGACAGCTAGCGAGTGGTAGGCCGACCTCGGAAACTCGCGGTCGAGCAACAAGAACGCCGCGATCGCTTCGGGATCAGAACGGCGAACGGACGATCGAAGATACGACTCCATCGCCCCCGCCGCGCGTAGCAGCGTGAGCCAGTCGGGCGCGTGATCGGCGGCGAGGAGGCGACCTTGCAACAGACGCGCCGTCATGTCGATGCGCTCCAGACTTCGACCGAGTACGAGGTACCACCACGTCTCGTCGTGACTGATGGTCGCGTCCGTGAGGCCGGCGAAGAGAGCCGAGCGCTCTCGGATGAACTTGAGGTAACTCGAGGTTCCCACGCGCGCCGACTCGCCACGTTGCGCGCCGAGTTCGTTTCTCGTTGCATTCAGACAGACCCACATCTCCGAAGAGATCACTTCTCGAACCCGGCGCGCGTTCTCGTAGGCCGCCAGCAGCGCGCCCGTGATCGCACTGGGACTCACCGGATCGAAGACAAGTCGGTCGAGCACCATCTCGATCGTGACAAGACCGGTCGCGTCAATGTCCATGCCCAGCGTGGCGAACAGCGAACGACACGTGACGTCGGCGTCGCCGAACGGATCTTCGGAGATGCGGTGGATGTAGGCGTCGACGATGCGTGACGTGTCGTCGGCGCGCTCCACGTAGCGTCCCGTCCAGTAGATGAGCTCCGCGAGTCGCGCGAGCATCCCGCGGTTCATTGGTCCGACCCGGACTGAACTTCGGGGCCGTACTGACGCGCACTGCGCTGCGACTGCAGTGGTGCGACGTCGGGCGTCGATGGTGACTCGACGTCCACGCGCGACGAGGCGGTGAGCGACCCGACGTCGGCGAGAACCCACGTGTCCTTCGAGCCACCACCTCGACTCGAGTTCACGACGAGTGCCCCTTGGGGAAGCGCCACGCGCGTGAGTCCTCCCGGCAGCACCCAGACCTCCTTGCCGTCGTTGATGGCGAAAGGGCGAAGGTCAACGTGTCGAGGCAACAACTGATCGTCGACGAACGTGGGCACCGTCGAGAGGGCGACGGTCCGCTGGGCGATGTAGCCGCGAGGGTTCGCAAGGAGCGTCGCGCGCAGTTCCACCAAGGTCTCCTCGTCCGCTTGAGGACCGATCACGATGCCGTGACCACCGGAGCCGTCGACGGGCTTCACCACGTAGCGCTCAAGCTGCTCAAGCACTTCGTGCAGCGCCTCGGCCTCGTCCAAGCGGTACGATTCGACGTTCTCCAGCAAGGGCGCCTCGCCGAGGAAATAGCGAATCAGGTCGGGGACGTAGGTGTAGATGAGTTTGTCGTCGACCACGCCGTTGCCGATGGCGTTCGCGATCGTCACGGTCTTCGCCCGGGCCGCGTTGACGAGTCCCGCCACCCCCACGACCGAGTCCGGACGAAAGTGCAGTGGATCGAGCCACTCGTCGTCGACCCGGCGATAGATCACGTGCACCGGACGTTCGCCCTGGGTGGTACGCATGTTGACCTTGTTGCCGACGACGACGAGGTCGCTCCCCTCGACCAGTTCAACGCCCATCAGTCGTGCGAGCAGCACGTGTTCGAAGTACGCGGCGTTATGGACACCGGGCGTGAGGACGACGACCGTGGGATCTCGCACGCCTTCGGGCGCCGAGAGGCGCAGCGCGCGAAGCAGTCGCGCCGGGTACTCGTCGACCGGGTGCACCCGGTAGTTGGTGAACAGCGAGCCGAAACTCTGCGTCATCGCTCGACGGTTCTCGATCACGTACGAGATCCCCGACGGGATCCGTACGTTGTCCTCGAGCACTCGCAGGTTTCCGTCCTCGTCGCGGATGATGTCGACGCCCGAGACCGTGATGCGCGGCGCGAACCGCGGCACGATGCCCGTCGACTCACGTCGAAAGTGAGGGCTCGAGGTGACGACGTGCCGAGGCACGAGCCCGTCGTCGAGGCACACTCCTTGGCCGTAGACGTCATCGAGGAAGGCTTCCAGGGCCTTCACCCGCTGTTGGATCCCCGCGGCGAGGACGCCCCACTCCGTCGCCGCGATGATTCGTGGAATCAAGTCGAGTGGAAAGGGGCGCTCTTCCCCACCGAAGGCGAACGTCACGCCGCGTTCGGCGAAGGTTCGACCGAGCTGATCGAATCGCGTGCGGATGTCAACGGTCTTTAAGTCACCGAGAACGTCGACGATCTCGCGGTAAACGGGCCGCGCCACCCCCGGCGCGGAAAACACCTCATCCCATGCAAGAGATGGATCAACGTCCACGAAAGATGAATTGATGTACTTTTCATATCACGCGCATGTTTCGGCTACGTTACTGATTTCACTGACCTGAACATCGTGGTTACGACTGCTTTTTTGGCGCGATTCGCGAGGTGAATGATGCGCAGCGCGTTCGATGAACTTTGCACTTTCGACAGCGTCGCGCGCACGAGAGCAATTCTTAGCCGGTACATTGAGATTCCGCCCTCAAGCACAGGAGAGTTTCGACGTGGAGTACGTCTCGCTAGGAACCACGGGACTTAAAGTCTCGAAGATCTGCCTCGGCTGCATGAGTTACGGTGAGCCCGAGCGGGGCAACCAGACCTGGTCGCTCGGAAAGAAGGAGTCAGAGCCGTTCTTTCGCCAAGCACTCGACGCTGGCATCAACTTCTTCGACACGGCAAACGTGTACTCCGCGGGCAGCAGCGAAGAGATCACCGGCCCAACCCTCTTGTCCATGGCACCGCGCGAAGAGTTGGTCATCGCGACCAAAGTGAACGGACGGATGCGGCCTGGTCCCAACGGAGAGGGCCTGTCACGCAAAGCGATCCTCGCCGAGATAGACGAGAGCCTTCGTCGTCTCGGAACCGACTACGTGGACCTCTATCAAATCCACCGTTGGGATTACAACACGCCCATCGAAGAGACCATGGAAGCCCTTCACGACGTCGTCAAGGTCGGCAAGGCTCGTTACATCGGGGCCTCGTCGATGTACGCCTGGCAGTTCGCCCAAGCGCAGTACACGGCCGACCTCAACGGATGGACTCGCTTCGTGAGCATGCAGAACTATTACAACTTGCTGTACCGTGAAGAAGAGCGAGAGATGCTCCCCTTCTGCCTCGACCAGGGTGTCGGGTCCATCCCGTGGAGTCCGCTTGCTCGGGGTCGTCTGACGCGACCGTGGGAACAGCAGACGAATCGCTCTGAGAACGACCCGTTCGGACGGTCTCTCTCGTTTGACATCGACCGACCAATCGTCGACACCGTGATCGATATCGCTGGGCGCCGAGGCGTCGCACCGGCCCAGGTGGCACTGGCCTGGGTCCTCTCGAAGCCGGCCGTCGCCAGTCCCATCGTGGGCGCTACGAAGGCTCAGCACCTGACCGACGCCATCGCCGCCGTGGACCTCCATCTCGATGATGAGGAGATCGCGTCGCTCGAGAAGGACTACCAGCCTCACCGCACGGTCGGCTTCATCTAATCGCGCGAGAGTCACTGCCTGCGAGTTGACGCTGTCCTTCATCTCCTTGTCGCAGTTCATCCGCGTCTCGCCGTGAGGCGCTTCGTCGCGCGACGTCGCGCGGTTTTTCGATGTAACCCGTCGAAGATGTGAGAATTGAAAGATGGACGAATCTCGACGCGATCAACCTCGTTACGACGCTCTTCGCGATCGACTCGGTGACAAGGGATCACGTGCGTACCTGACAACGCCGGCGCTCGTGTGCGACTACGACCTCCTGGTCGAGAACGTCTCCTCAATGGCGGCGATGACCACGCGTTCGGGCGTCGCGCTCCGTCCTCACGTGAAGTCGCATAAATCGGCCTACGTCGCTCGACTCCAGCTCGAAGCCGGCGCCGCCGGTTTGGCGTTCGCGAAACTCTCGGAAGCGGAGGCCGTCGTGGCGGGTCTGGCGCGTGAGGGAACGCCGGCGCGCGTCTCCGCTCTTCTCACGTCACCGCTCGTGGGTCACGCTCTGGCACGACGCGCCATCGACCTGAGCAGACTCTGCGACCTCAGCGTGGTCGTCGACTGCACCGACGGCGTTGACGAACTGGACGAGGCCGCGAGCACGGCGGACGTCCAACTCACCGTTCTCTGTGACGTCGACGTGGGCCTCGGACGCACCGGCGTCGCCAGCTCCAGTGACGCGTTACGCGTCGTCGAACGAATCACGTCCACGTCGCACCTGCGCTTCGGGGGTGTTCAAGGGTACGCAGGCCATCTCCAACACGTCGCGGGCCGCGACGAACGTCGCGCCGCCTCGATTGAGTCGACGGACGTCTTACGTCGAGTCGTCAAGGCTCTCGAATCACACGGCCATGACGTCGCCCTACGCACGGGTGGCGGGACGGGAACGTCGCAGATCGACGTGGAACTCGGCCTACTCAACGAGTTGCAGTGCGGCAGCTACGTGTTCATGGACCGCGAATACCGCGACGCCCTCGGTGACGACGTTGAAGGTCGTTTCGCGCAGAGTCTCTTCATCGAGGCGACCGTGGTCTCCGACAACCACGAGCGTTTCGTGACGGTTGACGCGGGTCTAAAAGCGATGGCCACCGACGCGGGCGTTCCGCTCATCGCCGGTCACGAAGGCGAGGTGAGTTATCAGTTCTTCGGCGACGAACACGGCATGGTCACACGAGGTGCCCACGACCCTTTTCGTCGAGGTGATCGTCTGACACTGGTGCCACCGCACTGTGACCCAACCGTTGACAAGTACGACGTCATCTGGTTTGTTCGAGGTGACGTGGTTCTTGACGTGATGGACGTCGACGCCCGGGGTTGCTCGCAGTAATTCGAGCGAGCGAACTCAGCGCTACTGCGAGACGCCCAACGACGGGGACTCGACGACCTCGCGTCGATACTTCTTCACCATTGAGTACGTTCTCGCGCACGATTCACCAATGGGTAGCGCCAGGAGCGTCGCGAAGAGCAGTGTGACCGACGTGGAGTGATTCTGGCGAATCGAGCTCTCCGACGATCGAAGGATGACCAGCAACAAGATCAAGCCGTACTCCGCGCGCGAGCGCACCAACACGACGCTCTTCGAACTTTGGATTGCGCGTACGTACTGAACGCGCGACCGCAAGAGCCCGATCGGAACGCCGGCCGCCAGTCCGATAACGCCCGCCAGGACGTGCCACGCGCCGACGTTGAGTTCGTGAGCGAGGACCGGTCCGACCACGATGATCGCGAGCAGCGGATCGAGCATTTCCAACAGGACGGGTCGGATGCGTTGACGTGGCGCGAGCGTCGCGTTCTTCGTCTCCGAGCGACCTTTGCGCACGAGTGTGTACGCCACGACCATGAACGCGATGATGAGGACGGTCTGGACGCTCTGCTCGGCCTGCATATACTTTCCGTTCCGTCAACGCCCTGAGGTTCATGCTACAGAACGGGTACTGCGTTTCGTCGTGCCTCGTCGGACCTCGACCCGTTGGTTGGTACATTCTCTAGGTGCGACTCGTCTCTTGGAACGTCAACGGTATCCGGGCTGTCTGTAAGAAAGGACTCTTCACCCCTTTCGTTGAAACACTCGATCCCGACATCATCTGCTTGCAAGAGACCAAGGCACAGCAGTCCCAGGCGGAAGTCGATCTGCCCGCGTACGAGGAACACTGGAACTCCGCGGAGAAGAAGGGTTACTCCGGTACCGCGAACTTCTCGAAGGTCGCGCCGATCAGCGTGACGCCAGGGCTGCCACAGACCTCGATCGACAAGTTCGGCGTCATTGGTGACACGTTCGGTGACCCCAACAACGAAGGCCGCGTCCTCACCTCGGAGTTCGCGGATTTCTTCGTCGTGAACGTCTACACCCCGAACGCGAAAGACGACCTCGGGCGACTGAACCTTCGTCACAGTCAGTGGGATCCAGCTTTCCTTCATCACGTGCAGGAACTTGAACGCACGAAGCCCGTCATCTTCTGCGGTGACCTCAACGTGGCGCACACCCCCGACGACCTCGCGAACCCGAAGTCCAACGCCGGAAAACGCGGATTCACGACACAAGAACGTCGGGGCTTTCAGAACTTCCTCGACGCTGGTTTCGTCGACACCTTTCGGCTGTTTCACGAAGGCAACGGCCACTACTCGTGGTGGTCGAATTTCTCGAACGCTCGATCGCGCAACGTCGGCTGGCGCATCGATTACTTTCTCGTCTCGGCGAGCCTCGTCGAGCGCGTCACGGCCGCCGAGATTCACGCCGACATCATGGGTAGTGACCACTGTCCCGTCAGCCTCACGCTGAAGTCCTAGGTTCAAACAAGTCCATCAAGTCGCGGAGCACGCTCCGCAGCCTGCGTACGAAGGACGTGTCGGGCTGGGTCACGTGAGATGACCAAGAATCTTGACCGCGGTTTGAAATAAGGTGAACATGAACCTCGTTCAGCGCGGCGATCAATGGAGGACACGACATGAAATTCAGCGGCGTAATGATTGGGTCGGAGAACCCCGTGGCACTCGGTGAGTTCTACACGAACGTCCTCGGCGATCCCGGCTTTCGAGACGGAGAGTGGTGCGGCTGGACCTCCGGCGCTCAGCTCATGATCGGTCCTCACAGTGAGCTTCACGGCAAGAGCAGTGTCCCTCAACGCCTCATGATCATGGTTGAAGTTGACGACGTGAAGTCATCCTTCGACGAGATCGTGGCACTCGGCGCACCCGTCGTGGCTGAGCCCTATCAGCCTCAAGAGGGTAACGATTTCTGGCTCGCCACGGTCGAAGACGTCGACGGCAACTACGTTCAGCTAGCGACGCCCTTCACGTAAGCGCTGCGTTACTTGGTTCCGCTTCGACGAAGGGTCCTACTGCGTCGTGCAACGAAGTGCGCGATGCTGCGGCGTAGGTCACTGTCGGGCGCAAAACTCGCGAGACGCAGTTCGTCGGTATTCGCCGAGGTCCTTCCGGCGACGACGTCCAGTATCTGGCGGTTACCGGACGTCGCGACCAGTGACCACGACGCGATCTGGTCCGCCAGAGCGAGCGCGTGACCACGCAGCTGTTCGCGCCCGACGATGTCGGTGACGAGACCCATGGCGAGCGCCGTGTCGGCGTTGAGGTCCCGTCCGGCCAAGAAAAGGGCCCGGGCCACGCTCTCGCCCACCATCGCGACCACGAGGCGGACCCCCGCTTCTGAGTACACGAGGCCCAGCTTCGACGCGGGCAGTGCGAGCCTCGTTTCGGGCGACGCCACGCGAACGTCCGCCGACAGAGCCAACTCCAAGCCTCCGCCGATCACGTTGCCCTGTAGGGCCGCGACGATCGGGAGTCTCGACTCACGAAGAACCTCAAAGTTCTTCTCGTTCGCGATGAGTGCCTCGGCGTCACCGTGAGCCGCCTCCACGAGGTCGTAGCCAGCGCAAAAGTCCGGCGGAGCGGCCGTGATCACGATGACCCTCGTGCCGTCGGGCGGCTCGCCAACCAGTGCTTCAAGCTGATCGATGGTCGAGCGGCCGAGGACGTTTCGCCGATCGCCCCCAGCGAGGTGAATCTCGAAGACGCCGTTCTTGTGGACTTCGGTCTCGAGCGGCGTTGGCGGCGGGATCGCCAAACGCTGGCGGCGGCGATCGTGGATCCACTTCGTCGACCGTCGCCAACGATTGCTCGTCTGGGACTGCATCCTCGACATCGAACGACTGAGTCGAGACATCGACGTCACGTGAGCCTCCCGGTACGTGCTGGTCGCACCACCCACGCGCTGCGGAGAGACCTAGCCGTCATGGCTTGACGCTTGCGCGCCTATCTCGTGGCGCACCTCTCGCGAGTGTTGACCGAGCGTCGGCGGCGCGCGGCGAAGGGCGACCGTGTTGCGGCTGTAACGCAGCGGACTGCCGGGCAGTTCGATCGGACCCAAGGTCGCGTGGTCCGCCGTCCAGACGAGGTTCTGCTGACGGACTTGAGCACTCGCGTAGACGGCGTCGAGTTTCTTGACCTCACCGGCCGGGACGCCGGCCTCGTCGAGCGACACCAACCATTCGCGAACGCTCCGCGAGGCCAGCGCGGGAGCCATACCTTCATTGAGCTCCGCGACGTTCGCGATTCTTTTGTCGTTCGTGGCAAATCGAACGTCCGTCGGGTCAATGCCCACGAGTGGCGCAAATCGGCTCCAAATATTGTCGTTACCCACCGCGATGACGACGGGTCCGTCGCTGGCGTCAAAGACGCCGTAGGGACAGACCGTCGGGTGTTGGTTACCCGACGGCGGCGGCACTTCCCCCGCGACCAGGTACCGCGTGCCTTGAAACGTGTGCAGCGCAATTTGTCCGGCCAGCAAGGACGTGGAGACGCGCTGACCTCGACCGCTCGTGGCTCGCTCCACGAGACCGGCGAGCACGCCGATGACGCCGAACAGTCCGGCCGTGACGTCGGCGATCGGAACGCCCGCCTTCACCATGGGACCTTCAGGAGGACCCGTCAGCGACATCAAGCCACCTTCGGCCTGGAGAATGTGGTCGTAGCCGACCCGACGGGCGTCGGGTCCGTCGTCGCCGAATCCATTGATCGACAGACGCACCAACCCGGGATTCAGTTCTTCCAGCCGTTCGTCACCGAGTCCGAGTCGATCCATCACGCCGGGGCGAAAGTTCTCGACGACGACGTCGGCCCATCGCACCAGGTCCTCAAGAAAAGGACGTTCCTCGAGGTCCTTCATGTCGATCGTCACACTGCGCTTGTTGCGGTTCACCGAGAGGAAGTAGGTGCTCTCTCGCTCGGCGTCGCTTTCGATGAACGGTGGTCCCCACAGTCGCGTGTCGTCACCGGTGCCGGGATGTTCGACCTTGATGACCTCGGCGCCGAGGTCCCCGAAGACCATCGTCGCGTACGGTCCGGCCAGAACCCTCGAAAAGTCGAGGACGTGGACGCCGTCCAGGGGCCCACGTTGGTCACTGGCGATCTGACTGTCGGGAACGTCACTCAACTTGGTCTCATCCTTTTCATCGAAGTAGGTACGACGACGCCACTCGTGAACAACGCGAGAGCGTCTCGAGGTGGCCAACTTCACCAACCTCGAGACGCCCCGCGTGCACCCTTACTTCACGCCGTCTGCCTTCAGTACCGCAAGGCACGCGGTGGTGGTGGTGCAGTTCGTCACGTCACCCAATATCTTGGCCGACAGTGGCGTACCTTGTACTTCGTTGCCGGTCGACCCGTTCGCGACAAAGGGCGCGTAGGGACCGAACGTGTTGTGGTACTTGTTGAAGTCGATGCTGCCACTCGCACCCTCGTAGTTGATCTTCTTGTTGGCCTTTAAGAGCGCCACGCACGACTTGTACGAGTAACACTTCGTGCCCGGTGGGTTGGTGACCATGATCATGTCCTTTTGCACCGTCGACCCCTTCGTCGTCTTGGCGTAGGTGTCGGCCAAGGCCAACGTGATCACCGCGTCGTAGGCGTAGTTCGAGCCCGATAGTGGACCCGCCGCCGCCTGGCTCGGGAACAACTTCTTGAACCCTGCCACGAAGTACGAATCAGCCTGACCCGTCACGGACGTCCCCATCACCGACGTCAAGTGCGCGTGGGCGTTGGAGGCGCCGAACGCCTTGATGTAGTCACTGCTCGTCGTGACGTCGGTACCGATCCACGGAATGGTCGAGCCGAGTTGCTTGAACTCGGTCTCGAGCACGGCCACGGTCGGTGCGTCGGTCTGGGAGAAGATGACGTTGGGCTTGTCAGCGATGACTTGCGCCACGGTGTTGGTGTACGACGACTGGTCGGCCTGGACGTTGTAGATGTTGATCACCTTGCCGCCCAACTTGATCCACGTCTTTTTCACCGGTGACACGATGGTCTGTGCCGCGGCGTCAGAGTAGAAAAGCAGGTCAGCGGTCTTGTAGCCCTTGACGTGGGCGTACGTGGCCATCGCGACACCGAGCTGGCTGTCCGACGGGCTGTCGCGGAAGAGATACGGATCCGTCTGCGTGTCGCGCGTCGTGTCACCACCTTGGAACTCGTCGATAATCTTGTTCGCCTTCAGCACTGGCTCGACCGCGTTGATCTCTTGCGTGGTCGGTCCGATGATGCCCGCGATACCGCCGCCCGAGAGCAGCTTCAACAGCGCCGTCTTCCCTTCGACTGGGTCGCAACCCGTGTCACCGGTGGGAATGAGGAGCTTCTTGCCCAACACCCCTCCAGCGGCGTTCACTTGCGCCTGGGCGATCTGCGCACCTTGGTCGATGCCTTCGCCCAAACTCGCCAACGGACCGGTGAAGCACGACAGTACGCCGTACGACACGGTGCCCGAAGTGGCCCCCGCCGTCGCTTGCGCACCGATGGCGACCCCGCTGCCGAGCACCGTGGCCAAAGCTACGGCGCTCGTCACAGTCCGAACCTTTATCAAATTCCTAATGTTTCTCAATGCATACCCCCCTCGTTGTCTTCATCTCTCTTACGAGAACTCGCGTCGTTTGTCTATGACATCCTCCCGACGTAGAGATCGATGACCTCTTCGTCGTGCAAAAGTCTCTCGGCCGGCCCGTCGAGGCGGTTCTTGCCGAGGACCATCACGTAGCCCCACTGAGCGTGGCGCAGCGAGCGCCGAGTGTTCTGTTCCACGACGCAGATGCCGACGCCCGTCGTCGCGACCTTCTCGATCTGTTCCCACAGCGCACTTTGCAATAGCGGCGAGAGTCCGGCGCTCGGTTCGTCGAGGAGCATGACCTCGGGATCGAGCATGAGACCTCGGGCCATCGCGAGCATGCTGCGTTGACCACCACTGAGCGCGCCCGCCTTACGACGAAGGGACTTCTTCAAGTCGGGAAAGAGTTCTCCCAATTCCTCGATCCGTTGCGCGACGCCACGTTTGCGCGTGTAGCCCCCCATCTCCATGTTCTCTCGCACGGTGAGATCGGGGAAGGTGTTCGCCACTTGGGGCACGTAGGCCAGCTTGCGCCGCACGAGTTTCTCGGGGGGCAAGTTGGTGGTCTCACGATCGAGCACGAAGACGTGACCGCTCGTCGTCTTGATGACGCCGCTGATCGCCTTCAATAGCGTTGACTTGCCTGCACCGTTCGGTCCGACGATTGCCGTGATCTTGCCCTTTCGCACGTCGAGCGATACGTCCTCGATGATCGGGGATCCTCCGTAGCCGGCGGTCACCTTCTCCACGCGCAGCACCACCGGCGCGTCCTGGTACTCGTCACTCATTCGTCGTCATTCCCTAAGTAGGCGTCCACGACGCGCTTGTTGTCACGCAACTCATCGAAGTGACCCTGTGCGATGACCGTCCCGAGATCCATGACGACCACTTCATCGCAGGTCTTTTCGATGAAGGGCAGGTTGTGCTCCACGACGACCACGGTGCTGCCCGCGTTCTTCAGTTCTCGGATGGCTTCGCCGATGCGCTCGCCCAACACCGGGTTCACGCCGCCCATGGGTTCATCCAATATCGTCAGGCGTGGTTTCGCCGCCGCGATACGCGCGAACTCCAACAGTCGCTTCTGTCCCCCACTGAGTCCCACCGCCCGGGCGTTTCGAATGTCGTCGAGACGGTAGTGCTCCATCAACTCACGAAGCTCCGCGGTGTCGATCTCCTCTTGTCGGCGTAGTCGTCGAGCCGACGTGAGTGAGCGCCAGAGTGATTCGCTCTCGAGGTCGGAGCGACCGACGCGCACGTTGTCGATGACCGAGAGGTCACGCCATTCGCGAGGGGTCTGGAACGTACGGATCATCCCCAGACGAGAGATCTGGTCTGGACGCTTTCCAACGACGTCCACCCCGGCGAATCGAACGCGGCCCGAGGTGGGCTGCTCGAAACCTGAGACCAAGTCGATCACACTGCTCTTGCCGGCACCGTTCGGTCCAATGAGGCCCACGACACTTCCTTCGCGGATGGTCATGGAGCAGTCGTTCACGGCGACCACGCCGCCGAAGGACTTGGAGAGACCCTCGATCTCGAGGAGCGCCGTCGTCACGTCTCGGCGCCGGGAATCGGATCCGCGACGACGTCGTCACGACGGGGATCGGGTAGGACCTTCGCGCGCGTGAACCACGTTCGCCACGATCGTCGCGCGCTCGTACCGTCCGTCCCTAGCCGCTCCGGCAGGAGCCCACTGGGTCGGAACTTGAGCATGAGGATGATCAAGAGACCGATGAGTATCTGGCGAAGCGCTGGTCCCAGTTCGGGCCGCGCCGCGGGCGACGGAATGTAGCGCGTCATCTCGACGAAACCGACGTAGACAATGAAGGAACCGAGCACCACGCCGCGGGGGTTACCGCGTCCCCCGACGAGGATCGCCGCGTACAGCACGAAGATCTCCGTTGGTTTCCAGTCGAGTGGGTTGAAGGCCCCGATGTAGGCGGCGAAGAGCCCGCCGGAGAGACCGGCGAGTCCCGCTCCGAAGAGGTACGTCCGGTACTTCGTCCAAAAGACGTTGCGCCCGTACACCGACGCGGCACGCTCGTCGTCTCGCACCGCGCGCACCATTCGACCGAACGGACTTCTCGAGAGTCGCTGGACGACCAAGTAGACCAGGAACAAGACGAGCAGGCAGAAGGCGAAGAAGAAGTAGTGGTAGGCGTTGTACGAGAGCTTCCCGCCGAGGGGATCGAAGAGACCAAAGACGCCGTTGTAGCCGTTGAAGAGTGGCGTGAAGTTCTCCACGCCGTAGTAGATCGCCCAGACCGCGCCCAGCGTCGTGATGGAGAAGTACACGTCGCGCAGATTGCGCAACGCGATGGCACCGATGATCGAGGCGAAGGCCACGACCACCACGACGGCGATGGGGACGGCGAGTAGGTAGGGCAGATGCCAACCGAGCACGTACTCGACGGGCGCCTTCGCCTTGCCGACCGTCATGATGATCGTCATGTACACGCCGAGGGCGAAGTAGGCGTAGGCCGACAAGTCGAAATCGCCAGCCCAGCCCCAGATCATGTCAATGCCGAGCGCAAGGACCCCAAAGATCGTCGCCTCGGTCAAAATGGCGGTCCAGTACTGGAGCATCAGGCACGCACCGCGAGCGCTCGGCCCCGCACGAACATCCCGTTGGGCTTAATCAACAACATCACGACGAGGAAGCCAAAGGCGATCACTAACTGGTAGGCCGACGACGTGTACGTACCCGCGATGGACATGACGAGACCGAGCACGACGGCGCCGCCGAGCGTCGCGTAGGGACGGCCGAGCCCTCCGCCCACCGCCGCCGTGATGGAAAGAAGGAGGAAACCGTTCCCGATGCTCGGGGTTATCGTGCCAATCGTTTCGCCGTAGAGGAAACCGGCGAATCCCGACACGGCGCCCGCAACGGCCCAGGTCTGCATCACGACGCGTCGGGCAGGAATACCGCTCACCTGGGCCAACTCACGGTTCTGCGACACGGCGCGCAGCGCCTTGCCCAACCGAGTGCGCTGCAAGAGAAGGTAGATGAGACCAGCGACGGCGACGGCCGACGCCATCACTTTGATCGTGAGCGTCGTCCAGAGGAAGGGACCGACGTGCAAGAGCGTTCCCTGCGAGAACTGATACGAAACACTCGCGCCGCCAAAGCCAATCAGCAAGAGATTCTGCAAGATGAGCGACGCGCCCAGGGTGGCGATGAGCGTTGACAGGGGTTTTTGATTGCGGAAGCGCTCGATGAGGCCAAAATTGAGCGCCATGCCCGCGAGCGCTCCCGCCACGGTGGCGATGACGGCGCAAACGTAGAGATTCTGGTGAAAGTTCGTCTCGCTGACGTACGCGGCGTAGGCGCCGATCGTGAGTACCTCGCCGTGGGCCAGGTTCACCACGCGACTCACGGCGTACTCGAGAGTAAAGGCGACGGACGAGAGCGCGAGGATCGCGGCGACCGCTAGTCCCATCCCCACACTGATCCACAGAATGTTCATAGCCCCCCGGCGACGTCGCGAAAAGTGCTTCACTCAACGAAGGCGGAGGGATGCTTCAGATTGAATTATTTTTGACGCTAACACTCAAGATTCGCCGAGAGACAATCGCGACATGAAAACATTTCAGGACTCGCCTCGTTCACCGTATGTCTGACGTGCTCGTCCAAAAGTTCACACGGTGACGCGAGGCGAAAGCACTCCAAGCCCGTCGGTGTCGAGACCATTCAACCAATGCCAACCAATGTCGTGCGCTTGACGTGATTGCAAAGTCAACGCCTACGGGGATGTCGGGACGTGAGTGCTGAACGATTCCTTCGCACGACTCGCCTCACGTCTCTGACACGAGGCACGTTGGAACGACGGCAATCAATCGGTAGGTTTGTCACCCTTCGAGCGACGTTCACCTTTGCGGCGTTCGCGTTTGCGTTTCTCCACGCCGTCCGGTG
>DASZHK010000131.1:0-12161 GCA_035937905.1 Acidimicrobiales bacterium
ACTTGTGCGGGTCGACGATGAAGCTGTCGGCGTGACGAATACCCGTGAAGAGATGTCGGTGCGTGGCGGAGAAAATGGCAGCGCCGCCGTAGGCACCGTCGATGTGAAACCAAAGGTCGTGCTCGCGCGCGAAGCTGCCGAGTCCTTCGAGGTCGTCGACGATGCCGGCGTTCGTGGTGCCGGCCGTCGCGACGACGCCGATCACGTTTTCTGGATGGGGATCAGTGGCGAGCGCCGCCTCGAGTGACGCGCGCGTGAAGCGGTGGTCATCGGTCGCAACCGTGAGCGTCGCGACGTCCAAGACGTGCAGCGCTTTGCCGATGCTCGAGTGGGCGTCTTCGGAGATGGCGAAGCGGACGTCACGGGGGTTGAGGTGGGGACGCTTCGCGCGACCAACGTCGCGCGCGACTGTCAAGCTCGACAGGTTGCCGATGGATCCTCCGGAGACGAACGCGCCACCGGTCTCCGAGGGCATGCCCGCGGCGTCGGAGATGAAGCTCAACGCTTGATTCTCGGCGACGACGACGCCGCTCGACTCGAGCCAACTCGTGCCGTTCAGTCCCGAACACGCGACGACCATGTCGAAGAGCAGTGAGTTCTTGCTGGGGGCGTTCGGGATGAAGGCCAGGAAGCCGGGGGAGTCGATGGAGACAACGGCGGGCGCGAGTGACTCCTCAAAGAATTCGAGTACTTCTTTTCCGTCGCGACCCTCAGGTCCGATGAGCCCCTTCATGAGTTCGGGTGCCACGGCGTGCAAACTGCCGAAGTCGAGTGGCACGGGGTCCATCGAAAGTCGTTCACGGCAGTAGTCGAAGACGGCCTCTCCGAGTTCGGCGTCGAACTCAAACATTTCGTGCCCCATTGCACTCCTTTCGATTTTGGTCCCTAGCCATCGTACGGCCTCAAACGATGTCCTTCGAGCGTGGCGGCAAAGGACATTCTGGGTCACGAAGTAGCATCCCGACATGGAAAGCGCCCGCGTTGGCTACCTCGGACCTGAAGGCTCGTTCTCCCACGAGGCCGTGACGACGCTGAACGACGCGCAACCGGTCGCCTACCCGTCCCTCGAAGAGCTGCTCGGCGCCGTCGCGGACGGGTCCCTCGATCAGGGACTCGTGCCGCTGGAGAACGCGCTCGAGGGCACCGTGTCGGCAACCATCGACGGGTTGGTGTTCAATCACGATCTCATCATCCTCCAAGAGATCGTGCTGCCCATTCACCTGCACCTCCTCGCTCGTCCGGGCGTGAGACTCGGGGACGTGACGAGCGTGCGCAGTTACGTACACGCGCTGGCCCAAGTGCGTGGGTTCCTCCACTCGAAGGGTCTCGTGAGTGCCGAGACGACGTCCACGTCACAAGCGGCGCGCGACGTCGTCGAATCGGACGAGCCGTGGGCCGCCGTGGGATCGGCGCTCGCGGGTGAGCTCTTCGGTCTCGACGTCATCGCTGCCGACGTCGAAGACCACCCCGATAACGCGACGCGATTCGTGCTCGTCGGTCGAGAGACTGTCGCCGCGCCGACGGGCCACGACCGCACGACGATCGTGTGCTTCCAAGACGCGGACCGTCCGGGATCGCTCTACGCCATCCTCGGTCGCTTCGCCGCGCGCGACATCAACTTGACGAAACTCGAGAGTCGGCCGACGAAGCGCGGGTTGGGCGACTACTGCTTCGTCATCGAGTTCGAAGGTCACGTCGCGGACGAAGTCATCGCGGACTGTCTCACCGATCTTCAAGCGCATCTCGCGCGCGTGAAGTTCCTCGGTTCCTACCCCGTCTCGGGTGAGGGCGCGAGCAGCCGTCGCGAGGAAGTGGGTGAATCCCGCCTCGCCGCCGCCAAGTGGATGGACGCCATCCGCGCTCGGGTCCGACCTTCGTAGGTCGTCGCCGAGTCATCCACTGGCGTTTGCTTGGCGACGGCGAGCCCTCGCAATCATCGCTGGCGCGTGCTAGATATGGCCAATGTCCGCAGAGACGTCTCAACGTGGCGGCGGGCGAATCAAGGAGGGTTATCGTGACCTACGACTTTGAAGTATCGGATGAGATTCCCGCGTCACCCGACGAGATCTACGCGGCATGGATGTCGAGTGAGGGACACACTGCGATGACCGGCGGCGAAGCGCACGTCGGTCCGGCGGTTGGTGATGAGTTCGACGCGTGGGATGGGTACATCCACGGCAAGACCCTCGAGCTCGAGCCCTCGCGTCGCATCGTCCAGTCGTGGCGATCGACGCAGTTCACCGACGACCACGAGGACTCGAGGATCGAAGTACTGCTCGACGGCAACGACGACGCGACACTCGTCACCGTTCGTCACTCCAACGTGCCCTCCGATCAACGCGGTTATCAAGACGGTGGTTGGCAGCAGAGTTACTTCACACCGATGAAGGCGTACTTCCAAAAGGTATAGCTCCGTGCGCCGATGCGACTCGGCTCGTAGCAATCGTCTTAGAGCAAAACCGCGACACCTGGACAAAGTTGTTCGATTCGTGTGAAGCAGTGGTTCAGAATGCGCGCTGCCCCAGAGAATTCGCGAAATCGCTGGGTAAAATTTGACAGTGAGATTCGTATGTCGGATGGGTTTCGTTCTCCTTGCTTCGACCTTGATGGTCGGAGTGATGACGGTCGTGCCCGCGGGGGCCGCAAATATCACGTCGGTGTCTGGCACCGTCTACGACGCGACAGGCGTCACACCGCTTTCTGGCATTTGCGTCCTCGCTCAGTCGACGGACGGCCTGTACTCCGGTACCGCGACGACCGACGTGAGTGGTTCTTACACGATCACTCCTCTTGTTTCAGATACCTACAACGTCGAGTTCTATAGCTGCGGCACTGGAAACTACGCACAACAGTGGTACGACGGCACCACCGGGGGTACGGTCGCCAACAGCGGGATAGTGGTACCGGCGTCGGGCGTCAATGCCTCCATGTTCCCGGGCGCCACGATCTCGGGCAACGTGACCGCCGCCGTCGGAGGTGCTCTACTTTCGAGCGTCTGCGTGTACGCCTCGGCCCCTGGCGTCGCCGTCGAGAACGCGACGACGGACGTGAATGGTAACTATTCGATCACGGGACTCGCTGTGGGAAGTTACGTCGTCGGCTTCAATCCAGACTGCGTCGCTTCTGTTTACCAAAGGGAGTTCTACGCCGGCTCACCGACCGGCACCACGGACGCGTCGAGCGCCGTCCCCGTCGTGGTGACGGCGGCCACAGTTGTTTCGCCGATCAACGCGCAGCTCGTCCTTGGGGGCACCATCACGGGGACTATCACCGCGTCAGCTGGCGGCGCACCCCTGACCGGCGTCTGCGTGACCGCTCAGTCCACCGTTGGAGGCTTTGGTGCCAACGCCGTCACGAACAGTAGCGGGGTGTACTCATTGACGGGAATCATCACGGGCGACTTCACGCTCTTGGTGGACCCCACGTGCGCGGGCACCGTCACGACAGGACCTACGACGGGATTGGCGGTCGTACAGACGATCGTGCCACTGAGTGTGACGTCGGGAATGACGAGTTCAGCAAATGACTTCGCTCTCGTCGGCGGTGGCTCCATCACCGGAATGGTGACTGACGGTTCTACCCCCGTGAATGCGGTGTGCATGACGGCAGATCAGACGAACAGCGGCACCGGCTACGGTGCGTCGGTCACCGTAACCAATGGGTCGTACACGATCGCGAACTTGAACCCCGGGTCGTACGACGTCGTCGTCGACCCCACCTGTGGAGGCACGCAAGTGTCCACCTACGGCGTGGTCACGATGTACAACTCGGTGACTATCGCCGCGGGACCGGCGACGACGCTAAACGTTACGTTGGTAGCGCCGCACACGATTCCCAACACCATCACGCCGAGCACCGCACCAGGGAGCGACGTCCCCGGTGACACGTACGCAGCGACAGCCACGGCTACGTCAGGCGACGTCGTCCACGTCACGCTTGACACGAACTCGACGGGCTGCACGATCAACGCGGACGTGGTCTCCTTCACCACTCCCGGCACGTGCCTCGTCGATTTCAACGACCCGAGTCTCGGCAACGACGCGTACGTGGCTGCAGCCCAAGTCCAACAAAGCATCACCGTGAACGTCCCAGGTAGCGGCGGCGGCGGCGGCGGTGGCGGCGGTGGTGGCGGTGGTGGCGGCGGTGGCGGCGGTGGATCGCCTACTGGAGGTGGCGGCTCACCCGCGCCTGCGCCCGCTCCGATTGTCCTCTCTCAATCGCCGCTCGTGATCACAACGCTGTCGGGGCACGCCCACACGTCACTCCGACTGGCCACTCGTGGCGGTTCCGGCACCGGCGGTGTCAGCTTTCGAACAACCAACGGCTCGGCTACGGGTTGCGCGATCGCCGGTGCCACGCTGCGTGCCTCGACGGCGGGGACCTGTCTCGTCACGGCGACCAAGTCCTCGGACGGCACCTACGCGACGGTGTCGTCGCGCACGACCCCGATCACGTTCGTTCTTGCTCCTCCTGCCACGCTCAACGTCAGTTTCAGCGCGCAAGGTTCGTCCCTGACCTCTCGGACGAAAGCGGCGCTCGTTTCGCTTTCGAAGAAGTTGACGGCGGGCGCCTCGGTCACGGTGACCGGGTACCTGAAGGGCAACACGGTGCTCGCCGAGCAACGCGCACGGGCTATCGCCGCCTACCTGTCAGCCCTCGTGAACGTTCACGTCACCATCAAGACGGTGACCGTCACGTCGCTCAGCGTCGTCACCGTCGCTACGACCCGGGTGTAGTTCACCGAGTTCGGCTCAGCGATTCCGCCGTCGCGGCAGTTGCGTGGCGACACCGCGCCCACCGCAACGCTGAAGTCGCGTCAACACGGGCGATGCTGTAGAAACGAAATCCACAATGGCGGAGGGAGTGGGATTTGAACCCACGGTGGGCAAGCCCACGCCGGTTTTCAAGACCGGTACATTCGTCCGCTCTGTCATCCCTCCGGGGACAACCTTACTTGAGCGGACCTCTAGCCCTTTTTGCGAAGACGGTGACGCGAGGCCACGTCGAGGACGACTTTACGTAGGCGCACTGACTTCGGCGTTACTTCAACGGCCTCGTCGTCGGCGATGAACTCCAGCGCTTGCTCGAGCGAGAAGATGGTCGGCGGCGCGATCTTCTCGGTGTTGTCGCTACCGGAAGCACGCATGTTCGTGAGCTTCTTCTCTTTGGTGGGGTTCACGTTCATCTCGTCGGACCGCGCGTTCTCGCCGACGATCATGCCTTCGTAGACCTCGGTGCCCGGGCCTACGAAAAGCACGCCGCGCTGTTCGAGGTCGAGCAGCGCGTTCGCCGTCGTGTCGCCACGGCGGTCCGCGACGAGTGTGCCCTTTTGGCGCAGTCGGATGTCCCCGTACCAGGGGTCGTAGCCGTCGAAGGTCGAGTGCATCATGCCCGCGCCGCGTGTCTCGGTCATGAACTCGGTGCGGATACCGACGAGCCCGCGCGCGGGGATGCGCCACTCCATGCGCACCCAACCGGTGCCGTGGTTCACGAGGTCGAGCATCGTGCCCTTGCGCGTGGCGAGGAGCGTGTTGATCGGTCCGACGAAGTCGTCGGGCGAGTCGATGGTGACGTGCTCCATTGGTTCGTGCAGTTTTTCTTTGATCATGCGGGTGACGACTTGGGGCTTGCCGACCGTGAGCTCGAAACCTTCGCGACGCATCGTCTCGATGAGGACGGCGAGTTGGAGTTCGCCTCGTCCTTGCACCTCCCAGGCGTCGGGACGGTCGGTGGGCAGGACCCGCAGGGCGACGTTGCCGACGAGTTCCTTGTCGAGACGGTCCTTCACCATGCGCGCGGTGAGGAGCTTGCCCTCGGTGCCCGCGAGGGGTGAGGTGTTGATGCCGATGGTCATCGAGAGGCTCGGCTCGTCGACGTGCAGGGGCTCTAAGGGCTCGGGGTTCTCCGGGTCGGCCAGGGTCTCACCAATGGTGATGTCCTCGAAGCCCGCGACGGCGACGATGTCGCCGGGACCGGCGCTCTGAGCGGGGATGCGCTCGAGCGCTTCGGTGATGAAGAGTTCGGTGACCTTGGCGTGTTCGATCGTGCCGTCGATGCGACACCAGGCCACGCGCTGGCCGCGCTCGAGGTTGCCGTTTATGACGCGACAGAGCGCGAGGCGACCGAGGTAGGGCGAGGCGTCGAGGTTGCAGACGAGGGCCTGGAGTCCGTGACCCTCTTCGTACTCGGGCGCGGGCACGTAGTCGGCAATCGTTTGAAAGAGCGGGGTGAGGTCGTCGGTGACGACGTCGGGGTCGAGCGACGCCCAGCCCTGGCGGGCACTCGCGTAGAGGATGGGAAAGGAGATCTGGTGTTCGTCGGCGTCAAGGTCGAGGAAGAGATTCTCCACTTCGGCGACGACCTCGGAGACACGCGCGTCGGGGCGGTCGACCTTGTTGATGACGAGCACGACCGGCAGGCGCTTCTCGAGGGTCTTTCGCAGCACGAAACGCGTCTGGGGCAGCGGCCCCTCCGCGGCGTCGACGAGGAGGATGACGGCGTCCACCATCGCCAGACCACGCTCGACCTCGCCACCGAAGTCGGCGTGACCGGGGGTGTCGATGATGTTGATCGTCAGGCCGTTCCACTTGACCGCGGTGTTCTTCGCGAGGATGGTGATGCCCTTTTCGCGCTCCAGGTCGCCCGAGTCCATGACCCGGTCGGTCATCTCCTCGTGGGCCGTGAAGGAGCCCGTTTGGCGGAGCATTTTGTCCACCAGCGTCGTCTTTCCGTGGTCGACGTGGGCGATGATGGCAATATTTCGAAGGGAAGTTCGTAGCGACATGACTGAACCACGCTAGTAGGCGGGGCCCTTCGCTAAATCTTAGGCAGCGAGAGCGAGCCGCTGACGCTGATGGGCAACGGCCGTTCGCACGAGATCTCGCGCGCCCGAGCGAAGGTCCTCCATCGTCCCGTCCACGCTCAACACGACGCCCGCCTCGGGCCACAGACCAATAACGCGCGTCGCGGCGAGGCCCGTGGACTCGGCTAGCGCGTCGATCGTGAGGTCGGCGCGCAGTCCCGGACCGGCACTCTTGCCCGGCGCGCCCGCGCGCACTCGTATCAAGATCCGTGAAAACCCCCGCGTCACGATGAGGTCGCGACGTCCGCGAAGTGTCGTGCGCGCCCGAGCGACGTCGTAGTACGCGTCACTCGTCGCGACGGACCAGGGCGCGTCGATGCTCTCGGCCGCTTCACCCAGCTGCGTGGTCCAGTTGGCCGCCTCGGCGCTCACGAGACCGAGCACCGAGGGGGAGGACTGCGCGAGATAACTGGCCAGGGATCCGCCCCGGGCGTACCCCGAGGCGACGCGAAGGAGCTGATCGGTCACTTCGATGTCGACGGCGTCGAAACGCGTGAGCGTCGGGTCGTTGAGCGAACGTCGCAGCGCGGCGTTGCCGATGACGCGTTTCGCGGTCGTGGGTGACCAGCGAAAACCACCCAGGGGCTGTCCCGCGCGTTCGACCATCCACGCGTCGAGGCGACGATGATCGGCGCTCGCGACACCACGAAACCGCGCGCTGAGTGAGCGCCGGTGGTCGTCGGTGAGGACGTGAGGGTCACTCGGTGCCTCGTCGATCAATCGATTGAGGACGTTCCTCGAGTAACGACGATGCGTGAGTGCGCTCACGCGGCCACCAAGTGCGCGAGAACGTCGAGGACGTCGAGGGCGGCGCGCGTCAGCAGTTCATCGTCGACGTCGAGACTCCAGAGTTCGCCTGTCGCCGTCGAGAACATCGACGTGCGCAGTGGCGCGATCGACGTACGCAGGGTCTGCACGAGGGCGTGGTACCGCATCACGCGCTCGGCCCCTTCGCCGAGCGGTGAGGTCGTGACGTCGAGCAGGGCCACCGACGCGACGTCGCTCGACGTCGTGCCGACCATGAGGTCGACCACGTCGCGCAGTACCACGTTGCCGCCTGCCAAACGCTGGTACGCCCGAAGCGACGTCCGGGGCAACCAACGAGTGGACAGCGGTCCGAGTGAGCGCTTCAAGGTGACGCAGTGCGCGGTGACGTCGGTGGCGAGGCGAGCGCGGTCGTCCTCGTCGAGGTGATCAACGAAGTTGGTCAGTTCATTCGAGCCCACGTCGCACCGCCAGGCGAGAAGCGCTTCGTGAAAGGTGTTGTCGACGTCGAGGCCAACGCTCATGAGACGAAGTGCCTGCGTGATCAAGATCCCTCGTACCTGCGCGAGCGACGAGTGCGAGAGTTCGGAGGCGAACTGCGTCGTCAAAAGTGAGGAAGCGCGCAGGGTGACGGGCTCGTCACGAAGCGTTGGCCCGAGACGCTCGAAGATGCCGTCTTCGAGTGTTGCGCGAAGGCCCGCGGCGGCGGTGGCGTTCGCGAAGGGCCGAGTCGTACGCTCTCCTCGAAGCACGTCCATCACGTTGAGGGGAGAGGCGTCAAGCAGTGAAGTCATGAGAAGAGTTTGGCGCCACACTGTGACACGACCTAGCCTCGAATCGTGTTCGTCGCCGTGTTCTCCGTCTTCGTCTTGGCCATCGTGGTCTTGACTGTGCTGACGCTCCGCTGGGCCATCAAGCGCGACCGAGAGCGGCGCGCTCGAGAGAAGACGAACGAGACCTAGTCCTTCAGTTGATCTTGGAGGTCGTGCACTGCACGGTCGAGGTCGGCGATGGCGCGCTCGATGACCGCGAGGCGGTCCTTAAGGTTCTCGTCGACTCGCTGATCGACCCGTTTGTCGACCTGGGCCGAGAGTCGGGCGTCCAGTGAGTCCACGATCGGCTGGGTCATCTGTTTAATACGACTCTTCAGGTCCTGTGATTTGTTGGCGTTGCTGTCGTCGTTGTCGGCCATAGGCCCAGACTACGTGAGGGGCGGCGGACAGTAGACGCCGGCGTTGAACTGCAGCGTGTTGAACTGGCCGCCCCAGGGCGGGTTGAGCAGCGTCGTCGCTTCCGCTTGCAGCGTCGACGCGGGCGTGCACACCGCGTCGAAGGAGATGAAGCCACGGACGTTGCTGCCACTGGCGCCGGCGACTGGAATCGGGCCACCGCCACCGAAGGCGATGGCCATGAAGACCGGCAACGAAAGCGTCGAGAGCTGGTAGTTGCGGTACTCGGACTGTGAGGCGTAGACCCCGGCGTTGAGACTCGGGTCGATCGAGTTGAGACCTTCTTGCCAACCCTTCACCATCGAACTCCAGTACGTCGCGTACTTGGCCATCGTGGCGAGACTGGAGCCACCGGGCGCGTCGAGTCCCGAGTGGTTGTCGGGGTACCCCTCGGGGTCGAAGATGACCCAGTCGGGTTTCAGCCCGACGCCGAGTGCTCGGTAGGAGTCGATCTGGGTCGCGACCCACGCGCCCGCGGCGAAGCCGTGGTCGTAGTAGTTGGACGTCGTCATGGGTTGGCTAGCGAGAGGACCGCTCACGGTCCAGAAGTCGAGCCACGTCACTCGCTTGTGGGCGTTGTAGATGGACTGACCCAACAGGTAGTCCGGGGAGGTCGAGACGCTGGGCGAGCCGGTGAAGCCCACCCAGGGCGCCGACCTCGTGCCCAGTCCACCGGTCTCGGAGATGATGGGCCAGCCGTCACCGATGGCCTTCGTCCACTTCGCGCTCGGAATCGCGTAGACGCCCACTCCTTGACGCGGTGGCGAGTTGAGACCCGCGGCGTAGAGCGTGAGTTGACCGTTGATCTGTAGACCGGCCACGACGCTGCCGACCGAGCGGGCCGAACTACCGGCTGTGACCGAGACGTCGGTGGACGTCCAGGGCGACGCGCCCGCGACACTGGTCAAGACGAAGAGGTCACCCCAGTTCGCGGCCTGTCCCGCGACCGCTACCTGGGACGGCGTCACTTGCACCGAGAGGGTGCCGGTGAGTGGCGGCGCGCCCACGGCGAGACTCGTCACGTTTTGCACGTTCCACACGTGATACACCGGCACCGCCGAGTACGGGGTGGTGAAGAGCTCCACGGAGCCACCACTGGTGAGCGCCGCGACGTCGATGGACGCCGCGCTCGCGCCCAGGGCCAGCGAACCCGACAGCGTGGGCGTACCCGTAAGTGTCGTCAGGTTCTGGGCGCTCCAGGTGCGAATGGACGTCCCGACGTTGGTGTAAACGGCCAGGTCACCGTTGTTGAGGTTGGCGGCGAACGAGGGGCTCGGTCCGGGTAGGACCACGGGGTCGCTGCCGAAAGCCGTGGCGTTGACCGGCTTCGTCGTCGTGGTGGTCGGTGGCTTCGTGGTCGTCGTGGTTGACGACGTCGACGTGGGTGACGTGGTCGTGGTCGCGGGTGGCTTCGTCGTTGTCGTGGTTGGCTTGGTCGTCGTCGTGGTTGAGGTCGTTGGGGGCGTGCTCGTACTGACGCTCGTCACGTTGAAGGCGTTCTGGGCGTAGACCGGAATCGGCTGTCCCGCCACGAACGTGAGGGTGAGTACTTCAATGGTGTTGTTCGCCGTGCGGTACGCGACGGTGCCGGTCGTGCCTGTGATCTGAATGCTCGGCAGACCGTTCGACGCGAGCACGCCCGTGAGCGCCGTCAAGTCGGTGGTGACGAAAGGGCGCCAGGGCGTGTCGTGGTGCAAGCGCGCCCAGATCGTCGTGTTGGGATCGTTCGGACTCAACAAGATGACGTGGCCACGGTCGTCGACGTAAAGGAGATCGACGTTGTTGGAAGGATCGAAGAAGGGAATGGGATCGGCGGCGGGCGTCGGCACGTCGTTTTGCGGCGTGAAGTCAGTCCAACTCGCCACGCCGCCGGCCCGTTGCGTGAAGAGGGCGAGGTGGCTGTCGTTGGTTCGATACGCGAGCACGCCCAGCGTGCCACTCGTGGCGCCGTGGGGGCCACCGAGCATGGTGGTGGCGTTGAGTTGGCTCTTCAATGACACCGCGTTCCACGGGAGCGGTTGCACGCCGGTCTCGACGAACTGATACATCGGCAGTCCGGCGGGCGCGGTGGTGGTCGCACCGCGTGAAGAACTCTCCGCGAAGAAAGTGCCCGCCACCAAAACGATGGCCATCAGCGCAAATCGTCGAATCTTCACTCACGTCCTAACGGGGGGCGACGCGTCCACTTCGGTAGGGACCTTCACCGTGACAAAGTTTAGGTGCGAGGTGCTGATCGACTTCGTTCATCCACAAACGGTGACTTCTAGTGCTACAACCGTGTTACAACTTTCCTCAACGCTGATGATTTACTCGCGCCGAGCGAGTTGAGCGCACGCGCGATGACGCCGTACAACTTGCCCTTGGAGAGTTTTCCGACGTGAATGGACGTTCTGCCTTTTCCGAGTGAGACCCACGACTGGCCACCGTTGATCGAATACTGATACGACGTGATCGCGCTGGCACCGTTTTGCACCGGTGCCTTCACCGTGAGCGCAAATCCTCCAACAAGTGGGGAGAGCTTCGTGATCGTCGGGGGACCGGGCTTCGACTTCGCCGTGACGCTGGCGGCGGTGATGGTGAGCGTCGTCGAGTAAATCGTCTGTCCGGCGTAACTCACGTTCACCGTGACGCTCTGCGCGATCGTGGAACCGACGGTGAACGTCGCGACGCCCGTCGCGTTACTCGTCACCGAACCGGTGGCGCTGCCGAGTCCGTTCGACTTGTCCTCGACGTTGTTGATGCTCAAGTAGCCACCCGTCGCCGTCGCCGTGACTTTCAGTGCAGCGTTCGCTACGGCTACGCCGTTCGTATCGCGCAACGTCGCGGTGACGGTCGGTCCGGGGGTGAGCGCTTTGGCCGTCGTGCTGGACAGTGCGAACGAGCTCTTCGCGGTGGAGACGCCGGGAGGGCAGAGGCCCGCGAGGAACGCGGTGCCGTTCGGGCTACCGAGGCCCGACGCCATGTCGTAGCCCACGTCGGCGGTGTAGCCACCGACGCCGTAGAGATCGTTGTTGCCCGACGTCACGTCGGTGAAGTCGGTCGACGACATCGCGTAGAGCGAGGGATTGATGAAACCCAGTCGACCACCCGACGTCGTCGTGCAGGCTTGCGCCGCGACGGCGACGAGCGCGCTGACGAGAGGCGCGCCGATGGACGTGCCTCCGATGCCACCCCAACCTCCCGAACACGTGTGATTACAGAGTCCAGTGTCGGTGCCGGTGAAGTACTGGATGAAGCCTGTCGAGGGGTCGGCCATGACCGAGAGATCGGGCACCATCCGGCGCGTGGCCGTCGCGGTGTTGATA
>DASZHK010000132.1:0-4351 GCA_035937905.1 Acidimicrobiales bacterium
AACCACGTCATGCGCATCATCCCGTAGTCGTAGGCCGACGGGTGGCCGAGTTCTTGGGCCCACGCGTTCTCCCAGTGGCAACGCTGCACCACGTCCGGCACGCCCTGCTCGTTCTTCGAGTAGAACCCGGGCACGTGTTGACGGTTGAGATACCCAAGACGAAGTGGGCCCACGCCGTAAGCGCCGCCCAATCCAGTGCCCACATGGTGTGCCATGACGTCAGTGATAGTGAGTGGGCCGCGAACGATGGTGGCGATCTCATCGCCGACCTTGACGTCCGCTTTCGTTCTCGTGAGCTTTCCACGTCGCGTTTCCGCCTCGTAAAGATCGTCAATCGCCTGAAGTGCCTCAGCGTCGTAGTGCGCGACCGAGCTACGTCGTTGCGCGGACGGTGCCGTGTCGCGCTCCGTATAGAAGAACTCTCGCTCGTTGACGGCAATTGGGTGCTCGGGGTCGCGCTCGTCGCTGTACACCATTCGCCAGCACATCACCGCGCCACGGTGTCCACCGGCAAAGGAACTCGGCTCAGTGAGTTCTGCCTTCACCAACGCGCGCCGTCGCGTGAGTCGAGTGCCGACGGTGATCGGCCCAGCAAAGTGCCAACGTTCGGCGCGCAGGTACTGTCCAATGCCCTTCAGTGGATCCCCTCCTGACATGGCGTCGCTCTGTTCGTCGGTCCACGTGACGGTCTCGGGCACGCCCGCCGAGATGGGAAACATAGGAGGTGCAATGACCACTCTCCACGGCGACGTCGCCGCGTACTCAGGATCACTCCACAACGGATTATCGTCGCCAAACCCGTTCGCGTAATGGCGAATCGTGTCCAGCGTGGCGTACTCGTTGAACGGCATTCGGCGGCTCCGCTCAGGAATCCCGAGACGGCGACGTGCGCGATTAAGCGACTCGTCGGTTATCAACGCGTGAGAAGAGGCCACTTGTCTCTTACATCCCCACGAGTCGAGCGATGAGCTCTCGATGATAACTTGGCAAGCCAAGGAGAATCTCGGTCGACTTCGCACGCTTGAAAAACAGATGCGCGTCGTGCTCCCAGGTAAAACCAATGCCCCCGTGAATCTGTATGTTGTCTGCAGCACACTTGAGGTAGGCCTCCGAGCAGTACGCCTTGGCGAGACTCGAGGCGACTGGCAACTCGTCGCTGTCGGTTGCAGCCGCCCACGTTGCGTAGAGCGACGCGGACTTTGCAGTCTCTACGAGGACCAGCATGTCCGAGCACTTGTGCTTTATTGCTTGGTAACTCCCGATTGGTCGGCCGTACTGGATCCGGACCTTCGCGTACTCGACGCTGAGTTCGAGCACGCGCTCGGCTCCGCCCACTTGCTCGGCGGCCAAAGCCGTGGAAGCCAATTGGAGCGCTTTGGCGACCACGTTGCTAGCGCCACCCTCGACGCCCACGAGTTCACCGGGCACGTCGTTGAACTCGATCAGCGACTGCTTGCGGGTGAGGTCCATCGTCGTTAGGGGGGTCACGGTGACGCCCGGAGCTGACGAACTCGCCGCGAAGAGGCTGAGACCGATCTCACTGACCGCAGTGACGAGCAGGAGATCAGCGACGACGCCGTCAATGACGAAGGACTTCGTGCCGTTTAATAGGAATCCGTCGGCGCTCTTCGTCGCGTGCGTGGTGACCTTTTCAACATCCCAGGCCCCCGAAGGTTCGCTGAACGCGAGCGTCGCGATAGACGTACCCGAGGCGATGCCGGGCAAGAATTTATCCATGGCTCCCTCGTCATTGGACGCGAGCAGGGCCGACGTCGCCAACGCGACCGTAGAGAAAAAGGGCGCGCACAGGAGTGACCGACCCATCTCTTCAAAGACGATCGCGAGCTCCTCGTAGCCGTAGCCACTTCCGCCAAAACGTTCCGGAATGACCAGCCCCTGAAGACCTAGTTCGTTCGCCATCTGACGCCAGACGTCCGAGTTGTATCCGTCGTCTGTCTCCATCAATCGGCGAACCTCGGACGTGGGCGACTTGTCCTCCATAAAGCGACGCACCGAGCGACGAAGCTCTTCGCGCTCTTCACTAAACGTGATCTCCACTGTCTATCCTCTCTGCACTCTCTCATCGCACGCGTCGACGGTGTCGGCCGCGTGAACTTCACTTAGATGAAACACGCGCACTACTTCGTTTCCGATTCGGTGCTCGTCGGCGCTACCAGCAACGGTGGATGCCCGAGATGAATGGCGCTCGAGCCCACCGGTCGCCACGGAATGCCGAGCACGCGTCGACGTCCCCATTCGGGATGTTCCACTTCGCTGAAGTACCCACGTTCGGCGAGGTGGGCGTCAATGACCAGATCGTCCACCGTCGCGACTCGCTCGCAAAGTACGCCAGCCACGTTCAACTTCTTTGACCACGTGTCGCTCGTGTCAGAGCGAAACGCGTTCGACAGAAGTCCGTCGAGTTCCGACAACGACGCGGTTCGACGTTCCCTTGAATTGAAACGTCCAAGAACGTCCTCGCCGAATTCGAGCACGCGACCGAGTTCGAGGAACGTTTCGTCGCTGTCGACGGAAAGTGCGATCCAGCCGTCACTGCTCTGATAGACGCCGTTGGGCGCAAAGGGTGAAACTGCGTTGGCTCTGTCCACGGTGTCGTCACTCGCGGGATCCAAGGAGGCAGCTGCCAAATACTCGTTGAACCGAGCATCAATAAGCTCGGCCATGGCAAAGTCGATGACGCGACCTTCGTTGCCTTCGGGCCCCACGGCCCAGGCAGCCACGATCGTGGCCAACGCGTAGCCGCTGAGCAAGTCCGCCCACGCGAGATCAATCTCAGCTGGCTCTCCGGCTTCGTTGCGGGTCAAGTACCCCAGCCCGCACGACGTCTGAAGATTGTACGCGTACGCACGAAAGTGTGCGTGAGGGCCTTCGTTGCCAAAGCCCGACGAACTAACGGCCAACTGGTCGGGCCGGTTTCCGTCGTACGCGTCGCCGATGCCAAAACGTTCGAGGCGGCGCGCTCCCACGTTCTCAATGAAGACGTCTGATTCGTTGGCCAATGTTTCGAGGGCGCTCGTATCCCCGTTCAGATCTACCGCCAAGCTCTCCTTGGAGTGATTGACCATCGTGAAGTACGCGGCACGGTTGATCCCGTTCTCCGCGTCGATGTAAGGTCCGCGTCGTCGGTACATGTCGATGCGGTCAACGTCTTCGAGCTTGGTGACCTTCGCACCGAGCGCTCCGAGTAGCGCACCCGCGAGCGGCACCGCGAGAACGTGACTCGCTTCGAGTACCCGTAGGCCTCGCAGTCCACGTCGTCTCGCCGCGTGATGACTCGTCGACGCGCCCGGCTTGTCGGGATACGGACGTCCGACGGCTTGCACCGTGACACCATTGTCGAGTTCAATCGTCTTCAGCGCACCGCGGAACGCGAGTTGCGGCGACGAAATGATTTCCGCGGGCGTATTCATCGACGTCGCGGGGACACCTTCGGCTTGAAGTTTTGCCTCGGCGTCGCTCTTGGACAAGTTGATCGACCACTTGGCTATGCCGGCATCGATCTCCTCTGGAAACTCGATGCGTGACGTCGTCTCCGTGAATTTCTCAGTCCACGAAGGTGATCCCATCGCGCGCACCACGCCCTGCCATTGGTGATCCTCCATGGCCGAAATTCGAATCAGTCCGTCAGTGCAGCGATAAAAACTGGCCGGCGCGCCGTAGCGCTTGGCGCCCAAGGAAGTCCCGCAGTTGAGCAGCTGCTGCGCGAAGGCGAGCATCGGACCCATGGAGAGTGACGATTCTTGCGCGGAGAGGTCAAGGTGAACGGGCGCACCGTCACGGACGAGGTCAATGGCTTGACACGAGGCGAGTGCCGCCGCCTGCGCCGCGGAGAGGAGCGCTTGATTTCCGGCAAGTTTCAAGGGTTGACCGGTCGCGGGGTCGCGAACGGCACTGAGCACAATTGACGCGGCGTCCAGAGTGAGTTCCGTCGCAACGTCGTCGGCTCGTGGCCCCGAAAGACCGTACGCGGAGATGCTCAGCCACGCTCGCGTGTTCACGGACTCGACCCACGACAGGTACTTCGCCGCACCGTTCAATGATCCGAGACCGTGAGGTGCGCCGGCAACTCGATCCACCACGACCAAGTCGTAGGTCGCGCCTTCAACGTCCGCCGGGCCGTTTGAGATCAAGGCGTTGAGATCGGCTTCGGACGACGGCGGCGACTCGAGGCGTGTCTTTCCATTATCGAAGAGCAACGACAAGAGACTCGTCTCTTCGCCGTCTACGTTCTTGAGGGACGGCTGAGCACGACGAAATGCTGTCCGTGGGTCAACCACCGTGGTGACGTCCGCGCCGAGCATCGAGAGGATCGCTGTCGCGCCGGCTCCCG
>DASZHK010000133.1:0-3330 GCA_035937905.1 Acidimicrobiales bacterium
CACGGGTCCGGCGCACCTAACCTGGCAGTGAAAGCAACGGCGCTTTCCCATCACAAAGGTTGGTGGACCGTGGTCACGCGTCCTCACGAAGCAATCCCTGACGAATTCAATCCGTGGCTCCATGTCACTTCCTTGATCGAAAAGGCCGGCGCGGTACTCGGCCTTGACGAAGGAATGATCCGACGCATCGTCACTCCCGAACGAATCCTCGAAGTCGCGGTCCCAGTGCGCATGGACACGGGCGAGATCGACATGTTCACCGGTTGGCGGATTCAGCACAACACGTCGCGGGGACCGGGCAAAGGCGGCATACGCTTTCACCCCAGCGTGAACGTCGACGAGATTGCAGCCCTCAGTGCGGATATGTCCATCAAGTGTGCCGTCGTCAACATTCCCTACGGCGGCGCCAAGGGCGGCGTGAAGGTCGATCCCTCCAAACTCTCGCACGCGGAGCTCGAGCGGCTCACTCGTCGCTACGCCTTCGCCATCTCGCCGATGATCGGTCCGGACCGCGACATCCCCGCTCCCGACATCAACACCGACATGCAGGTGATGAGTTGGATCATGGACACGGTGTCGATGCTGGCGGGACACAACATGCCCGGCGTCGTCACCGGCAAGCCCCTCGCCATCGGCGGCTCGCTCGGTCACGCCGGCGCGACGTCACTCGGCGTGACGATCTGCACCATCGCCTTGTTGAAGCAACTGAATCGAAGCCCCCAAGGAGAGCGTGTCGTCATCCAGGGCTACGGCAAAGTCGGCGCGCCACTCATCAGACTGCTGAGCGAGCGCGGCATGAAAGTCGTCGGTCTCGCCGACATCCACGGCGCGATCCACGTGCCCGACGGCATCGACCACGAGAAGATGTCGCTGCACTTCAGTGACGCCAAGTCGATCATGGGCTATCCCGGCAGCGAAGAGATCCACGCCGACGAACTGTTCACCCTGCCGAGCGACATCGCCATTCCCGCCGCGCTGGGTGGCGTCATCACGGAGAAGGTCGCCGAGACCATGGCCGCCTCGCTGATGGTCGAGGCCGCCAACGGTCCGACCACGGGTGAAGGTGCCGCCGTCCTCACCAGCCGCAACATCCCTGTCGTGCCGGACGTCTTGGCGAACGCCGGGGGCGTCGTCGCCTCGTACTTCGAGTGGGCCCAAGACCTTCAAGGCTTCATGTGGGAGGGCGAACTCTTTCGCCAGCGACTGGAAAAGACCATGCACGAGGCGTTCGACTCAGTGTGGGAGCGCCACGACCAACTCAACATGCCCCTGCGCGACACCGCGCTCGTCGTGGGCGTGGAGCGAATCGCCGAAGCGACCGAACTGCGAGGACTCTTTCCTTAAAGAGGAATCAACCCCACTGCGTCGTTAGGCGACGGATCGAGGGCGCCGTACGACGACGGTCTTGGCGAACTTGTCGTGGAGCGTCTGATTCCTCTTGTCCCACGCGGCCCACAAGAGATCGAGGAAATGCGGCGCGAGGAAGCAGTAGTAGATGAAGACCTGCTTCGCGAACTCCTTGGTTTGCAGTGGCGTCGGATTCAGGTAGCGCTGGACGCGGTAGAAACTGCCGACCAGCACCAACGCGCCGTAGGCCGTAGCGCGAAGGAACGCTTGTTGCAACGTCACCTTGCCCTGGTCGGACGCGTTGACGCAGCGAATCCCGACGATCTTCATCCCGATCGTCTGGCCACCGACGAGTCCTATCAGCAGCGCGGCGTAGAAGTACGCCGCCAGCAGGTTCAGCACGACCGACGAGTAGTACGTCAAGTGCAATCCCTTGAGTGGCAGGGACACGACCGCGAGGAGAAAGATCAAGTCGATGACGTAGCCCAACGCGCGCCACCAAAAGTTCGCGAGATTGGCAATCGTGAATGATGCCGGCAGGTCCATCGCAAAATACGGCTGCGGGGACTCGACGCCAGACGAGAAGGACGTTGGCGTGCCGCAAGCGCTGCAGAACTTCTGATCAATCAGCTCCTGGGTCCCACAGTTTGAACAGTTCGGCACGGACGCTACCTCGATCTCAATTTTCGTCGGAACTTGTACACCTTACAAAGCCCCGCGGACCTTCTCTTTACTGGCGCTCACTCTCTCAGCGGGACAACTCGGTAGCGACGCACGGCAGTGATCCCCGCACGAGCTCGCTAGGGCCGAGACGAGCGATGTGCAAAGGTGAAGCCGTGGCAAACGACGACGCATCCAACGAGGAACTCGAAGGCGTCATTCGATCGCTGCGTGAAGAGATCGAGCGCCTCAAGGCCGAGTTGACGCGCCTACGCCACGACCGAGACGAAAAGCCGCCGCACTACCTCTAACGAATTGACGTTGACTTACTCTTCCCAGAATCCAGGCGGTTGCTGGAGGATCCCTTCGACGTCGTCGGCCGCGACGGCCCGCGACATCAAGTAGCCCTGGCCGAGCTGACAGCCGAGTTCACTCAGTCGCTCGTACTGCTCCGCCGTCTCGATCCCTTCCGCGAGCACCGTCGTGTTGAGCTTGTGACCCAGTGAGACGATCGCTTCGAGCAACGTCCCTACTTGCTCGTTTGGCTGTGCGGGGCTGACGAAGGATCGGTCGATCTTGATGATCGAGGGACTCAAAAGCGCGAGGTACGAGAGCGAGGAGTAGCCGGTGCCGAAGTCGTCGAGCGCAATACCCACCCCGACGCGACGGAGCTGGCTCATGGTGCTCATCGTCTCGGTCGCGTCGAGAAGCGCCACCCGCTCGGTGATCTCGATAATGAGTCGCTCCGGCGCGAGTCCACTCGACGTCAACGCGTTCTCGACCATCGCGAGCAGACCTTGGTTATGGAACTGGTGCGCCGACAAGTTCACCGTGACGTACGGGTCAGCGACTTTTGAGTTCGTGGATTTCCACGTACTCGCTGCCGCGACGGCGTCGTTGAGGGAGAAGACACCGAGATCCATGATGAGGTCGCTTTGTTCGGCCAAAGGGATGAACACGTCGGGCGCGATCCATCCCTTCTCGGGGTGCAGCCACCGCATCAACGCCTCGAAGCCGATGACTTCTGACGTTACGAGATCAATGATCGGCTGGTAGTGCATCGAGAGATCGCCTGCCTGGAGGGCGTGGCGAAGCTCTTGGATGAGCGAGAAGCGGTTGATCGCGTGTTCGTGCATGCTCGGGTCGAACACGACGTGGCGACCTCGTCGAAGGCGTTTCGCCTCGTAGAGGGCGACGTCGGCGCCTTGCACGGTCTCGCGGAAGTTCGCGGTGGTCTCATCGAACACGACGACCCCGATGCTCACGCGTTGTTCGAGCTCGAAGTCACTGAACGTGAAGGGCTCGGTCATGACGTCGAGCAGT
>DASZHK010000134.1:0-12294 GCA_035937905.1 Acidimicrobiales bacterium
TGGCGGGCGCGTCGCCGAACCCGTGCATCGAGTGCAATCGTCACATCAAGTTCGATCTCCTCTTCGAGCGCGCCGTCCGACTCGGTTTCGACGCCGTCGCTACGGGTCACCACGCTCAGGTCACCCGCCGTGGCACCTCGCACTACCTCGAGCGCGGTGCCGACGACCAGAAGGACCAGAGCTACGTGCTCGGGTACCTGCGCGAAGAACAGCTCGCGATGCTGTTGTTGCCGATCGGTCACTTGAAGAAGTCCGACGTGCGCGAGCACGCGGAGCGGCTCGGACTTCGTACGTGGGACAAGCCCGACTCACAGGACGTCTGTTTCATCGAGGCCTCCAAGGGCCGCGAGGTCTTTCTCCGCCAGCGCGCGACTCTCACGTCGGCGACCATTGTCGACGCCGTCACGGGTGAAGAGCTCGGCGTGAACCACGCCGCCGAACTGATGACGGTTGGACAACGTCGCGGCGTCCTGCCGGGGCGCGACGGCGAGAAGCGCTACGTGTCGCGGGTGGACCTTGTGGCAAAGCGCGTCGAAGTCGGGCGGCTCGACGAGATCCTCATCTCCTCGCTGGAACTCGACGAATCGTCGCTGTCCTTCGCGCACGGTGCCCTAGGAGACGGCCACGCCGTACTGGCGCAGTGCAGCGCGCACGGACGAGTGCAACGCGCCACGCTTCGCCACGACGAACGATGGTGGCTGGAACTCCACGAGCCGGCCCGTCCCGTCGCCGCCGGTCAGTCTGTCGTTCTCTACTCCGTCGATGACCCCACGATCGTAGAAGGCGCGGCGATCGTCACCAGCTCGTGACACCGGCGGAGCGAGTCGCGTGGCTACGCGACGAGATCGCTCGTCACAACGAGGCCTACTTCGTCGACGACGCGCCGAACATTCCTGACGCCGACTACGACGCGTTGACGAGAGAACTCCGTGCGTTGGAAGCGGAGTACCCGGAACTTCGAGATGCCGACTCCGTGTCGACCAAGGTGGGCGCGCCCGCCACCAACCTCTTCACGCCGGTGGTGCATCACGAGACGATGTTGAGCCTCGACAACGTGTTCGACGTCGACGAACTTCGCCAGTGGGGCGCGCGGGTGGTGAAGACACTGCAGGCGGACCCCGAGACGCTGCGTTTCGTCGTCGAGCCGAAGATCGACGGTCTCGCGATGTCGATCACGTACGTCGACGGAGTGTTGACCCAGGCCGCGACGCGAGGCGACGGCCGCGTCGGCGAAGACGTGACGGAGAACGTGAAGACGATCCGGAACGTGCCGCGGACCTTGAAGAAGGGACCGTCTGGCCGCGTAGAAGTGCGTGGGGAGGTCTTTCTCGCGCGCGCCGACTTCGAAGAGATGAATCGCCAGCAGGTAGCGATCGGTGCCAAGGAGTTCGCTAATCCCCGTAACGCCGCCGCGGGCAGTCTGCGTCAAAAGGACCCCGCCGCGACGGCGAAACGTCCGCTGTCGTTCCTCGCGTACCAACTGGTCGACCTCGACAGCACGCTGTCGTTCACGTACTACAGCGAGACGATACGCCAAGTCGCGGCGTGGGGTTTCCTCACCGCGAAGGAGTCGAAGGAGGAAGTGGGCGTCGAGGCGATGATTCGTCGGAGCGACTGGTTCGAAGAGCACCGTCACGACCTTCGCTACGACATTGACGGCGTCGTCATCAAGGTCGACGATCTCGCGGAACGCGAGAAGTTGGGGTTCACGAGTCGCGCGCCGCGCTGGGCGATCGCGAGGAAACTCCCACCCGAAGAACGAACCACTCGTCTACTCGCCATCGAGGTCTCCATAGGTCGAACGGGGCGCGCGACGCCCTACGCCGTGCTGGAGCCGGTCGTCGTCGCGGGATCGACGGTGTCGATGGCGACGTTGCACAATCAAGATCAAGTCGTCGCGAAAGACGTGCGCCCGGGCGATCTCGTCATCGTGCGAAAAGCGGGCGACGTCATTCCCGAAGTCGTGGGCGCCGTGAGCGAACCGGGCAAGCGGCGCGCGAAGAAGTGGACCTTTCCCGCCACGTGCCCCGAATGCGGTGAACCACTTGTGCGACGAGGAGAAGAGTCCGATACCTACTGCGTGAATCCGACGTGCCCCGCGCAGTTGCTTGAACAGATCGTGCACTTCGCTTCGCGCGGCGCGCTCGACATCGAGGGTCTCGGGGAGCAGCGCATGGCGCAACTCCTTGGTGAGCGACTTATCAGTGACGTCGCCGACCTCTTCACGCTGCGCGTGGAGGATCTCGCCGGACTCGAAGGCTTCGGTCAACTCTCGGCGACGTCACTGGTGCGAGCGATCGATGACGCCAAATCGATGCCGCTCAGTCGCGTGTTGGTGGGACTTGGCATACGCCACGTCGGACCGGTCGCCGCGCGCGAACTCGCGAAGCGCTTCCACGACCTCGACGCCCTGGTCGGCGCCCCTCTCGAAGAGCTCGAGGCGATCGACGGCGTGGGACCGGTCATCGCCCAGTCCGCGTACCAGTACTTCCGAGAAGACGAGAATCGCGATCGGATCGCGCGCTTGACCGGTTCGGGACTCTCGCTCAGCGAACCGGGCGCGACGACCACGCTGGAGGCGACCTTGGCCGGAAAGGCCGTCGTCGTGACGGGGTCCATCGTGGGCTACTCGCGCGACGACGCGGAAGCGGCGATTATCGCTCGCGGGGGGACGTCACCGGGGTCGGTATCGAAGAAGACCTACTGCGTTGTCGTCGGCGAGTCACCCGGCGCGTCCAAGCTCACCAAGGCCGAGGAGTTGGGTATCCCCATGGTGGGCGCGGACGAGTTCGAAACCCTCCTCGCGACCGGTGTGGCGAAGGATTCACCCTCCTAGGACTTCCTTACTATGGTTTAGCCGATGGCGCCTACCTTCTCACCCGACTACACGCTCGCCGGACGCTACCGCATCCGCGAACTGCTCGGCGTGGGCCAGACCGCCGAGGTCTACGTCGCCGAGGATCTTTCGCTGCATCGACGCGTCGTGGTGAAGGTCCTCCTCGCCGATCTCGCGGCGCACGAGGAGATCCGTCGCGCGTTCCGCGACCACATCATCCGCGCCGCCACCCTCAGTCACCCCCACATCGCGCGCGTGTTCGATGGCGGTCAGGAGTCCGGGGCGATCTTCATGATCAGTGAGTACCTGAGCGGGGGATCGTTGGAGGACGTCCTCAGCGCCGGGCGACGATTCACGATCGACGACGGCGCGCGACTCGGTCGTGACGTCGCGAATGCGCTGGCGTACCTGCACGAGCAAGGTTTCGTCCTCGGGTCACTCTCGCCCTCGAAACTCCTCTTTGACGCCGAAGGCCAAGTACGCGTGAGTGACGTCGCCCTCGCCGGTCTCGCAACCAGCTACCGCGAGCGCATGACGCTCGACGACGCTCGCTATCTCTCGCCCGAACAGGCAATAGGCGAGCCCGCCACCTCTGAGAGTGACGTCTACGCCCTCGCGCTCATCCTCTTCGAGGCCATCACCGGCAGCGCGGCGTACGAGGGTACGACCGCCGAGGCGATCCTCCGCGCCCGACTCGACACGCCCCTTCCCGTTCGTTTGGAACTCGGTTCCCTCGACATGGTGCTCGCCCAAGCAGCGGTGCCCGATCCGCGACTTCGCCTCGACGCCGAGCAGTTCTCGTCGCGGCTCGGCGCCGCCGTCACCGACGCCACGCCCCTCGTCGTGCGTCCGGGTACGCAGGAGCTGCCATTGCTCGCGCAGTTCGCGCCACAAGAGTTGCGCAGTTCGATCGGCTTTCAGGCTCCGTCAGCCGACCAGGTCGTCGGCTCAACGCCGTCCACGACGGGCGGCTTCACGCGCGTACCTCGCGCGCGACCGAGTGTCGGCGTCGGCGCACCCGGCGCGCCGCGAGGGCCGGTTGGACGTACACCACGATTCGAGCGAGGTCAGTACGACCTGCCGCGCGATCCGCGTCGTTGGGGACTGATCATCGCGGCACTCGTGCTGGTCGTGATCGTCATTGGCCTCGGCGCGGCGTGGAAGTCTGGACTGTTCACGAAGAGTCACACCGTACCGAATCTCGTGGGTCACACCGTCGCCCAAGAGTCGACGGTGTTGAAGAACGATGGGTACACGTTGAGCGTCACGCAACACGTGTTCTCCGCAACGATCCCCGTGGGCAAGGTCGTCACGCAGTCACCCGCTGCGGGAACGTCGGCCAAATCGGGAACCACCATCATTGCGAGTGTCTCGAAGGGACCCGTCCTCGTCACGATGCCGACGGACCTCGTGGGCAAGTCCTGTGCCGCGGCGACCGCGCAACTCGCCACGTTGCACGTACGAGCCACGTGCCCCGCGACGGCCGCCATCTTCTCGCCCACGGTACCGATCAACGGCGTCGCGCGTGTCGTGTACAACAAGGGTCAAAACCCAGTGACGGTACCTCTCCACGCCGCCGTGGTGCTATCCGTCTCGAAGGGACCCGCGGCGTCGACGACGACCACGACGACGACCACCGCGCCGTCGGCGACGACCACGACGACGTCGGGCACGCCCACGACCACGACGACACTCGCCGGACAGGCGCCGCGAGCCGTCCCGAACGTGGTCGGCGACAATCAGGCGCAAGTAATGGCGGCCTTTAAGAAGGCCACGCTGTACTACAAGACGGTCGGGCCAAACTCGAACTCGACGAAGTGGACGAAAGTCGTCTCGGAGAGTCCAGTAGCTGGTACGAAGGTTCCCTACAAGTCCACCGTGACCCTCACCGTTCAATGACGACGGGCTGCGAGCTCTGCGCGGCCGCTGTCGTCACCAAGCGGTACTTCGAAGACGAAACCTGCTGGATCGGTGACTGCGAGATCTGTCTCGTGCCCATGGTCGTGTGGCGTGTACACGACGCTGAACCCACCGATGACGTGAAGCGGCACCTGCACGAAGCGCTCACCGCCGTGGCGAACGAGGAGTTCGCGACGACCCCGTGGACGATCGACGACCACATGAGAAATATCCCCGATCACTACCACGCGCACGCGCGGCCCCCGTACTTTTGGCGCAGAGGTCAATCCCTCTAGAACCACGTTCGTCGGTACACTCGAAAGACACACCTACACGGGGAGGGCCCATGGGAGCACTTGACGGTCGCGTCGCCATCATCACTGGCGCTGGTCGCGGCATCGGACGAGAGCACGCCCTGCTCTTCGCCGCCGAAGGCGCGAAGGTCGTCGTGAACGACCTCGGCGGTGGACTCGACGGATCCTCGGATGAAGCCACGCCGGCCGAAGAAGTCGTCGCCGAGATCAAGGCAATGGGTGGACAGGCAGTCGCGAACCACGACAACGTCGCGACGTGGGACGGCGGTGCGCGACTGGTCCAGTGCGCGTTCGAGACGTTCGGTGACCTGCACGTATTGGTCAACAACGCCGGCATCTTGCGCGACCGCGTGCTCGTGAACCTGAGTGAAGAGGACTGGGACGCGGTGATCAACGTGCACTTGAAGGGCCACTTCGTGCCCCTACGCCACGCGGCGAACTACTGGCGCGAACAGGCGAAGGCCGGCCACGTGGTGCGCGCCTCCGTCATCAATACCTCGTCCACGTCAGGACTCCTCGGCAACGTCGGTCAGTCCAACTACGGCGCGGCCAAAGCGGGTATCGCTGCACTCACCGTCATCACGGCCGAAGAACTCGGCCGCTACGGCGTGCGCGTGAACGCCATCGCGCCCGCCGCACGTACGCGCATGACCGAGTCGACGCCGGGACTGTCGGACTACGTCGTGAAGCCGTCCGACGCCGCGGTCTTTGACGTCTGGGACCCCGCCAACATCTCACCCCTGGTGGCGACGTTGGCCATGGAGGACTGCGCCGCGACGGGACAAGTTTTCTTCGTCCAAGGTGGCACCGTACGAAAGTTCCAGAACTGGACCATGACCACCACACTCGAGAAGGACGACCGCTGGTCGGTGAGTGAGCTCGCAGCGCAACTGCCCACGCTGTACTAGTGAGCGACGAGCGCCCGCTGGCGCGCCTTGACCGTGAGGACCCCGACGGGCTCTTAAACGCTCGAAGCGATCCCGCGAGCGCGGCCTTCGGCACGCTCGGCAGTGAAGCCGGCAGTGACCTCAACTGGTTCCTCCTGCTTCGCCAACGAGTCCAGGACCGCGCCGCCGCGTCGTCGCGTTACCCCTGGTGGGTTCTGTGGTCACTGCTCGCGGGCCTCTTCGCCCTCAATTTCACCTTCACCGTCTTCATCGTGGCGCTCCCGACGGTCGCGACGCAGTTCCACACCTCGGTGACCGTCCTCACGTGGACCATGGTGGGACCCCTCCTCGCCTACGGACTCGCGGCGCCCATGCTCGGCAAGACCGGTGACATCTACGGTCACCGACGTCTCTATCTCTTTGGACTGATCGGCGCGATGGTCTCGGCGATCTTGACGGCGCTGTCGCACAACGTTGACATGTTGCTCTTCGCACGAACGCTCGACGGCGTCCAGGGTGCCGCGACCGGCACGGCCTCGGGGGCGCTCATCAACATGGTCTTCTCGCGCGAGGAGCGGGTGAAGGCCATGGGGTGGTGGAGTCTCATCGGCGCTGGGGGACCGGTCATCGGCGTGTCGCTCGGTTCGCCCGTCATTGCGGCCTTCGGGTGGCGCGCCCTCTTCTGGTTCCAGCTCATCTTGATCGTCGTCGCCTTTCTCGTCGTCATCACGGTCCTGCCGCGAAAACGGGGCTCGGACGACGACGAGGCCGAGAAGAAGGCGCGTGCTCGCAGAGAGTTCAAGCAGATGGATTGGATCGGGAGCTGGTCGTTGTCGATCGCCGTCACGATGGTGATGCTCGGCCTGTCGGTAGGGCCCTCGTTGGGTTGGACGAGTCGCTGGACGCTCGCGATGTTCGTCCTCAGCGCGGCGTCGGCGAGTCTCTTCATCTACCGACTGCATCACGCCGAGAACCCACTCATTCCGGCCTATTACTTTCGACGGCGCAACTTCGCCATGCCGATGATCCTTCGTGGGTCGGCGAACTTCGCCTACTTCGGCGCGTTCTTCTTGTTCCCTCTCCTGATGGAACAGGGGTACGGCTACTCGATCCCTCGGGTGGGGGCGCTCGCGATCGCTCGGCCCCTCACGTTCGCCCTGTCGTCACCCATCGCGGGCTACGTGGCCGTGCGCATCGGAGAACGAATAAGCGCCGTGGCGGGCGCGGCGTTCTTGACGGCGTCACTCGGACTCTTCGCGTTGTTGCAACCCAGCTCCGGTGCGTGGATGGTCGCTGTCGCCCTCGCGCTCTCGGGTCTCGGCATGGGCGTGGCGATGCCCTCCACGAGTTCGGTCATGGCGAACGACGTGAAGGTCAGCGAGTTCGGTGTCATGTCGGCGGCGCAGCTGCTCACGATGCAAGTCGGCGAGGTGGCGGGGATCCAGGTGCTCGAAACGGTGCAACAGTCAATCGCGCGACGTCGCGGACTGAGCCACGCGCACGCGGGTCCTGCGCTACTCGCCACGTTTCATCTTTCCTTCGTCATCGGGGCCTGCGTTGGCGCCATGGGACTCGTCGCCGCGATGTTCATTCGCTCGATTCCGCGCCGTCACCCCAGCAAGACGGTCTAACGCTGCCGGTAGTCTTGAGGCCTATGAACCATGACGTCATGCCCGGCAGCGAGCCCTATTCCCACCTCGGTGGCACCTCGGGCGTCCTGGTACTTCACGGATTCACCGGCAATCCCTCCTCGATGCGCTCGATCGCCCAGCGCGCCGCCGACGTTGGCTACTCCGTTGAGTTGCCGCGTCTTCCCGGACACGGCACGACGGTCGCGGACATGATTACCACCACCTGGGCCGACTGGTCGACGACAGCGGTGGAGGCCTTCGACGATCTCGCCGCGCGTTGTGAGCGCGTCGCGGTCGTGGGTCTTTCGATGGGCGGGGGATTGGCCGCGCACGTGGCCGAGGTTCGCCCGTCGGTCGTGGGGTGCGTCTTCATCAATCCACTCGTGAAGTCGCCCGGGACCGAGATGCTCGAAGGCATCCAACTCCTGCTCGACGGCGGCACCGAGACCTTCGATTCGATCGGTTCGGACATCAAACGAGAAGGCGCCGCCGAAAGCTCGTACGCAGCCACGCCGCTCGCGCCCGTGATGAGCCTCTTCGCGGGCGTCGCCGCGATCCACGAGAACCTGGGACTCATCACCGCGCCGAGTCTTCTCCTCTCCAGTCGAGAGGACCACGTCGTCACCTCCGACAACGGTGACGACCTCGAGGCCATGGTGTCGGGTCCCGTTGAGCGCGTCTGGCTCGAGGACTCGTACCACGTCGCGACGTTGGACAACGACCAAGAGCTCGTCGAGTCGCTGACCTTGGACTTTCTCGCTCGGGTGCTCTAGTGGCGACCCCGCTTCGACGTGAGGACGTCGCCAAGGTCGCCAAACTCGCGCGACTCTCACTGAGCGAGGCTGAACTCGACGAGTTCACCGCGCAACTCGCCCAAGTGCTCGAACACGCCAACGACATCGCCGCGCTCGATCTCGAGGGTGTCGTCCCGACCGCTCACCCTTTTGGGCTGATCAACGTCGTGCGCGAGGACGTGCTGCGCGCGAGTCTCTCGCGCGACGAGGTGCTCGCGATGGCCCCCGACGCGCAAGACGGACGTTTCGCCGTGCCGCGCATCATGGGTGAAGCACCGTGAGGACGGCGCTCGACATCGCGCGCGACGTACGAAGCGGCGCCACCACCGCCGAAAACGAGATGATGACCTCACTCGCCGCCATTCGTGCGCGAAACGAGGAACTGAACGTCTTTCTCTTCATCGACGAAGAGGGCGCGCTCGACGCCGCTCGACGAGTCGACGAACGAGTGACGAGTGGCGACGACGCCGGCGTTCTCGCCGGTGTTCCCATTGCGTTGAAGGACAATCTCTGCACTACGGGCGTACCCACGACCGCGGGCTCGAAGATTCTCAAAGGGTGGCGACCGCCCTACAGCGCCACCGTCGTCGATCGCGTACTCGGGGCCGGCGCGGTGCCGATGGGCAAGACCAACATGGACGAGTTCGCCATGGGTTCGTCCACCGAGACCTCGGCGTACGGACCAACGCGCAATCCACTCGACGTCGAGCGCGTGCCCGGCGGCTCCTCGGGCGGTTCGGCGAGCGCCGTGGCGGCCGACATGACGCCACTCTCACTCGGGTCGGACACGGGCGGTTCAATTCGCCAGCCCGCCGCCCTCTGTGGACTCGTCGGCGTGAAGCCCACCTACGGGCTGGTGTCGCGCTACGGACTCATCGCCTTCGCGAGTTCACTCGACCAGATCGGCCCCTTCGCGAAGAATGTCGCGGACGCGGCCGCGTTGCTCGAGGTCATCGCCGGCCACGATCCCATGGATTCGACGTCACTGCCCGAACCGTCGCCGTCACTACTCCTTCACGTCAATGACGGTGTCGCGGGCAAGCGCGTCGCGCTCGTTCGTGAACTCTTCGACGGCGCCGACGACGAGGTCGTCGCGGAGGTCGAACGCGCAGCGAGCGCCCTTCGCGACGCGGGCGCGACGATCGTCGAGCTGTCGGTTCCTGAACTTCATCTCGGACTTAGTGCGTACTACCTGATCGCCCCCGCGGAGGCGTCGAGCAACCTGGCGCGCTACGACGGCGTGCGCTACGGGTTACGCGTCGACGCCGAGGACGTCGCGGCGATGAACGAGGCGACGCGCACCGCGGGTTTTGGCGCGGAAGTGAAGCGTCGCATCATGCTCGGGACCTACGCGTTGTCGGCGGGCTACTACGACGCCTACTACGGACAGGCCTTGAAGGTTCGAACGCAGTTGATCGACGCGTTCCGTCGTGCGTATCTTGAAGCGGACCTACTTCTCGGTGCGACGGCGCCGTCGGTGGCCTTCGCGATTGGTGAGAAGACGGCCGATCCGATGTCGATGTACCTGTCGGACGTCTTTACGATCCCGACGAACTTGGCGGGCGACGCCGCGATCTCGGTGCCCTTCGGCACGGGGCAGTCGGGTCTGCCGATCGGGGTGCAGTTGCTCGGCCCCGGACGGAGCGAAGCTCAACTCTTCGCGGCGGCGCGCGTCCTCGAACTCGCGGACGGACGATCATGACCACGCGCGACGGATGGGAGATGGTGGTCGGACTCGAAGTCCACACGGAGCTGAAGACCACGACGAAGATGTTCTGCGGATGCGCCAACGAATTCGGTTCGGAACCCAACACGAACGTCTGTCCCGTCTGTTTGGGTCTGCCCGGATCGTTGCCGGTCTTGAACGTTCGCGCGGTCGACCTCGCGATGGCCATTGGCTTCGCGCTGCATTCGACGATCGCGTTCTCGACGTTCCACCGCAAGAACTACTTCTATCCCGACATGCCCAAGGACTTTCAGATCAGTCAGTACGACCTGCCCATCAACTCCGGGGGCTACTTGGACTTGCCGGACGGTTCGCGAGTCACCATCGAGCGGGCCCACCTCGAAGAGGACACCGGAAAGTCGACGCACCTGGGTGGCAGTGGCCGCATTCACGGGGCCGACCGCTCGCTGGTCGACTACAACCGCTCGGGCGTGCCCCTCGTCGAGATCGTCTCAGGACCCGACATTCGAAGCTCCGCCCAGGCGCGCGCGTACGCGTCAGAGTTACGCGGCATCTTGATCGCGACCGGCGCGTCGGACGGGCGCATGGAAGAGGGCTCAATGCGCATCGACGCGAACGTGTCCGTCCGTAAGCCCGGTGACCCACTCGGCACTCGTTGCGAGATCAAGAACTTGAACTCACTCAGAAGCCTGCAACGAGCCATCGACTACGAGGCGCAGCGTCAAATCGAACTGATCGAGGGGGGCGCCACGGTTCGCCAAGAGACGCGTCACTGGGACGAGATCCTCGGCCAGACCTCGACGATGCGAACCAAGGAGGAGGCCGAGGACTATCGCTACTTCCGTGAACCAGACCTTGTCGACCTCGTACCTGACGAAGCTTGGCAAGACCGTATCCGGGCAGGACTTGGCAAGATGCCCGCTGAGCACCGGACCGAACTCTTGGCTCGTTTAAAAAATCCATCACCGATGCAACTCGAGGCGTTAGACGTCGTTGTAAATCTTGGAATTGACTATCTAGTCATTGCCGCTCTCGATGCAGAGAAGGATCCTTCACTGGTGTTAGCGCGCGCCGCGAACACTGTCGCGTCTGGAATCCAAAACATCCAAAATTTGACTACAGAAGCATTTGTGACGGCCATTTCGATGGAACAAAGTGGTGAGTTGTCAGCGACGCAGACGAATACCGTGTTGTTGGAATTGCTTGAATCCGGTGGAGATCCAAAAAGGATCGCAGCGGATAGAGGATTCGAGCAACTTTCGTCGGACTCCCTCGGCGCCACCGTCGCCGCACTCATCATCGAGCACCCTGACGAGTGGGCTCGCTACCGAGACGGGGACGAGAAACTGGCACAGTTCTTCATCGGTCAAGTAATGAAGATCACCAAGGGTCAGGCCAACGGCAAGGCCGTCATCGCGGAGTTGCAGAGCCGGCGCTGAGCTCTCACGAATCGGGAGAGAGTCCGCGACCGTACGTCACGGCACTGAACAGTTTCACGGTGTCGCGCACCCTTCTAAACTTCGTGCATGACAGTCCACCCCACACCTCGTAGTTCCGCCGTCACGCTGGGCAACGGCCGCGCGCCCGCGCGCGCCATGTTGCGAGCCATGGGGCTGACCGATGACGACATGAAGAAGCCTCAGATTGGCGTCGCGTCGAGTTGGAACGAGGTGACGCCCTGCAACATGCCCCTCGATCGATTGGCGAAACGCACCAAGGTCGCGGTTCGCGACGCCGGCGGTGTTCCCTTCGAATTCGTCACAATCGCGGTCTCGGACGGCATCTCGATGGGTCACGAGGGCATGCACGCGTCGTTGGTGTCGCGCGAAGTCATCGCCGACTCCGTCGAAGTGGTGATGCACGCCGAGCGTTTCGACGCCATGGTGACGCTCGCCGGTTGCGACAAGTCGCTGCCGGGAATGTTGATGGCCGCCGCGCGCTTGGACGTACCGAGTGTCTTTCTCTACGGCGGCACGATCCTGCCGGGTCACTTGAACGGCGAAGCACTCGACATCACGTCGGTGTTCGAGGCCGTCGGCGCGAACGCCGTCGGCGCAATGAGCGATGAAGAACTGAAGGCCATCGAGTGTGCCGCCTGTCCCGGCGAAGGGAGCTGCGCGGGCATGTTCACGGCCAACACCATGGCGAGCGTCGGCGAAGCCCTCGGCATGTCGCTGCTCGGCAGTGCCTCAGCGCCGTCGATCGACGACCGGCGCGACCAGTTCGCCTACGACTCCGGGCTGGCG
>DASZHK010000135.1:0-3045 GCA_035937905.1 Acidimicrobiales bacterium
CATCTCCCGAGACTATCGACGGCATTATCTCCTGGTTATTTCTTGACGCGACGTTCACCTAGGCCGTGGCGCAGTCGGACGGCGCCAGAGCGCACTACTCCTACGTCGTTGGATCACGTGCTCATCGACGAAACAGTCGAACCCGACGTGTCGACACGTTCCACCTGCGACAGAGACACCGACGAGTCGTGCGCGTGGCTGCGCTCGCTGCACGGGCGGCACCTGCTCCCCGTCGCCTCACGGGTAGTCGTTAAGCGACGCCGGACGTCGTCGCGCACTCGTCGCCACAGTTTGCAGCCGGAGTGAGACCTCGCCCACTGGCTCCTGAAGTCTCTGAGGGCGTCGACGAACTCGGCAGTGCGGACGTCGTAGGCGCGTTGACCTGAGGCACTGAGCTCGTGCTCCACGTCGAATAGTTGGGCGTTGAAAATCGGTTGCATCGTGTCGTCTCTTTGTCGCTGTAGTTCGTTCGAAGAAGTCGAAGTGCGAGCGGCACGTCGAGCTCGTTCACTCAGTACTACGAACACCGACGGCTGAATTCGACACTGTTTTTGTTGGCACATAGTTCATCCGGGCAATGACCATCGAGGCGATCGTGTGCCACCTGAGCCGTGGATGGTAGGACACCTAGGTGCCGAGAGTTTCACTCAGTCGGCCACTGTCTCGAAGGGCCTCCAAATCCGGTTCATGTCGAAACTTCTCTCGGAACTCTGGATTTTTCTCCACGGCGAGGGTGATTGCGTCAACAGCTTCGTCGAGAAGTCCCGCTCGCGCGTACGCGCAGGCGAGGTTGTAAGCACCCATCGCCACTACGTCGTCCGGCGCCTCCAAGTACTGCGTCACGCCCAGTGCGTGTCGGGCGAGACTCAACGCGCGCGTGTTCTCGTCGTGGGTTAAGTAAAACTCGCCGAGGTGTCCGGCCGGATGCCAGAATCCTCGCACCACGACCTGAAGCCAAAGTTTTCGGCCGCTGAGCCACTCGTGGCGAGAAGGATCGAGGAGGTCGGCGTCGCTGAGCTGGCTCGCGAGATCTATGAGCCGCGTCGTCACGGCCCGGTGCTCAGCGCGCACTTCGTCCAGTGGGCGACGAGAGTACTGCTCGTACACCTCGTGGGAGCGGTGGTCGACCTCCTTGAAGGTCGTGGGAATGGTCCCTGTGGCGACCGCTTCCAAGCGACAGACTTGTTGCCTTTTGAATTCAGTGTTGTGCGCCACGAGCGGCACCGCCGCCCAGACCTCGGGGCTCCCTTCCGTCGCGCGCGATCGCTCAGTGTACTGGAGCAACATCTCCTCCTCGGAAGCCACGAAGGAGATGAGTCCGGTGATGGTCCCTCGCAATTTCATCGAACTCATCATGTGTTCGACGCCCCCTCCGGCTTGTACGCCGTGAAACGCAGATGGTGATCGACCATGACGCTCACTCGTGTGAAACCAAGCGTGGAAAGTCGCGTGTAGAGCGAACCGGGATCGATGGGGTTGTAGACGTCGCCCTCGTGGAAGTGGTGGAGTCCGTCACTAGCGATGCTGTCCGAACCGATAAAGACGCCGCCGGGGCGAAGGACACGCATGATCTCGGCGAGAATCCGATTTTGACCCACTGTCGACGACACGTGGTGCAGCATGGTGAAGCATCCCGCTGAGTCGAACGTGTCGTTGGGGCAACCAATATTCGAGGCGTCGCCGACGACGACCTCCACGTTCGTTCCTTCGTAATGTTGAGCAAGAGACCCGGCCGAAGCGGCATCCAACTCAACCGCGACGAGGCGCTTGACTCGATGACGAAGCCATCCTGTCGCGGCGCCCGGGCCCGGTCCAACCTCGAGCATGAGGTCGCCCAGCTCAACGCCTGTCGAGAGAGGAATTAAGACGTCGATCTCGAGGCCCTCGGCCCACTGAGGACTGGCGCATAAGACGTGGTTGTCGTTCATGTCCAGAACGTTAAGTGGGCTCTTCACGCCATTCAAGCCCATGCGCTGCCAACTCGTGTCGTAAGACGGACAATCTTTGCGCAGAGGAAGCTCTTCGAAAATTCGAAGCCGTAAAGTGACTGTCAATGTCGACTGACGGACAAACTGCGATGAACGAAAGTAACAGCACTCCCGACGTGATGGTGTGCACGTTTCCGATGTCCGAGGGCACCGTCTATGACTGGCACAGTCATGCCGACCATCAGTTGGCGTGGTCGGCGCGCGGAGTGCTGACGATTCGAAGTGGTTCCTCGGCGTGGGTGCTGCCGCCCACGCGAGCTATGTGGATACCAGCGGGTGTGCGCCACGAAACTCTCTCTGACGGCATCGCGACCATGCGCTCGGCGTACGTTCGCCCTGAGCGGTGCCCGATCGAGTGGACCGAATGCACAGCCGTTGCGGCCACGTCACTGATGGTGGAACTCTTCAATTACCTGGCGGCAGACGAACTCGATACTTTCAAACGAACCCGCGCCGAGAGAGTGCTCGTGGATCTGATGGTTCCAGTGCCAGTGGTGTCATTCGACGTTCACCTTCCTGGCGACGAACGAGCCAAACGCGTCGCGGACGGGCTCGTCGATAATCTCTCTGACGAACGGACGCTTGAGGAGTGGGGACTTGAGGTAGGCGCGAGTGCTCGCACCCTCGCTCGGTTATTTCTCACCGAGACTCAGTTGCCTTTTGGGCGGTGGAGAGCGTTTCTGCGACTTCGTACCGCCCTGGAGTTCCTGGCAGCCGGCGAGTCGGTCTCAAATGTGGCTGAGAAAGTTGGCTACGCGTCGACCAGCGCGTTCGTCGCCGCATTTCGACGGGAAACCGGGATCACGCCAGCTGCGTATTTCAGAATCGACCATGATGATGGGAACAAGGTACCGCTGCAACAGCACGACGTTTGACGGTGCACTCGATACCTTGTCAGGTCGTCGCGGATGATTCACTATCGTCTTCGTCTCGGTCGGTTTGCAGCGGACCTTCAGGGGCAGTTGGCCCGTTCGTTGGTTGCAGGAACGCAACGCAGACGAGGAGTCCGCCCTCGGTCATGGGACGGGCGCTGATATCTGCTTGGTGAGCGCTCGCG
>DASZHK010000136.1:0-2584 GCA_035937905.1 Acidimicrobiales bacterium
GGGCGTCATCGCCACGATGCTGGGCTTTCCCGAAGCCGACGAGGACCTGTTTCGCGACTTCGTCCACGTGGTGCTCGACCTCGTGGACTTGGCACCCGAGGAACGCGGGCCGCTCTTCTTACCCCTCGCCGAGTACTTCAACGCCCAGATCGAGGACCATCTCGCCAATCCCCGTGACGACTTCACGAGCTACCTGTTGAACGTCGAAGTCAACGGCGAGAAATTGGCACTCGAGCACGTGCGCGGCACCATGGTCTTGACGTTGGTGGCGGGCATCGACACCACGTGGTCGGCGATCGGTTCGTCGATCTGGCACCTGGCGCACCACCCGCAGGACTTGGCGCGACTCGTGAAGGAACCCGAGTTGATGCCGGTCGCCGTGGAGGAGTTCCTACGCTTCTACGCGCCGGTGACCATGGCGCGACTCGTGAAGGAAGACCTCGACTTCCACGGCTGCCCGATGAAGAAGGACGATTGGGTGTTGCTGGGCTTTCCCGCGGCGAACCGGGACCCCGCTGTCTTCCTCGACGCCGACACGTTCATCATCGACCGAGCCGTAAATCGTCACGCTGCCTTCGGGCTCGGTATCCATCGTTGCGTCGGATCGAACCTCGCGCGCATGGAACTTCGTGTCGCCTTGGAGGAGTTCATCGCGCGCTATCCGACGTTCGAACTCTCCGATCCCGAGGGCGTCACCTGGGCGCCGGGACAAGTTCGCGGTCCGCGACGGATCCCCCTTCGAGTCACTGCGTAGCGACTCGAAGGGGGATCCCTTCAACTACGCCGCGCGGGTGATGACGGGGTCGTGAACCTTGTCGACCTCGACGGGCGAGCCGTGCGCGTGGCGTAGGGCGTGTTCATGGTGTGCTGCCCGATTCGCGCGTATACCCATCACGAGCGGAATGAAGATGACCGCCAACGCGAGGGGCACGAGGACGATACCGAATAAAAGGATCAACATCATTGTTTCGCTCCTTGCTTTGTCGTACGCCGAAACTTTTCCGGGCACGACAACAACGTAGAGAGCGAAGTTAAGTTGCGCGTATGAAGAGAGAAAAGTACCTCGCAATCTTTCGTGACGAGAACATGACGTTCGTCGCAGCGCGATCACGAGTTGTCTTCGCGTTCAAGAAGCCTTGACGCCACTGCGCTAGTGCACGACCGAAGTGCACGCGCGCACAAGGTGAATCACGAGGTCTCTACGTGTACGTACGACGTCGAGAAGTTCTTAAAGAAAATTGAAAGTGCACGCGTTCACGACGGTTGTGAAATGTTGAACACAATCGCGAGTACTTCTTGCGTTCGAGAACGACAGACACTAACCTCGCGCTTCGCTCGAACGTCGTTCGTTAAAGACCGAGATTCGGTGATTCCTTCGACCACAGTTCGGCCATCCACGCTTCGACGGCGTCCGCTTCGCGTGGCAACGCCGCCGATAGGTTGCGCGAGCCCGTCGCCGTGACGAGGACGTCGTCCTCGATGCGCACGCCGATCCCTCGGTACTCCTCGGGCACGGTGAGATCGTTGGCCTGGAAGTAGAGACCGGGCTCGACGGTCAAGACGTAACCCTCGGCGAGCTCGCCCCAGTAGAACTCGTTTCTGGCGTTCGCGCAGTCGTGCACGTCGATACCGAGCATGTGACTGGTCCCGTGCAGGGTGTAGCGCCGGTGGAGTTGGCGATCCTTTCGAAGCGCCACGGCGGGCTCTTCTTTCAAGATGCCCATCTCGAAGAGTCCCTCGGCCAACACTTCCATGGCCGCGTCGTGGGGGGCCATGAAGTTGGCGCCGGGCTTCACCGCGGCGATGCCGGCCGTCTGCGCGGCGAGCACGAGCTCGTAGACGCGTCGCTGGGGTGCGGAGAACGTGCCACTGATGGGCATGGTGCGCGTGACGTCGGCCGTGTAGAGGTTGTCGCATTCGATGCCCGCGTCGAGGAGCAAGAGGTCGCCGCGGTGAACCTCTCCGTTGTTGCGCGTCCAGTGCAGCGTCGTCGCGTGCGAGCCGCTCGCCGCGATGGTGTCGTAGCCCACGTCGTTGCCTTCGACACGCGCGCGCAGGTTGAAGACGCCTTCGATGACGCGCTCGCCGCGACCCTCCGCGCTCGGGAGCGCTCGAACGACGTCTTCGAAGCCCTTGACCGTGAAGTCGATGGCTTTCTGGAGTTGGGCGATCTCGAACTCGTCCTTCACGAGGCGCAGTTCGCTCAGCGCGCTCGCGAGTTCCTCGTCCTCGTCGCTCGGTTCGTGCAACGCGTCGACGGTCGCGTCAAAGCCACGAAGCGTCACGACGTCGGTGCCGCCGAGGGCCACGAGGTCCTTCTCGAGGGATTCAAGGGGGGCGGTGTCGAGGTCGTAGTAGATAGCGGCTTCGGCGACGCCGCGGCGGGGGCCCACCCACAGTTCGCCGTAGCGCGCGTCGGTGTAGAACTCGTGCGTCGACGAGTCACGTCGGTGCGGCACGTAGAGCGTGGCCGTGGCGCCGGGGGAGACGACGAGGACGGCGTCGGGCTCGTCACAGCCCGTGAGGTAGAAGAAATCGGTACCCGCGCGAAAGCGGTAGTCGGTGTCGTTCGCGCGCGTCTTGT
>DASZHK010000137.1:0-78683 GCA_035937905.1 Acidimicrobiales bacterium
CTCTTGCCCACGACGCCGAACGTGGCGTAGGCGAGTTGGGTCTTGAGATCGTCGCCGGGCGGGAGGACTATCTGTTCAACGGGCTCTTCGAGTTTCACCTCATCGACGTCGCGGGGATCGGTCTCCAACGTCTCCAAGAGCAACTTCTCGAGCACGCTCTGGTAGTCACGGTCCCACCCGAACTGCGAGTCGGCGAAGATCTGCACCATGGTCATGGCGAAGATGGTGATCCCGCGCGTGAAGGCCGCGCTCTCGGTACTCGTCTCCTCGAACGTGCGGTCCAAGTACTCGTGGATGAACGGCTCGACCTCTTCGTGCAGGGTTGGAATCCGTCGCGAGGTCAAGAGCAGATGGACGCACGCGACGTCGGCGGGCGTCGCCGCGCGAATGAAGTCGAAAATGGACCCGACGGTGGCGGTGCTGGGGTCGTCGGCGGCGCTCATGCACATCTCGAACATCGTGACCGCCCGGTCAGAGAGAACCGAATTCCAGAGGTCCACCAGGAGCTCGTCGACGTCTTCGTAGCGGGCGTAGGTGGCCCCGTGGGTGAGACCGGCTTCGTGGCCGACGTCGCGCAGCGAGACGTGGTCGACGCCGACCCGTAACACTTCGCTCACCGCGGCGTCACGGATGGCCGAGTCGTTGGCGACGGCGCGGGCGCTTCGTGTGCGCTGGGTTCTTGGCATAGACAATCGTACCTAAAGAGTTCGCATGATTTCTTGGCCGACGCGCTCGGCTCGCTGGTTTAGGCGGGAATGGACGACGTGAAAGATTAGGTGGGTGGATTCACCGATATGAGTAACCTGCTCACAGCCCTCACGACCACGACGACGGTCGTCAACGTGCACCGCGGCGCCGTCTTGCCGGAGGGAAGATTCGTCGTCCTGGCCGTGCCCGCGCTGGCGCTGCTCTTCTACCTCCTTGTCGTGCGGCGTCGACGCGGCGACTGAGTCCATGAGCACCTCATTTCCGTACGTGCCGCTCGATCAGCGAGGTTGGCGACTCGCCATGGGACTGCGCCCGCTCGATCCAGCGAAGTGGCTGGAGTTCGATGGACGCTGCGAGGAGGAGCTCCTCCTCAAGGCCCAGCTGCTCGAGAGTGACTATGACGTCGTCGTGGCGACGAACCCCGAAGGCGACGACGCCAGCCATGAACTGCTCGACGAACTCAAGCACTTCTTGCACGAGAGCCACCCCGGCCGCTCGACCGAGACCATCGCGAGCGAACACCCGATCGTCCAAGCCAGTCGACTCGTCCAAGAGGATCTTTGTGTGTTGGTGAAAGAGGACGCGTGGCGCCTGCGCGCGGCGTGCGTCTGTTTTCCGTCGCGTTGGGACCTCTCGAGCAAGATCGGCACCACGCTCGACGACATCCATTCGCCGGTCCCGCAGTACGACGAAGAGCTCGCGCGCCCGACGAACGCCTTCTTCGATCGCCTCACGCCCGAGAAATCGTTCTGGCGGCTGAATTGGACCCTCGTCGACAGCCCCGTGTTATTCCAACGCGCCCAGACGCGCCTCCCGCCGCACGGCGACTTGTCCGATTGGTACTTTCGCGTCGAGCGTCAGACACTGCGCCAACTGCCGAGCACGCGAGCCATCGTCTTCACCATTCGCACGTACGTCGCCTCAGCGGCTTCGTTGAGCGAGCACGACGAGGAGTTCGTTCCCGCGCTCCTTCACGCGCTCGACACCGCGCCGGCGTCGGTGCAGGACTACAAGGGGTGGACGGGCGTCGCGACGCGACTGCGCGACGAGCTCTAGGCGCGCAGGAGATCCTTCGCGATGGCGATCACCTGCATCTCGTCAGTTCCCGCGTAGATGCGCAACACTCGAGCGTCACGGCTCAACTGTTCCACTCGGTACTCGGTGACGTAGCCGTTGCCGCCAAGGATCTGGATCGCGTCGTCGGCCACTTGGCACGCGGCCTGGGCGGCGTAGAGCTTCATCGCCGATGCTTCGGCGAGCGTGGGGACGGCGCCGGCGTTGGAACGCTCCACGTGCGTGAAGACGAGGTTGCGCACGTTGACGCGCGCGACTTCCATCTGCGCGAGTTTGAGTTGGATGAGTTGATAGTCGCCAATGGGCGTGCCCCAGAGCATCCGATGTTTCGCGTACTCCGTCGCGATGCGCGTGCACTCTTCGATGATGCCGAGCGCCATGGCAGCGACTCCGGCGCGTTCCGCGACGAAGTTGTCCTTGGCGCTCTGTCGCCCGCCACCTCTGGTCTCTTCGCTCTCGCCGAGCAAGCGGTCGCGACCGACGACGACGTCGCTCAAGAAGACGTCGCCCGTCGGCGAGGCGTGCTGACCCATCTTTCGCATGGGCGGGGACTGTTCCAACCCTGGCATTCCCTTGTCCAGTACGAAGGTGAGGACTTTTCGTTGTCGAACGTCTTCGCTACTGCCGTCGTCGAGCTTGGCGTAGAGCACGATCGTGTCCGCGTAGGGGCCGTTCGTGATCCACGTCTTCTGGCCGTTCAAGACGTACCCGTCGCCGTCGCGCCGCGCGCTCGTGCGCATACCGCCGAGTGCGTCCGATCCCGAGTCGGGTTCGGTGATCGCCCACGCGCCGATCTTGTCGAGCGTCATGAGATCGAGTCCCCAACGTTGCATTTGCCCCGGTGTCCCGAGCTTGTTGATCGTCCCGGCCGCGAGTCCGGTCGACACGCCGAGTGAGGTCACGAGTCCGGGGCTCACCCGACAGAGCTCGATCGTGGGAATGAGCGTGAGCGCGGGATCTCGTTGGCGATCACTCGGCGTCTCGTCGCCGGCGAGCTTGCGCTCAAGTTGTCGTCGGAAGGACTCGACGGCCATCGCGCGAAGACCGAAGACGTCGAACATCTTTCGCAAGATCTCGTAGGGCGCGACGCCGTTGTGTTCGAGGTCGTCGACGTGGGGACGGATCTCTTCGTCAACGAAACGGCGAACGACGTCGATGATCGCCTGATGCTCATCGGACCATTCGTACATCTCCACCCCCATGGGCGACGTCGCGTGACGACGCCCGAGTCATCCTACGAGAGCGGCGAACCAGGACCTCTCGACGTCAGGGCACCTCGCTAACGCGGCGCGGGCACGCTGAGCAAGGTCGTGACGCCAATGGCTGCGCACCGTTTCGTCCCGCAGGCCACGTTGAGCAGTGGCGTCGGGACGTAACGAAGTGACGCGTTACTCGTTACGCCCCCGTGCGTCGTCGCGAGCCACGGCGTGGCGTTCGCGAGCTGGCCCACGACGACACACGACGTCAACGTCGTGCACGCGAGTGCGTTCGATTCTTGTTTCAGCGACGTGCTCGTCCACGACTTTCCGAGGTTGGTGGACCGGACGAGTTTCGACGAGCCCGAGGAGTTGGCGAGCGCCACGCAGCGAAGGTTGGCGCACGTGATCGACGTCAGCGTGGTCCACGTCGCGGACGTGACGCGTCGGATCCAGGTGGTGCCGCCGTCGCGTGTCGCGTACAGCGAGACCAGGTGGTGAGGGGTGAGGGCGCTCGCGACACAGTCGAAGACCGCGCCGCACGCGAGAGAGGTGATGGCGTCGCCACTGGCCCACGTCATGTCGACGGGATCGGTCCACGTGAGCCCACCGTCGGCACTGAGGCTGAGACGAGGTGTCGCGCCGATGGCGCTGGTGTCGATGAGCGCGCAGCTGAGTTCATCGCAGTTGAGTGCGTCGATACCGATCCCACCCGGTGGAGGGCTCGCGGCGGCGATGGTGTGTCCGATCGCACTGAAACGCCAGAGAAGATCGTGACCGGGTTGCGAGCCACCCACCAAGCACTCCGTGTTGGTGCACGCCGTCGACGTGACGAGCGGCGAGACCGTGGCGGGCGGGGCGAGAGGGAACCAGTGACCGCTCGGCGTGACGAACTCCAACACCGACGTCGGTCCGACGCTCGCGCTGGACGTGCCGACGGCGAGGCAGAAGTCGTTCAGCGTGCAGCCCACGTTGGTCAGGGGCACCGAGATACTGCGCGCTGGCGTGCCGTTTACTCGCTGGATCGTCGCCACGTTCGCGGTGCCACAACTGGTCAGGATGAGCGCCGCGACGGAGAACGTCGCCACCAGTCGCCAACGTGTCGGGGCAGCGCTCATGAGTCCTCTGTGTTTCAACGCGTAGGCGTTGGCGAAAAACTACTGAACGGAACGAACGGCGTCACCCAAAACGCCGAGGCCGTCAGCCAGTTGTTCGTCGCTGATGATGAGTGGTGGCAAGAGGCGGATGACGTTGCCGTAGGTTCCACAAGGCAGCGCCACGACGCCGTGCTGCTGACAGTACGAGATGATCGACTTCGCCGCCGCGGCGTTGGGATTCTTGGTGCCGGGCTCAATCAACTCGAAGGCGACCATCGCGCCGCGGCCTCGCACGTCACCGATGATCGCGACGTCTTGCTGAAGGGAACGAAGGTTCGCCAACAACGTGTCACCGATCTCTCGCGCGCGCGCCAAGAGGTTACGGTCGCGCAGCGTCTTGATCGTGGCTAGTGCGGCGACGGCGGCAACGGGATTGCCCCCGTACGTACCCCCGAGGCCACCCTCGTGCACGGCGTTCATCAGTTCCGCGCGCCCGGTCACGGCCGCGAGCGGCATGCCACCGGCGAGGCCCTTCGCGGTCGTCACGATGTCGGGCACCACGCCTTCGTGGTCAACGGCGAACCAGTCACCCGTGCGACAGAAGCCGGTTTGTATCTCGTCGGCGATGAAGACGACGCCGTGGTCGGTGGTCCACTTGGACAACGCGGGGAGGAACCCTTCGGCCGGGACGACGAAACCGCCCTCACCCTGGATGGGCTCGATGAGGAGGGCAGCGACGTTCTCCGCACCGATGTCGGTTTCAATGATGCGGATGGCGTTCGCCGCTGCTTCGGCACCGCTCAGCCCGTCGCGGTAGGGATAGCTCATGGGCACGCGGTAGACCTCGGGCGCGAACGGTCCGAAGTGATCCTTGTACGGCATGTTCTTCGCCGTCAGCGCCATGGTCAAGTTGGTGCGACCGTGGTACGCGTGCTCGAAGACGATGATGGCGCTTCGTCCCGTCGCGAGGCGCGCGACCTTGACGGCGTTCTCGATGGCCTCGGCGCCGGAGTTGAACAGCGCCGACGTCTTCGCGTGCGAACCCGGCGTGAGGTCGGCGAGCTCCTCACAGACTTCGACGTAGCTTTCGTACGGCGTCACCATGAAACAGGTGTGAGTGAAACTCGCGACTTGGCGCGACACGGCGTCCACGAGTTCCGGCACGGCGTGGCCAATGCCCGTCACGGCGATGCCCGAGCCGAGGTCGAGCAGTTGGTTGCCGTCGACGTCGACGAGGATCGCCCCCTGCGCGCGTTCGATGTACACAGGGAAACCAACGGTGAGTCCAGCACTCACGACGGCCTTTCGACGTTGGTGTAGTGCCTGGGACTTGGGTCCGGGCAATTCAGTCACGAGCTTGCGCTCGGTACCGATCGACGATTCAAGTGAGGAAACCATAGTGTGCTCCTGGGAAAGTTCTACCTACGTCAGACGTCCCAAGCGTACTGGCACGACTCGGGTACGGCGCCTGAGCAAAGAAACGGGTGACCGAAGTCACCCGTTTCACGCTGGCGGAGGAGGTGGGATTTGAACCCACGGTGCCCGTAGACACAGCAGTTTTCGAGACTGCCCGATTCGGCCGCTCTCGCACCCCTCCGTCATGAAGTCTACAACGAGCCTTAGGAGCGACTCTCGAGTGCTTCACCTGTCCTACGCTTCGACGTCATGGAAGACGACGAGCGATTCATGCGAGAGGCCCTCGACGCGGCGCAACGCGCGAGCGTCCACGACGACGTACCCATCGGGTGCGTGCTCGTAGAAGACGGCGTCGTCATCGCGGTGGGGGAGAATCGCCGTGAAGTCGACTGCGATCCGACCTCTCACGCGGAAGTCGTGGCCCTGCGCTCGGCGGCGCGCACGAGGGCCCGTTGGCGACTCGACGGGGTCACCGCCTACGTCACGCTCGAGCCGTGCGTGATGTGCGCGGGAGCGCTGCTCAATGCCCGCGTCGCGCGCGTCGTCATCGGCACCCTCGACGAGAAGGCGGGCGCGGTGGGTTCGCGCTACAACCTTCTCAGTGACCCTCGCCTTTTGCACGAGGTTGCGCTGACTTACGACGTGTTGACCGAGGAATCGGCCGCGTTGCTGCGCACGTTCTTTGAGGCACGACGCGCGTCGAGCTGAGAGGCGGTTGACCCCGGACACTCAACGGTCACGCGCGTGAAAGGTGTCTCGTTTAGGTTGGGCGTCGGTGCTAGAAGAACTCGACCAGAACATGATTGGCCAGCGCACCGTCGTTGTCGGTGCGGGCATCATCGGTACGACGCACGCACTCTGGGCGATCGCGCGCGGCGCGAGAGTGGTGCACCTCGAACGTGACCTCGTACCGCACGGCGCGACCGTGAGGAATTTTGGACTCGTGTGGGTGAGCGGACGAGCGTCAGGTGCTGAACTCGCGCTGGCGCTGCGCGCGCGGACCCTTTGGCAAGGAATCGCCGACGACGTGCCCGGCGTCGGGTTTCGGCCGAACGGATCGCTCTCACTGTTGAACGGCGAGGGTGAGCTGCTGGTGGCTGAACGGGCTATGGCCCGTGGTGACGCCGCCGAACGAGGCTTCGAGCTCTTGAGTCACGACGAAGTAGTGCAGAGAAATCCTGCTCTGCGCGGCAGGTTCGACGCCGGTCTCTTCTGCGGGCGTGACGCGGCCGTCGAGTCGCGTGTCGCCCTCGGCGCCCTTCGCGACTGGATGAGCGCCACTGGTCGCTACGAGTACGTACCGGGCCGTGAACTCGCGCATCTCGGCGACCACGAGGTCGTCGATCACCGTGGCGAGCATCACCGGGGTGATCAAGTGTGGATCTGCGTGGGGGCCACGATCAGTGGCTTCGCGAGTGAGCTCTTCGACGGCGAACCGCTACGACGAGTGCAACTCAACATGGCCGAAACCGAACCGTTCACGCGAACCCTCACGACGTCGGTCGCCAACGGCGACTCCTTTCGTTACTACCCCGGTTTTCGAACCGACGCGCTCGAACTGCTCGAGGAACAAGAGCCACTAGCAAGTCAGTACGCGATCCAACTGCTCTGTCAACAGCGGCTCCACGGTGGTTTGACCATCGGCGACACGCACGAGGTCGATGAGCCGGGTGCCTTCGAAACCCGCGACGCTCCGATGGACCTCATCGTGAGCGCGGCGCGCGACCTCATCGGTGACGACGTTCCGCCCATCGAGCGACGCTGGAGCGGGGTGTACCACCAGGTGGAGCCCACAAACGACGAGATCTACTATCGACGCGAACTTGCTCGCGGTGTCACCGCACTAACAGGAGCGGGCGGTCGGGGCATGACGCTCGCGCCCGCCATTGCTGAGGAGAGCTTTCAATGACCGTCGAACTCATCTGTTTCGATATGGCTGGTACGACCGTCAACGATCACGGGCTCGTGCTCACGGCGTTTCGACGAACCATCGACGAACTCGGCCTCTCGCCCGAGGAGGCGCACCACGCCGAGTCGTACGTCATCGAGACCATGGGGCAATCAAAGATCGAGGTCTTCACCGTGTTGTTCGACGATCGAGCGCACGCTGCCAATGAAGCGTTCGAGAGCCATTTCGTCGAGGCCGCGAATGACGTGGGCGTGAGTGAAGTCCCAGGGGCTCGCGACGTTGCAGAGAGAGCCAGGGGACTCGGAATAACCGTGGCGCTGACGACCGGTTTTTCGCCAACGACGCGCGAGGCGCTCATCGACCTACTTGGCTGGAACGAACTTTTCCCGTTTCGCGTGTCCCCGGCGGACGCGGGGCGAGGACGACCGCATCCCGACATGGTGTTGCTTTGTGCGTTGCGAGCTCAAGTGAGTGCGGTGAAGTCGATCATGGTCGTTGGGGACACGGCCTCGGACATGCGAGCCGGTCGTCGCGCGGGTGCAGGCCAGTGCGTGGGTGTGCTGAGTGGCACCGACAGCGCGGCACGCCTCTTGCAAAGCGGTGCCGACAACATTCTCGACTCGGTTGCGGACCTCGAGCTCGGTGACTCATTCGTCGCGCAGTAGCCGCGCTACGTTCGCGAAGAATCCCGTTTGCTGACACACAAGTTGCCTTTCGACGTCACGTTGCGCTAACTCGCGACTCTTACTGTTCTGGCGAGTCACCACCGAGGTGCTCATTCTGGAGGTAACTACGTGTTGGTAAACAAAGTGAAGGTTTCGCTCGCGGCGGGCCTGGTGGCGAGCACCCTGACGGGTGTGGCGCTCACGAGCGGTTCGGCGAGCGCGTCGACCTCTTGCAACACCGCGACGTCGGCGGCCGCCTGTGGCGGAATGAGCGCGCTCATCAAGGCCGCCAAGAAAGAGGGTCGCCTGAACGTCATCACTCTGCCCCCGAACTGGGCGAACTACGGCAACATCATCAAGGACTTCTCGAAGAAATACGGGATCAAAATCGACTCGTACAACCCGAACGGCTCCAGTGCCAACGAGATCACTGCCGTCAAGTCCGACCGGGGCCGCTCCAGCGCGCCGGACGTCCTCGACGTCGGCACGAGTTTTGCCGCGGACAACTTGAGCCTGTTGGCGCCCTACAAGGTGGCCACGTGGTCGAACATTCCGGCGGGTCTGAAGAATTCCAAGGGTTACTGGTTCGATGACTACGGCGGCTACGTCGCCATTGGCTGCAACACGAAGGTCGTCACGACGTGTCCCACCTCCTTCAAGGATCTTCTGAAGCCTGCCTACAAGAACGAAGTGGGCATCAACGGCGACCCGACGCAGGCCAGCGCGGCCTTCTCGGCGGTCTTCGCCGCGGCGCTCGCGAACGGCGGGTCGTACAACAACATTCAGCCCGGGATCGACTTCTTCAAGGCGCTCAACACCGCCGGAAACTTCGTACCCGGTTCGAGTGGATCGGCCACGGCCGGTTCCGGTGCCACGCCGATCATCGTCTGGTGGGACTATTTGCAGGCGTCGGAAATCGCCTCGACGATCCCCACCTGGAAGATCGTGATCCCGTCGGACGCCAGCTACGCCGCCTACTACAGCCAGGCGATCTCGGCGACCGCACCGGACCCCGCGGCCGCACGCCTATGGGAGGAGTACCTGTACTCCACCGTCGGTCAGAACCTCTGGCTCGAGGGATCAACACGTCCCGTTGAACTGGCCAGTTTGGTGAGCGCGGGCACGGTCAACAAGGCGGCCTACGCCAAGCTTCCGGCGGCGCCGAAGAACACTGCGTACCCGACTTTGGCGCAACTCACGACGGCGTCGGCAACCGTGGCCGCCAACTGGGCCGCCGCGGTCGGCGGTTAGTCGGTCGGTAGGCGAAGAAGTTTCCGCGTCATGATCACTGAGCACGATCTACGCACTTCGAGCGCCGGGGATACTCCCGGCGCTCGAAGTGTTGCGGCGCCTTCGCGCGCTCGCTCCCGATTGCGTTCGCTTCGAACGGCGGCGCCCCTGCTCCCATTTTTCGCGTACGTCGCGTTGGGGCTCGGCGTACCAACCGTGGTGATCATCAACCTCGCCTTTCGAGGCAACAACGGTCATCTGACGATGTCGAATATCGACACGATCACGAGCGGCGGCGTCTACCTGCTCGGATTCGAGACGAGCCTCAAGCTCGCCGCCATCACGTCGGTACTCCCCGCCATTCTCGGAACGATTCTCGCGTACGTGATCGCGACTTCACGATTCACTCTCCTTCGCCGTGTCGTGGCGACCGCGTCGGGCGTGTTCGCCAACTTCGGTGGCGTCAACCTCGCGTTCATGTTCATCGCCACCATCGGCTTTCGCGCCATCGTCACGGGATTCCTCGCGCGACTTGGGTTCAACCCGTGGAATCACGGCTTTGACCTCTACAAGTTCTGGGGCGTGGTCCTCGTCTACCTCTACTTTCAGATTCCTTTGATGGTGCTCATCATCACTCCCGCAATCGAAGGGCTCAAGTTGTCGTGGCGAGAAGCCGCGCAGAATCTCGGGGCGTCGAGTTGGCAGTACTGGCGCCGCGTTGGACTGCCGGTGCTGATGCCCTCGGTGCTTGGAAGCACGCTCCTGCTCTTCGGGAGTGCTCTGTCGGCGTACGCCACCGCGGAGGCACAAACCGGCGGCACGATCCTGTTGATGCCGATTCAAATCGGCGCGTTCTTGAACGGGAACGTGCTCGCCGGCGGGACCAACATCGGTTACGCGCTGGGCTTCGCCATGATCGTCATGATGCTCGTGTCGGTCGTTGGTTACGTCCTCATGCAACGAAGGGCTACGCGGTGGTTACGGTAGCGCCTGAGGTCATCGTCGATAGGGGAATCCACGAGCTCTTGACGGACCGATCAGGAGTGCGGAGGCTCAACTTCCGCCCGGGACGCGCGCTCGTCCTTCTCGTCGCGGGGCTCTATTTCTTGGTGCCGATCTTTGCCGCTTTTAAGTTCGCACTTCAAAACAACCAAGGTCACTTCTCGCTCTCGCCGCTCTCCGCGATCCCTTCACAACCTGGTCTCGCCGCCGCGTTCTGGTTGTCGGTACGCCTCGCGGTCATGACCGTCGTGATCTCCATGTTTCTGATGGTGCCCACGGTCGTCTACATGCATCTGAAGGTGCCCAAGCTCAAGCCACTGTTCGAAACCATCACGCTTTTACCGATCGTGATTCCGCCCATCGTGCTTATCCTCGGTGTGCTGCCCGCGGCGCCACTGTTTCTGAAGTCGTCGCCGTATTTGCTCGGGCTCGTCTACGTGATCCTGACCATGCCCTTCGTCTATCGCTCGCTTGCGGCCGGTCTCGGCGCCATCGACCTCAAGACCCTCGTCGAGGCGTCGCGCTCGCTCGGGGCCGGATGGTTTCGCACGTTGTGGCGCGTGTTGGTGCCCAACCTCCGTAGTTCGCTGCTCTCGGCGATCGTCTTGAGCGTCGCGCTCGTACTCGGTGAATTCACGATGGCGAGCCTTGACCTCTGGGAGACGCTCCCCGTGTGGATTGTGAACTTCGCTCAGGCGAACGGCCACATCACGACACTGGTCGCGATGTTGTCGCTCGTGGGTACGTGGATCCTTCTCATGTTGATCGTCTCGTTGGACCGATCCCAGTCTCGCCGTAACTTGAAAAGGAAGCAGGCCTCATGACCGTTGCAACCCTGCCCACTACACCCGTCACGTCGGCGTCACCCGCCGAGGGGGCGCCCGTCGTCTTAGAGAACCTGGTGCGCCAGTTTGGCACCGCCCGGGCACTCGACGGCTTCTCGCTGTCAATAAACCCCGGTGAGTTCGTGGCCTTCCTTGGACCGTCCGGCTGCGGCAAGACGACCGCACTTCGCGTGCTCGCAGGCTTCGAGAAGCTCGACGCGGGACGCGTACTCGTCGACGGCAAGGACGTCGCCAACGTCGCCGCACAGAAGCGCGACATGGGCATGGTCTTTCAGAGCTACTCGCTGTTCCCCAACATGAACGCACGTGACAACGTCGCCTTCGGTCTGCAACTGCGAAAGCAGGGTTCGAGTCAGCGACGATCGCGCGCCGGCGAGTTGCTCGAGCTCGTGGGACTCGGTGAGCACGCCTCGAAGTACCCGCACCAACTCTCGGGAGGACAACAACAGCGCGTCGCGTTGGCGCGAGCGATCGCGATCGAACCTCGGGTGTTGCTCCTCGACGAGCCCCTGTCGGCTCTCGACGCAAAGGTGCGCGCGGAACTTCGTGATCAGATTCGGGCATTGCAGCAGCGACTGGCCATCACCACGGTCTTCGTGACACACGACCAAGAGGAAGCGATGTCCATGGCCGATCGGGTCTGCGTCATGTACCAGGGTCGTCTCGAACAAGTCGCGACGCCCGCGGTGCTCTACGCCCAGCCCAGCACGGCGTTCGTGGCGCAGTTCGTGGGCGTGTCCAGTCGAATGAGCGCCACGCGCCACGGTGAACACGTCGAAGTTCTCGGTCGCGACGTGAAGATCCGCGGCGACGCGAACAACGTTCCAGACGGCGCCATTGAGGTGCTCCTTCGACCCGAGGATCTCGACGTCACGCTCAACCACACGGGACTCGGCGTGGTGACGCACCGTAGCTTCCTCGGCGCGTCCACTCGTCTTTCCGTGGGCGTCGGCGGCTCGAACGTCAAAGTCGACGTGCGGAGCAGCGACGCCGACCTGCTGGAAGTCGGCTCACGCGTCGACGTGGTCGTCAGCGCGCGCGACGTGCTCGTGACCACGAAGCGGCCAGCGAGTTAGCCAACGCCTCGTAGTCACCGAGTGATCCGGCCTTCTTGCCGAGAACCTTCGCTTCGTCGTCCCACGTTCGTAGCGCGAGCGCGTCGACAAAGCCGGGATGTTCCTCGAAACGAAGACACTCGCCGTCACTGAGCAATCCTCCCTGGGCCGTGAGCGTCGCGCGAGAAGCGCCGGAGAGCTGATCGATGTAGGTCGGCTCCCTCGTGCATCGCCAGCGCTTGGCAGTGACGTGGAGCGACACCGGTCGTGCGACCGCAGGACCAAACAGAGGCGAGAGAACCTGAGCGCCGACTGCTTCGTGATCGTCGTCGTCTTCGTCGAGGATGAAACCTTCGCTGTTCTGTACGTCGACGACCAAGTGACCAACGTCGTGAAACAGGGCGGCGAGGATCATCGGATCGCTCGCACGTTCTGCGGTAGCGAGTGCGGCGCACTGCAGTGCGTGTTCGACTTGCGTCAACGCTTCGCCGTAGGGCTCGGCGCCCTTTGACTCGTACAGTTCAAACAGTCTTTCGACGGAGTCGGGTGTGTTCACGGTGCCTTCCTCGTTTTGCGTCGTCGTCATGTTATTAGTTCAGAGTGCGAGAAAGATGAAGGCGACGCGAAGAGATGATGATCAACTCTGCGAAACGAGTTGACGACGTTCGAGGACCTCGATCGTGCTCGCCAAGCCGTCAACGTCGCTGTAGCAGCCCTGGAGGTGGCGCGACCCCGAGCCGCTCTCGTCGAACGCACTGCGCGAGTGCAGGAGCCTGGTGTTGTCCATGATGAGACAGTCGCCGGGAGCGAGGCGAAAGGCGTACTCGAGTCCGGGATCGGCAATGATGTCGGCGAATCGCCGGTAGGCGTCGTAGAACTCGATCAGTTCGTCGTAGGCGAGGCACAGCGCCTGCATTGAACGGTTGTTGAAGCGAACGCCACGCACCCGCACACACTCGTCGACTTCTATAAGAGTTCGCTTTGCCCTGAGGGAGGTCGTCTGGTCGTTCCAGGCAAACTCGACTGGTGTCGTGCTAAGCACCTCGAAGTAACGGGGGTTCTCTTCGCGCAGGATCGAAGCCGCCATGAAACCGTCCACGAGACCCGAGTCGCCGCCCTTCACGGTATTGCTCAGACAGTGCAGCAGTTGCAACGTGGGAACCGGGTCCCGGTAAGGATTATCGGTGTGAGGTGAGATGGCGTGACTCGTGAAGGCGAGGTTGCGCGGCTCCGGATCGACACGCACGTTGAAGAGTTTTCCGTAGTTCGTTTCTCGAACGAAACCGAACGTGGCCACGACGTCGATCACCGTGTCCGTCGACGTGGGCGTGTCGTGGATGACCGCAAACCCCCGACGACGGATCGAGCGAAGGACGCGCAGACGCTCGTCGTCACTCGATCGGTAGTGCGACCAAATTGTTCGTTGCGAGGATTCGCAGAGATCATCGGTTCGCCACAGTCGTTTCTCATTCTCGCGGTCGCTGGTGCGACCAGCGATGTGCGTGTGTTCGTCGAGCCACGAGCGCGAGAACGTAGCGCGGTGACCGCCGGGAGCGAACGAGACGGTGACGGTGTCGGCGTCCTCGTCGATGATCGTGGCCGATACGTCGTGAGCGAGATCACGCACTTGTGAAAGTTTCTGCCCGCTGAGCGCGTCGCTGCACTGTGAACACGGGCAGTTGTCTCGTAACCAGATTGCGGGAACTCGCGAGCTGAAGTCATTGGTGCGCGTCATCTGGGACGTCACCTCGGCCACGTTTCGTTCAATCGAGTCCCACCGACTCGAAATTCGACCTCGTGCCACGAGTCCAAGCGAAGTGGCGCGGGGTCGTTGCGCAGACGTCGCTCCCGGGTGATTGTTGGCTCACTCCTCGTGTGAACTTGACGTAGAAGTGAGTTCGCATCTTCGGTGTAGTAGCCGTGGCGACGTCGAGCTCTCGTGACGAACGGCCATGGAGTTGAGCGAGTCACGCGAGTCACGTTGGCACTCTAGAAGTCGGAGGTTATGGCCTCGTGACCGCTCCGCGTACCAACTGGGTCAGTTGGGCGAAAGTGTCGAGCCTTTGCGGAACGTCGACGCCGCGCGACGACGCGCTCTGTGACTGCGATTCGTTACGTCGGCATTAGGGTCCGTCGTCAGCGTTTCAGGGTTTACCCTGATGGTCATCGGAGGAAGATTGATTTAGCCTTCCCTTGAAGCGGTCGCGATCGCTGAAACGGGAGGTACGGATGAGTACAACATTGCTCGAAGGCGAGGCTCCTGTGAGTCCGTCGGAGAGTCCCTGGGCCGTCGAGACCCACGGACTGACGAAGCGATTCGGCGACAACGTCGCCGTGAACGACGTAGAGCTCCTCGTTCCTCGAGGTTGCGCGTTCGGCTATCTCGGCCCGAACGGCGCCGGCAAGACCACGCTCATTCGGGTCCTCCTCGGTTTGACGCACGCCGACGCGGGCACCATGTCGCTGCTCGGGCACCCGGTTCCTCGCCACCGAGACGTGGCGTTGGCGCGCGTGGGGGCCATCGTCGATGAGCCTCGATTCCACGGTCACTTGACAGGACGTCAGAACCTCATGATGCTGGCGGCCGCGCGCGAACCCGCCGCGAAGGACCGGATCGACGAATCGTTGGAGCGGGTGGGGATGTCGCACCGCGCGAACGACCGCGTCTCCAAATACTCCATGGGCATGCGACAACGCCTCGGGGTCGCGGCGTGTCTCCTCGGAGACCCCCAGCTCTTGATCCTGGACGAACCGATGAATGGGCTCGACCCGGCCGGCATGCACGAGATGCGCGACATGATCCTGTCGCTCGTGAGCGAAGGTCGCACGGTGATGCTCTCCTCGCACCTCCTCGACGAGGTCGAGCGCACGTGCGACGCGGTCGCCATCGTCGACAACGGCAAGGTGATCCGTCAAGGTCCGATCAGTGAACTTCTGGCCGGGGCGGCCGTGGAAGTGAACGTGGAGTGCTCGACGCCCGAGCGTGCCCGGATGATTCTGGCGGCGACGCCGCTCGGAGCGCAGATCGACGTCGAGACGTCGGGGCTGTCGATTCACCTCGCCGCCGGTACCGGTCGTGACACCATCGCCGAGATCAATCGGCTGCTGGTTGAGGACGGCATCTCTGTGTACCGACTCCAAGAGATCCAAGTGTCGCTCGAGTCGTGGTTCTTGCAGGTCACGAGCCGTCTTGGGGAGTCCGCGTGACGTCGGTCCCGAGCACCGCGACGTCACCGGCGCGCGTCGCCGCGCCTTCGAGCGGGGATTCGCGCGATCATCGGGGATCGTGGATCCCCACCGGTGGCATGATCGCGACGCGCATCATGGAACTGCGAAAGCGGCGGGGCCTCATGGCCGCGCTGATCGCGGTGAACATCGGCTTTCCGGCCATCTTTCTCTTGATCCGGCTCATCATGCACGCCGCAGCGCGGAAGACGTATGGACCAGCCGGCGGTTACGACGTCTTCTCACAACTGGCGGGCTTTGTCATGTACGTCTTTGGCTTCATCGTCGCCGCCACACTCGGTTGCACGGCCGGATCGGTGGATCTCACCGAGGGCATGTTCCGCCATCTCGTGATCACGGGGCGCTCGCGCTTGGCGCTCTACTTCGCGCGGATTCCCGCGGGACTCGCGATCATCGTGCCGATGGTGGCCGTCGGATTCACGATCGTGTGCGCCGTGTGCGTCTTCGCCGCGCCCACCAAGTTGTACTACCAAGGCGTCAACGTGCCGCCTGGACAGTCACTCGCTGGATTCGAGAGTTGGGCGGCGCAGCACCCCAAGGTGGCCATCTGCGGTCTTCCGTACCGTTTGAATTCGAATGGGAACGGACCAGGAAATAAGACAACGGTTAACGTTCCCTGCTTCATCGACCAGAAGGGAAACATCGTCATTCCACCGGGGACCTCGGGCTTCAAGAACGTCTCATTAGCCACCCAAAAGTCGCTCGCCATTTCCATCGCCAAGGAAAACTACAAGGCGTATTCCAAAATCTTCCTGTACCCGTCGAACAAGTTGATGATCCAAACGGGACTTTGGCTAGAACTCGAAGCGGCCATCGGCTTCATCGTGGGGCTCGGTCTTGCCTCGCTCATGGGGCAACGAACGGTACCGGTGGTCTTGATGATCGTGTTGGAGATCGTGCTCACGCCGATCTTCTCTCGCAACGTGATCAATCACTTGATCAACGTGCAGCGGGGACTCGTTGGTCTGGCCACCGCCCACCTTGAACCGGGCGGTCTGCCGAGCGCCTTTGGTGGAGGAAACGGCCCGGCTGGAGCGCCGCAACTCGTCCCCGAGAGTACGACGGTTGCCGTGTGCGTGGTGGTTGGGTGGGTCGTTGTCTGGACCGCGCTCGGCGCGTGGCGAATGTCGAAACGCGACGCGTAGGCGTCACGTCCAACCACTGATTCTCGCGTCGGGGCGATCTATTCGACGATGGGCGCGAGTGAGCCAGCGAGAGCCCGGCCGCGCAAACGATGGCGCGTCACCTGGATCAAGATGACGAACGTCGAAGGGATCGTGACAACGGCCGGCAGCGCGACTGCAGGTTGGTGAATCAAGATTCCGTAGAGCGCCCACGCGAATCCGGTGAAGAGGGCGAGTCCCCAACTGACGACCGATACGCCGGTCAAATCTCTCGATCGAAGCGTCACCACCATCTGGGGGAGGTAGATCACGACGGCACCGCCGACCGCGATGGTGGCGAGAATCCATCGCCACTGGTGCGAGATCCCGGTCAGTGAAACAAGTACCGCAAGGGCGCTCGCGCCGAAGAAACTCACGCTCGTGCGTCGCAGCACATCCTGACTTCGTGCGGCGACCAAGACGACGTAACACGCCACGAGCAAGAAAGTGGTGTTGGCGTAGACCTCGGCGGGAACGTGAAAGGAAAAGCCGTAACTGATCCACGTCTCACCCACGGCGGCAGAGAGTATCCACGTACTCATCGAGACGCCCTTCGCTCCCGTACGATTGATGCGCATCGCCTGCGCTACACACTGGAGGATTGTAAAGAGGGGAGCAACGATGCCAAAAGTTAAGGTCAGGCGAGAAGTAGCGAAAAGCACGGAACATTTCTAGTCGTTGCGTCGACGTGAGAAGGAAAGGCGCGGATAAAAAACTTTGTGTGGTGCGTTTCAAACGATCGAATGCGGAGTCGATTGAGATTCCGAACGTGTCACCACACTGACGTGTCTACGTCCTGGCGATCCACAACCCAACTCTCGTACGCGTGGTCTAGTCAAAGGGGTCTACGACAATGTGGCGGAGGAGGTGGGATTTGAACCCACGGAAGGTTTCCCTTCACACGATTTCCAATCGTGCCGATTCGGCCGCTCTCGCACTCCTCCATCGTTTGGTACCCATTTCGAGAAATGAATACCGGCTTGCAAGGCTACCCGAGCCGTGTCGAGTAGTTCTCCGGTAGCCTTAAATCGCCGAGGTTGAAAGCGGTGGTCGGGTCCCGTGCGACGACCTTTCGTGAACCGAGTCAGGGGTGGAAGCCAGCAGCTCTCAGCGAACTGTGTTGGGTGCCACGGATCGCCTGACCACCGCTTTGGACTTCGGCGTCGTACGCCACACCGTTAACATCGCTGCATGGCTGATGAGAAAGCGACCCCCACCTCACTCGAAGGAGTGACTTCGCTCTATCGGCGCTTTCGACCAGCCCGATTCACTGAACTCCGGGGCCAAGATCACGTGGTTCGAGCACTCCAGGGTGCGGTGAAGAACGACCGGATCTCGCACGCCTACCTCTTTTCCGGACCGCGAGGCACCGGCAAGACGACGACCGCACGAATCCTCGCCAAGGCCCTCAACTGTGAGAATCCCGTCGACGGCGACGCCTGCGCGACCTGCGCGAGCTGTCTCGCCATCGCGAAGGGCACGTCGCTCGACGTCATCGAACTCGACGCCGCGTCGAACAACGGCGTCGACGACATCCGCGAGATCATCTCCGGCGCCTGGCACGGGACGCCCGGGAGTTGGAAGGTGTACATCTTTGACGAGGTGCACCAACTTTCCAAAGCTGCCTCAGCCGCGCTGTTGAAGACCTTGGAAGAACCGCCTTCGCACGTGGTCTTCGTGCTGGCGACGACGGATCCTCACAAGGTCCTTCCGACCATTCGCTCTCGCACCCAGCACCTCGAGTTTCGTCTCCTTGGCGCCGACACGCTCGCCACGTTGCTGCACGACGTCGAGGGCGCGGCTGGCCTCGGCGCGGACGACGCGACGATCGAAGCCGCGGTGCGACTCGGGCGGGGATCGGCGCGCGACGCGCTGAGTGCGCTCGACCAACTGATCGCCACGGGCGCGGTAAGTGAGAGCCAGCCGGAGTTCGACGGACTTTTCCACGCTCTGGTGAACCAGGACGCCGTCGCGGCACTGCGTTCGCTCGCGGTCCTTGCGCGTGAAGGGTGGGACCCCGAGCAGCTCGCTGAGAACTTCGCTGGTGAAGTCCGACAGGTCTTCTTGCTGCAAGTCGCGCCCGAAGTGGCCGACGCCGTCGACGCCGATCGTGATCGCCTTGCTTCATGGGGCGAGCAACTGGGACTTGCTCGAAGCGTGCGAATACTCGAGACCGTTGGGCGAGCGATTCGAGAGATGAAGAGCGCCCCTGAGAAGATCGTCATGTTAGAAGTCGCCATGGTGCGCCTCACGAAACCCGAACTCGACAACTCCTACGAGTCCCTCGACGAACGATTGACGAAAGTCGAACGCGGAGCTGTCCGAACTGCCGCGCCAGCGCCACCACCGCCCACGCCGCCGCTGCGACCCATCGGTTCGTCCGTGCGGACCGACGCGCCGGTGACGTCGCAACCACCACCGAGCAAACCCGACGACACCCCCGAGGCTCCAAGCCCGCAGGTGGTCGAGAGACCGGCGAGCGCCAGCGGGAGTTCGTTGAGTCTCGATGACGTGCGCGAGCGTTTTGTCGAACACGTGATACCTCGCACGCCACGTTCCGCGCAACTCTTGTTGCGTTCGGCGAGAATCGAAGCCCTCGACGGTCTGCTGCTCACGATCGCGGTGGCGAGCGAGGAGATGCGCCAAAACACCGAACTCATCGCGCAGGGCCTGAAAGCTGCGCTAGAGCACGAGTTCAAAGTTCCCATGACAGTTTTTTGGACCGTTGACACGACGATCGTGAGCGCTCCCACGCCGACTCGTCGAGCGGCCTCGAAGCCGATCCCCGTGGACGACGAACCTGACGACGCCGACGCGACTGTCCTTGTCGTCAACTCCGTGGCCGATCACCTCATCACCGAGATGTTCCCTGGTTCCGAGGAGATCTCGTGACGTACCCTCCAGCGCTCCAGGCCGTCGTGGACGAACTCGGTAGATTTCCCGGCGTTGGTCCTAAGTCGGCGCAACGCATCGCCTTTTGGCTCATGCGCCAGCCCAGCGAAGACGTCGAGCGACTCGCCTCGTCGTTGGGTGAGATGAAGATCAAACTTTCATTCTGCGAGCGATGCTGCAACATCGCCGAGTCCGGTGGACTCTGTCCGATCTGTGCCGACACGCGACGCGACCAAACAGTCATCTGCGTCGTGGAAAGCCCGCCCGACGTCAGCGCCGTTGAGCGCTCGGGCGCTTTTCACGGGACGTATCACGTGCTGCACGGTGTGTTGAACCCACTCGAGGGCGTGACGCCGGACCGACTGAAGATCCAAGAGTTGCTCCAGCGCCTCAACGGCCCGGTGAAAGAAGTCATCCTCTGTTTCAATTCCAACGTCGAGGGCGACCACACCGCGATGTACTTGAGTCGTCTTCTTCAGGTGCCCGGTCTCGTCGTCTCTCAGCCCGCGAGCGGTCTCCCGGTCGGGGGTGACTTGGAGTTCGCCGACGACTTGACCCTCGGTCGTGCGCTCGACGGCCGACGCGTACTCAGCGACTAAGCGAAGCGCACCGCGCACAACGCGCCCGCGATCAAGCAGTAGACCGCGAAGGGCGCGAGCGTCTTGGTCTTGAACCACTTCGTGAGAAAACGCACCGCGACGTACGCGGTCACCATTGCGAAGAGCGCCCCCACCAACGTCTGGAGTCGGACACCGTGGCCGAGGGTGCCGAAGAGTTCCGGCAACTTGTAGAGCCCGGCGAGCAGAATCACGGGCGTCGCGAGGAGAAAGGAGAAGTTCGCCGCTCCTTCGTGGTCGAGTCCACTCAAAAGCCCCGCGACCATCGTGACGCCACTTCGAGAGATGCCCGCAAGGAGCGCCAAGATCTGGGCGCTCCCGACGCCGAGTGCGGCAGAAGGCGCCAGCGTGTCGACGTCTTGGAATCGCGCGTGTCGCCCGCGTGAACGGCGAAGGCGTTCGCCGAGCAACAAGATGAGTCCGTTGACCATGAGGAATACGGCCGCGGCGAGGGGCTTCGCGAAGAGTTCACGTAGCTTGCTCTCGAGGAGCACGCCGACGACGCCCACGGGAACGCTGCCGATCGCGAGAAGGGCGAGCAGACGGTAGTTCTCGTTGATGGACGCGTCGTTGAGTCGCCACAGCGAGGACGCGCCCTCGTCACGGACGCGTCCGAGTTGGGTGAAGAGACCACGAAAGAGCGCCGCCCACGTCCGCCGATAGAACACAAGGAGCCCGAGCGCGGTGCCGACGTGCAGGCCAACCAGGAAGACGAGGAAGAAGGACTGCTTGACGCTCTGCGTGCCCACGAGGTTGTGCCAACCAAAGAGTGCCGGTACGAGCACGCCGTGGCCCAGACTCGAGACGGGAAAGAGTTCGGTGACTCCTTGGATGACGCCCATGACGATGGCTTGGAAGTAGGTGAGTGACGCGTACACGGCTCCACGCTAAGCGAGGAGACGTTGTGCGACGGACAGCGGATGCGAGAGACTAGGACCGTGCGTTATCTCACCATCGTTCGCCACGCGAAGGCAGAGAAACCCACGTCAGAACTACGCGACTTTGAGCGAACGTTGAGTGATCGCGGGCGACGACAGTGTGAACAACTTCGGGCGTGGGCGCTCGATCAGAGTGAACTCGGCCGTTTCGGCCCGACGACGGCGCTCGTGAGTTCAGCGGCTCGTACGAAGGAGACGTTCCAGCGGGCCTTTGAAGAGACACCTTTCGTCGACGACTGCTCGTTCAGCGAACTCATCTACAACGGCCAGCGCGACGTCTCGGCGGAGGACGTCCTCATAGATTTGGCCGCGATCGATCCGGTGACGACGTCACTGCTCGTCGTCGGTCACAACCCGACGGTGCTCGAACTGTTGTGGTCGCTCGCCCCAGACGCGTCCGTGTCACCGCGCGAAGGATTTCCGACGGGCGCGGCGTTCGTGCTGGCCATTCCCGAGGATCGCCAGATCGGCCTTTCCCACTACGACCTCGTCGCGAAGTACGTTCCCGACTAGAGGGAGCGAAGAATCGCGGCGTCGCCTTGCCCGCCACCGCCGCAGAGGGCGACGGCGGCCACGCCACCGCCGCGGCGGCGAAGTTCGGTGAGTGCGGTAATCGCGAGACGCGTACCCGACATGCCGATGGGGTGTCCGAGCGCGATAGCGCCGCCGTTGACGTTGATCTTCTCTTCGTCGACGCCGAGGTCGTCGGCGGAAGAGAGCCCGACCGCGGCGAAGGCCTCGTTGATCTCGAAGAGGTCGAGCGACTGCACGTCGAGCTTCGCTTTCGCGGCGGCCTGAAAGATGGCGCGCGACGGCTGGGTGAGGAGCGACGTGTCGGGTCCCGCGACCTGGCCGTAGCTCACGAGTTCGCCGAGCGGCGTCAGCCCCAACTCCTTCGCACGCTCTTCGCTCATCACGAGGACCGCGGCGCCACCGTCAGAGATCTGCGAAGCGTTTCCGGCGGTGATGGTGCCGTCCTTCTCGAAGGCTGCGCGAAGCTGGCCGAGCGACTCACTGGTGGTGTCGCCGCGGACACCTTCGTCGACGGTGACCTTCAGTGGATCGCCCTTGCGCTGGGGGACGTTGACGGCGACGATCTCTTCCGCGAATCGGCCCGACGCGATGGCGGCGGCGGCGAGTTGGTGGCTGCGAGCAGAGAATTCGTCTTGGCGGACTCGACTGATCTGACCTTTGTTGTAGTGCTCAGTGGCGAGTCCCATCGCGCACTCGTCGAACGAGCAGGTCAGTCCGTCGAACATCATGGCGTCAACGACTTTCTGGTCCCCGAGGCGGTACCCGGCGCGCGCGCCGGGTAACAGGTACGGAGCGTTGGTCATCGACTCCATGCCCCCCGCGATGATGACGTCGGCCTCGCCGGCACGAATCATCAGATCGGCGAGATAGATGGTCTGGAGACCCGAGAGACAGACCTTATTAATGGTGGTGGCGTGCACGGTCATGGGGATGCCGGCCTTGACCGCGGCCTGGCGCGCGGTGATCTGACCTTGGCCCGCTTGCAGAACCTGACCCATGAGTACCGCGTCGATGCTCGATGGGTCGACGCCGGTCTTCTCCAAGACGCCCCTAATCGCGGCGCCTCCGAGGTCCTGGGCACTGAGCGTGGCGAAGGCACCCGAGAGCTTGCCAATGGCGGTGCGACTCCCGGCGACGATGACACTGCGAGACATGATGACTCCTTGCGATCGTTCCCCGAGGGGACTTCTCAAAACGTTAGACGCTTCGCAGAAGGGTGGAACGGGCGACCGACGACAGTGACGTCGGTCGTGAGGGCCAGGTGCGCCAAGTAGTCTCGCGCAGATGAGTGAGATTCTCGACGCCGTTCTCGCGGGCGCGACAGGTGAGGAGCTGGCCGCCACGCCGATGCCCTCGATGACCCGAGCCGTCTTCGTTCGCCGCGACGAGCAGACCATGTTCGACGGGATGGCGAGCCGAGACAAGGACCCTCGTCGGAGCCTGCACGTCGATGAGGTGCCCGTCCCAGAGTTGGCTCCCGACGAGGTGTACGTCGCCGTTCTGGCGTCGTCGATCAACTTCAACACCGTTTGGACGAGCATCTTCGAACCCTTGTCGACCTTCGGTTTTCTGGACCGTCTGGGCCAAGAGTCGGTCTGGGGTCGGCGTCACGCGCTCGACTACCACGTCGTCGGGTCCGACGCCGCGGGCGTCGTCCTTCGAACGGGATCGCTGGTTCGAAATTGGAAGATCGGTGACGAGGTCACCGTGCACTGCAACTACGTCGATGACCAGGAGCCGAGCAGTCACGACGATTCCATGCTCTCGAGTACGCAGCGCATCTGGGGTTTCGAGACAAACTTTGGCGGACTCGCGGACATCACGGTGGTGAAGGCCAACCAACTGATGCCGAAACCGACGCACCTCACGTGGGAAGAGGCCGCCGTGAACGCGCTGTGCAACTCAACGGCCTATCGCATGCTGGTGTCGCGCAACGGGGCACCAGTGACACAAGGTGACAAGGTGTTGATCTGGGGCGCGTCCGGGGGACTTGGTTCGTTCGCCGTCCAGCACGTCATCAACTCGGGCGGCGTTCCCGTCGGCGTCGTGTCGAGTGAGGCGAAGGCCGCAATACTTCGAGAACTCGGCTGTGAACACGTCATCAATCGCGCCGAGAAGAACTACCAATTTTGGAAGGACGACCACACGCAGGACGAGAGCGAGTGGCGTCGACTCGGCAAAGACATTCGCTCGCTCGTGGGTGGCGACCCCGACGTGGTCTTCGAGCACCCCGGACGCTCGACGATGGGCGCGAGCGTGTTCGTCGCGAAGCGGGGCGGCACGATCGTGACGTGCGCGGCGACGAGCGGCTACATGATCGAGTACGACAACCGCCACCTGTGGATGAAGCTCAAGACGATCAAGGGTTCGCACTTCTCCAACTACCGCGAAGCGTGGTCGGCCAATCAAACGATCATCGACGGCGTCGTCGTGCCGCCGCTCTCGGCGGTCTTCGCGATGGACGAGGTGGGCGACGCCGCGTACCAGGTGCACCACAATCGCCACGAAGGAAAGATCGGCGTCTTGTGCGTGGCGCCGCGCGAAGGACTTGGCGTCACCAACCCCGAACTGCGGGCGCTGGTGGGTGAAGATCGACTGACCATCTTTCGCCGCCACGACGAGGAGTAACAGTGGACTCACTACTTACCGAGATCGATCACGTCGCCATCGCGGTACGTGACCTCGAAGCCGCGATCGCGTGGTACGCCGACGTCTTTGGTGCCATCGTCGAGCATCGTGAGATCGTCGACTCCGACGGTGTCGAAGAGGCGTTGATCCGCGTCGCCGACTCCTACGTCCAACTCCTGACGCCGACGCGTGGCGATTCGCCGGTGGCGAAGTATCTCGAGAAGAAGGGCGAGGGACTGCATCACGTGGCGTACCGCGTCGCGGACTGTACGGTGGCACTCGCAGCGGTGAAGGCGGCGGGCTACCAAGTCATCGATGAAGTACCACGACCGGGTTCGCGCGCGACGACGGTGGCCTTCATCCACCCGAAGGCCTCCTTCGGGACGCTGATCGAACTCGTACAGGAAAGCGACTAGTTCATTACGAACAGTTCAGTTACTCGATAGTTAGAAAACGCGTACTCACGAGTAACAGGCAATTACTACTTTGCGGTAACGCCGTAGTCGCCGGACGAAGTGAACGACGTGGAATCCGCAGCGCATTTTCTTAGTGAAGTGGTCTTGCGCTCTGGCTAGCCTGTGAACATATGGAGCACTCAATGGCTGATCGTCTTAAGGAGTTAGAGGCCCTCAAGGCGGAAGCCCGAGTCGCCGGGGGTGAGAAAGCGATCGAGCGCCATCGCGCGAAGGGTCGAATGACCGCGCGCGAACGCCTCGAGTACCTGCTTGATGAGGACTCGTTCCAAGAACTCGACATGTTGAATCGTCACGTCGCGTCGGGCATGGGACTCGAAGAGTCTCGACCGTATTCCGACGGTGTCATCACCGGGTACGGCAAGATCGACGGTCGCAAGGTTTGCGTCTACTCCCAGGACTTCACCGTCTTCGGTGGCGCGCTCGGTGAGACGCACGGCGAGAAGATTCAAAAGATCATGGACGTCGCCACGACGATGGGACTGCCGATCATCGGACTGAACGACGGCGCGGGCGCGCGAATCCAAGAAGGCGTCGCCGGCCTCAACGCCTACGGGGGAATCTTTCGCCGTAACGTGCGCGCGTCGGGCGTCGTGCCCCAGATTTCGGTGATCCTTGGACCGTGCGCCGGCGGTGCGGTGTACTCACCCGCGTTGACGGACTTCATCTTCATGGTGAAGGACTCGAGCCACATGTTCATCACGGGTCCCGACGTCGTGAAGTCGGTGACCGGTGAAGACGTAACCCTCGAAGAGTTGGGCGGCGCGCAGACCCACGCCACGAAGTCGGGCGTCGCAAGTTTCGTACTGCCCGATGAGAAGAGTGTCCTCGACGAGGTTCGCTACTTGTTGTCGTTCCTGCCATCGAACAACATGGAAGAGCCGCCGCGCATCATGACCGGCGACGATCCCAATCGACTCTGCGAGAACCTACGCGATCTGCTGCCCGAGTCGCAGAATCAGCCCTACGACATGAAGAAGGTCATCACGTCGGTCGTCGACGGCGGTGACTACATGGAAGTGCACGCCACTTACGCCCAACAGGTGACCTGCGGCTTCGCTCGCCTGGACGGACACACCATCGGCATCATCTCGAACCAGCCCCAAATTCTCGCGGGCGTGCTCGACATCGAGTCGAGCGAAAAGGCCGCACGGTTTGTTCGAACCTGCGACGCGTTCAACGTGCCCATCGTCACCTTCGTCGACGTGCCAGGTTTCATGCCCGGCGTCGCTCAGGAATACGGCGGCATCATTCGCCACGGCGCGAAGTTGCTCTACGCGTTCTGCGAAGCGACAGTGCCACGAATCTCGGTCATCACGCGCAAGGCCTACGGCGGTGCGTACGTGGTCATGAACTCAAAGTCCATTGGCGCCGACCTGGCTTTCGCGTGGCCCACGGCCGAGCTCGCGGTAATGGGCGCGTCGGGCGCCGTCAGCATTGTCTATCGGCGTGACCTCGCCGAGTCCGACAACCCCGAAGAGCTGCGCGCGCAACTCATCGACGACTACGAAGAGCGCTACGCGAATCCCTACATCGCCGCGGAGCGTGGCTTCATCGACGACGTCATCGATCCCGCGGAAACTCGTCAGATCCTCGCGCGATCACTTGACCTGTTGCGAGGTAAACGCGAAGACCTCCCGAAGCGTAAGCACGGGAACGTGCCACTGTGAGTTATGGACTCGCGCCGCGTCCGGGACTACCGCCCGACGAGATGGCCGCGCTCATCGCGGCCGCCGAAGAGTTGCTGAAGGCACCACGTCCGCGGGCGATAGACAAGCCACCCACGTGGCGCTTCTCGGGACGGTGGTTCAACGCGGGGCCCTTCGCTCTGCGTCGCCCACATCATCTCAACTAGAAGCCTCGATCAGATTCAAAAGGTCGTCCATGATGGCGGCCAACGAGTAGTCCTTGGGCGTGTACACCGCCGCGACGCCCTGCGCCATGAGTTCACGGGCGTCCTCGTCGGGCACGATGCCACCGACGACCACCTTGGCGTCGACGCCCGCCTCGCGCAGTCCCGCGATGACGCGAGGTACGAGCGCGAGGTGTGAGCCCGAGAGAATCGAGATGCCCACCACGTCGACGTCCTCGTCACGCGCGGCCGCGACGATCTCTTCGGGCGAGAGACGGATTCCCTGGTAGATGACCTCGAAGCCCGCGTCGCGCGCGGCGACCGCGATCTGTTCGGCACCGTTGGAGTGGCCGTCGAGTCCAGGCTTGGCGACGAGCAACTTGGGCGGTGATCCCCGTTTCTCGCGAAGTGCCTGCGAACGCGCGACCAGTTCGGAGAACTGTTCGCCTCTCGCGCCGACGCCGCCACGCACACCGGTCGGAGCGCGGTACTCGCCAAAGACGTCGCGCAATGCTCTGGCCCATTCACCCGTCGTGCCCCCGGCCTTGGCGAGGGCGATGGTGGGCACCATCACGTTGTCGTCGACGTCGCTGCTCGCCACGACGCGACGTAACTCATCGAGTGCCGCGTTCACGCCGTCGTTGTCGCGACTTCGTCGCCACGACGTCACGTCGTCGATGAGGTGTTGTTCGATGGCGGGGTCGACGGTCATGATCGAATGGAGCGAGTTGTCGCCCGTGAGTGGGGACGGCGCGGTCTCGGTGAATCGATTGACGCCCACGACCGTCTGTTCTCCGGACTCGATCCGCTCGACGCGTGCGGACTGGCTCTCGACGAGGCGGCTCTTCAACTCGTCGATGGCGTTGAAGGCGCCACCCAACGCGAGCACGTCGTCGAGCTCGCTCTGCGCCGCGACGGTGAGTTCGTGCACGATCGCTTCCATGACGCGCGAACCGGCGAAGATGTCCGGGTACTCGAGTAGATCGCTCTCGTACGCCAACACTTGTTGGACACGAAGACTCCACTGCTGGTCCCACGGACGCGGCAGTCCGAGCGCTTCATTCCACGCGGGCAGCTGCACCGCGCGGGCCCGCGCGTCGGCGCTCAACGTGACCCCGAGCATCTCGAGCACGATGCGCTGCACGTTGTTCTCCGGCTGTTGCTCGGTGAGGCCGAGCGAGTTCACTTGCACGCCGTAGCGAAAGCGTCGAAGCGACGGGTCGTCGACACCGTAGCGAGTGCGACAGATCTCGTCCCACATCGCGGTGAAGGTTCTCATCTTGGCGACCTCTTCGATGAAGCGCACACCCGCGTTGACGAAGAAGGAGATGCGTCCGACGACCTCTGGCATGAGGGAAGCCTCGACCTTGCCCGAGTCGCGCACGGCGTCCAAGACGTCGATCGCGGTCGCGAGCGCGTAGGCGATCTCTTGCGCCGGTGTCGCGCCCGCCTCTTGAAGGTGATAGCTGCAGACGTTGATCGGATTCCACTTGGGGACGTGGTGGATCCCAAAGGCGATCATGTCGGCGATGAGTCGTTTCGAGGGACCCGGCGCGAAGATGTAGGTGCCTCGACTGAGGTACTCCTTCACGATGTCGTTTTGCGTCGTGCCCTGGAGGGCCTTGAAGTCGACGCCTTCTTCTTCCGCGAGGGCGAGGTAGAGACCCCAGAGCCACGCGGCGGTGGCGTTGATGGTCATCGACGTGTTCATCTCATCCAAGGGGAGCTCCGCGAAGAGCTGGCGCATGTGGCCGAGGTGCGCGACGGGGACGCCGACCTTGCCCACTTCGCCCTCGGCGTTGGGGTCGTCCGGGTCGTAGCCCGTCTGCGTGGGCAGGTCGAAGGCGATCGAGAGCCCGGTCTGACCTTTGGCGAGATTGTTGCGGTAAAGCTCGTTGGAGGCGGTCGCGCTCGAGTGGCCCGAGTACGTGCGCATGACCCACGCTTTGGAGCGTTCCTTCACAGTTCCTCCCGTCGTCAGTTACTTACGGTACTGATAGAAACCCGCGCCCGACTTACGACCCAGCATTCCCGCGCTGACCATCCGGCGTAGCAACGGCGCCGGGGCGTAGTTCGTCTCGGCGAACTCGGAATAGAGGGCGTCAAGGATCGCGACCGAGGTGTCGAGCCCGACGAGGTCGAGCAACGCGAAAGGTCCCATCGGGAAACCGCAGCCACCCTTCATCGCGGCGTCGATGCCTTCTTTCGTCGCGACCCCGCCCTCGAGGAGGCGTACGGCGTTGTTGAGGTACGGAAAGAGCAGCGCGTTCACGATGAAGCCCGCTTGATCTTTCACCTCGATGGGCTCTTTGTTGCAGGCGAGTACGAACTCGGTGACTAACGCGATGGTCTCGTCGCTCGCGCTCAGTGGTCGAACGACCTCGACGAGGGACATTGCCGGGACCGGATTGAAGAAGTGCACGCCACAGACGCGATCGGGGTTCGAGATCTCCATCGCGAGGTCGATGACGGCCAAGGTCGACGTGCACGTAGCCACGATCGTCGTGGGCGCGACGATGGCGTCGAGTGCACGAAAGAGTTCCTTCTTGACGCTCAAATCTTCCACCACGGTCTCGATGACGAGGTCACAGTGAGCGAGGTCGCCGAGTTCGGTGGTCACGCTGACTCGTTGACGGATGGCGTCGGCTTCCTCGACGCTGCGCTTGGCCTTTTCGACCTGTTTCGCGAGCGACTGCTCCAGCGTCGATAGCACGGCGTCCGCGCTGGCGGCGGAACGTGAGCGCACGATCACGCGAGCACCGGTGGACGCGGCGACTTCAGCGACGCCACTACCCATGATGCCCGATCCCACGACGCCGATATTTCCGAAGCTCATGTGCGAACACTAGCGTTACTGATTAGTAGCAACGAATAAGAAAGTGGCGTGATGAACGTATCAACAGTCGTGGTGGGTTCGCTCGACGCGCTTCGAGAAGTGCTGGCGACGGGCGAGTTGCTCGACGTGACGAATGACACCGACGTCGTACTTCTACCGACGGCCGCAGCGTTTTTGGGGATCAACGAAGCGGCCATCGAACTCTCAGTTCTCTTTGAACCGTCCGAGGCAAAGGTCGAAGCACTGATGATCGCGGACCGCGCCTCGAACGCCGAGCCGTATTTCGTGCGACGAATCAAGAGTGCCGACCTCGTCGTCTTGAGCGACGGCTCGCCACTGCACGCGAAGAGCGTCTGGCACGGCTCTCCCGTGGGTGAGGCGATCCGCGACGCTCGTTGCGTCGTCGCCGTCGGGTCCGTGGCGTCGCTCCTCGGCGACGTCATGATCGATCCACGCGGTGGCGCTCCAACAACCGGCCTCGGGTACCGCTCGGGACTCACGCTGGGCGTCAACGCCAGCGACGAAGAGCTGACGCGAACTCGATCGCTCTTAGGGGCCGACGAGACGTTCGCGGTCGTGGGACCACTGGGCGTCGTCTACTTAGACGGATCGGCGTGGCACCAAGCGAGTGATGACGTCGTCACCACTCGCGGTCACGACGTCGTTGAGCTCTAGCTCTCGGTGATGGTCACTGACTCGATGACGACGTCCTCGCGCGGTTTGCCCGAAGGTGTGCCGATGTCATTGATCGCCGCGACGACGTCGAGGCCCTTCACGACTTTGCCGAAGTGCGCGTAGAGCGGGGGCAAGCGCACGCCGTCGGGACCCGAGATGACGAAGAACTGTGAACCGTTGGTGTTGGGTCCCGCGTTGGCCATGGCCAACGAGCCGACCTCGTAACGACCGGGCTTAGGCAACTCGTCATTGAAGCGGTAACCCGGACCACCGGCGCCACTGCCCGTCGGATCTCCGCCCTGCAAGACGAAGCCGGGAATGACGCGGTGGAACACGATACCGTCGTAGTAGTGCCAGCGAGCCAAGAACACGAAGCTGTTCACCGTCACGGGTGCGCCGTGGTGGTCGAGTAAGAGCTCCATCGTCCCTTTCGAGGTGACCATCGTGGCGGTGTAGGTCTTCTCGGGATCGATGATCATTTCGGGCGCGGCGTCGAACTTCTGTCGCTTCGGACTCGAACCGTCGGGGTTGGGAAAGTTGTCGCTCATGGTCTATGACTCCGTAATCGTGATGTTCAAGATGCGGTGGGTGATGGCGGGCGGGACGCCGGTCGAACTCGTGCTCCCGGCGTTTTGGATCGTATTGACGGCCTTCACGCCACTGACGACTTGGCCGAAGAGTGAGTACGTGTTGGGGAGGGATTCACCGGAGGCGCCGGTCACGATGAAGAACTGACTACCTCCGGTATTCGCGGCCCCGGTGTTGGCCATGGCGATCGAGTACAGCGGGTAGTCCGGCGTGGCAGCCTTCGGGTACTCATCAGGAATGGTGTAACCAGGTCCACCAGTTCCCGTGCCCGTGGGGTCACCACCTTGGATCATGAAGCCACTGATCACGCGGTGGAAGATCACGCACTTGTAGTAGCCCTGATCCGCGAGGAAGACAAAGTTGTTCGTCGTGATGGGCGCGGTGCTGGCGTCAAGCTTGACGACGAAGTTTCCGGCCGTCGTCGTGAAGTGCGCGTAGTACGTCTTCGCCGTGTTGATGGTCATGGCGGGAGCCTTAGGCCACGTCTTGGTGTTGACGCGGGTGCTCGTGGAGGCGGGGCATCCCGCCGCCACGGCTTTGGCGTTCGCTTGAGCCTGCGTGACCGTGAAACCCGCTGGTTTGGCCGTCGTAGTGGTCGTGGCGGGTGCCGTCGTTGACGTCGTGGTCGTTGTGCTGGCCTTAGCCTTGGGCTTTCCGCCGGTGAAGAGCAGTGCGCCGGACCCTACGACGATGACCGCGATGACGCCGACGATGACGCCGCGTCGAATGTTCTTGCGCCGCTTTTCGTAGCGCTGTTCACGCTCTAATTTTTCGCGGCGGGCCGCTTTCTGCCGTTCACGCTTGGAAGTTGCCATGGTTGCGACTTTACTCGGCCCCCAAAAGGGCGATCTTTCACTCAACTATCCTTGGTGCGCATGGCGCTCATCGTGCAAAAGTTTGGTGGCACGTCGGTCGGTGACGCCGAGCGCATCCGCGCCGTCGCCCACCACGTCGCGCGCACGAGAGACGCCGGGAACGAAGTCGTGGTCGTCGTCTCGGCGATGGGTAAATTCACCGACGATCTCGTGCGATTGGCCGAGGAGGTTTCGCCTTCGCGCACCGCGCGAGAGATGGACATGCTATTGACGGCCGGTGAGCGAATCTCGATGGCGCTCGTGAGCATGGCCCTCGGAGCAGTCGGCGTCGAATCAGCCTCGTTTACGGGAAGCCAAGCCGGGATCATCACCGACACCAGCCACACCAGGGCGAAGATCCTCGAGATGCGGCCCGATCGAATTCGTGAAGCTCTCGACGACGGGCTCGTCCCGGTCGTCGCAGGTTTTCAGGGCGTCTCTACCGATCGCGACATCACGACGCTCGGGCGAGGCGGTTCCGACGTCACGGCCGTCGCACTGGCCGCCGCGTTGAAGGCCGACGTCTGCGAGATCTACACCGACGTCGCCGGCGTCTTCAGTGCCGACCCGCGAGTGGTGCCGAAGGCACGTCGACTCGACAAGGTTTCGTTCGACGAGATGATGGAGATCGCCGCGACCGGCGGTCGAGTCTTGATGCTTCGATCGGTGGAGTACGCGCGCCGTCACCACGTGCCGCTGCACGTTCGTTCGAGTTTCACTTGGGAGCCAGGCACCTGGATCGTGGAGGAGGACCCCACAATGGAAGAAGCCATCGTTTCGGCAATCACCGATGACACCTCGGAGGCGAAGATCACCGTGGCGGGGGTGCCGGACCGACCGGGCGTGGCGGCGACACTTTTTCGCGAACTCGCCAACGGTGGCATCAACGTCGACATGATCGTGCAGAACACGAGCGCCCACAACGTCACGGATATCTCGTTCACCGTCGCGAAGACCGAGCTCGACGCGGCGATGGTCGCGTGCGAGAAAGTTCGCGGTGACATCAACGCCGAAACCGTCACGAGTGACGACAACATCGGACGCGTCACCATCGTGGGCGCGGGGATGAAGTCCAGTCCCGGCGTGACGGCACTCATGTTTGAGACGCTCTACAACAACGACATCAACATCGAGATGATCTCGACGAGTTCCATCCGTATCTCGTGCGTGCTGCGCGCCGATCGAGTCGCTGACGCCGTTCGTCACTTGCACCACGCGTTCGGCCTCGACGCCGAGTGACCTAAACTTTCGCCATGCGCCTAGCCATCCTTGGAGCCACTGGTCAAGTCGGCACGGTCATGCGCGCCATTCTCCTGGAGCGTCAGTTCCCCGTTGACGAAATGCGGTTCTTTGCGTCCGCGCGCTCGGCCGGAACGACGATCGAATGGCACGGACAATCCATCGAGGTCGAGGACGCGGCGACGGCCGACTTCTCTGGCATCGACATCGCACTCGCGTCATCGGGCGCGACGTCGTCGAAGGTCCTCGCGCCACGTCTCGCCGCCGCGGGTGCGATCGTCATCGACAACTCCTCCGCGTGGCGAATGGACCCCGAAGTCCCCCTCGTCGTCCCCGAAGTGAACGCGCACGCGCTCATCACGATTCCGAAGGGCATCGTGGCGAATCCCAACTGCACCACGATGGCCGCGATGCCCGTGTTGAAGCCGCTGCACTTGGCGGCCGGCCTCACGACGATGATCGTCTCGACGTACCAAGCCGTCAGTGGCGCCGGTCGCGAGGGCGTCGACGAACTCGCGGACCAGCTCGAAAAGACGCGCGACAGCGACGTGCGCGTGCTGGCCTTTGATGGCGCGGCGTTCCCCTTCGACGAAGGCGTCAAGTTCCCCGCGACGATCGCGCACAACGTCATTCCTCTCGCCGGTTCGATCGTGGACGACGGATCGTTCGAGACTGGCGAAGAGCAGAAGTTGCGCGACGAGAGCCGAAAGATCCTCGAGATCGCGAACCTTCACGTGAGCGCGACGTGCGTGCGCGTCCCCGTGTTCACGGGTCACTCGTTGTCGTTGACGTTGGGCTTCGATCGTCCACTCACGCCCGAGCACGCCACCGAGATACTCGCCAAGGCTCGCGGTGTCGTGGTGCACGAGATGCCCACGCCCCGTCGTGCTACGGGTCAGGACCCGAGTTACGTTGGAAGGATTCGTCGAGCCGACACGTTGACCAATGGTCTGTCGCTTTTCGTGAGTGGTGACAATTTGCGCAAGGGCGCGGCCCTCAACGCGGTGCAGATCGCCGAAGCGCTACTCGAACTGCGCTAATCCGCGCCGTCTCGTCCGACTTGGCGGCGCGACAGGTTCACGCAATGATCGCCAAATCGCTCGTAGAAGCGGGCCATCAAGGCGACTTCTACCGCCACGGGCACGCTCATGGAGCCCGACGTCAACTCCGCCGTCAGCGACACGTGTAGATCGTCGAGTTCGTCATCAATGTCTTCCATTGCGCCGACTGCTTCGTTCTTGCCGTCGATGATCACGTCGGTGGCTTCGCGCCAGATGGTGGAGGCGACTTCACCCATGCGCTCGATGAGTCCGCGCGAGCGTGGTGACATCTCGCTGCCGAGGCCGCGCGCCGCGCGTCGCGCGACGTGCGCGGCGAGGTCGCCGTTACGTTCGATCTCAGGCAAGATGCGCAACAAGATCAAGAGTTCGCGACGGCCCTCGACGTCGAGAGCCGCGCTCTCGAGCAGGCGCGTCTCGGCGACCGAGACGAGTTCGTTGACCAGCTCGTCAATGATGATGTCCGCCTCGACGACGCGCTTCGCCAGTTCGCGGTCGTTCGCGAGTAGAGCGTGCGTCGCGCCCGCGATCGCCTCACCCACCAGGGCGAAGATGCGAACCGTCTGTGGACGAAGGTCCTCATTGAGGCGGACGATCGGCGTGTTACTCGTCTCTTCAGGCTTCGAAAGACGAAAAATTCGATTCACAAGTGGAGTTTAGTGGTACGTGACATCCCTTCTCTAGGGTGGTGACAGTCGATCGAAGGGAGTGAAATGATCGCCGCACTTACTGGTGTCATCGGGCTCGTCGTCGGCGGGTTCCTCGCGTGGTCGCTCGCCCTTCGTCGTGCTCAGGGCCAACGCGAGGCCTTGTCACAAGCCCACTCCGACCTGGCCGTTCGTGGGTCCGAACTGGCGTCGGCCCGCGAGAATCTCGAACGAACACGCGAAGAACAGAAGGTGGCCCTCGACAACATGGAGGGTGTCTTCGAAAATCTCTCGAATCGCGTGTTGCAACAGACGGTCCTTCAGTTCAACCACTCCCAGGAACAGGTGATGAAGGAACGAGAGACCACGCTCGATCGAACGCTCAAACCGCTCGCGGATCTCCTTGACGAGTACAAACGAAATCTGGCGGACTTCGACAAGCAACACGTGGGCGTATTGGGTGAAGTGAAGAGCAGAGCCGACGAACTCCTCAGCGAACAACGCAAGAGTCAAGTTGAGACACGTCGACTGAACCTGCTGTTGGGCCGAAGCGATCATCGCGGTCGCTGGGGCGAGATTCAACTCGCCAACGTGCTCGAAGCCTCGGGACTCAAGCAACACATCGACTACGACCTTCAGGTGTCGTCAACGATCGACTCGGGTCGTTCAGTCCGCCCGGACTGTGTCGTGAGCATGCCCAACGGTTCGCGCGTCGCCATAGACGCGAAGTTCCCCTTCGACGCGTTCGAAGCCGCCCTCGCGGCCGAGGACGCCGACGAGCGTAAGGCGCTCGAAGCAAAACACGCGAAGGATTTGCGCGCACACGTGAAGACGTTGAGAGAAAAGGCCTACTGGGAGTCCATCGCGCCCGCTCCGGAGTTCGTCGCCTGCTTTGTGCCGAGTGACGTGGCGGTGAGTGTGGCCTTTGACGCCGACCCCGAACTTCTGACGTACGCCGCGAAGGAACGGGTCCTCATCGTCGGACCGACGAACCTCCTGTCGTTGTTGTGGTCGGTGGCGATGGTGGTCCGCCAACAAAAACTCGCCATCAACGCCGAAGAGATCTACAAGGTCGCCGAGACGATCTTCGAACGTATTCGTCGCGTGGCCGAGCCCGTCTCTCGAATGGGTAAGGCCCTCGACACGCAGGTGAAGGAGTACAACAGCATGATCACCTCGTTCGAGACGCGGCTCATCGTCAGCGCTAAGAGCCTTCAGAACCTTGGCGGGGCCGCGCACGCCAAGGAGTTGCCCGAGTTGGGACAAGTCGATCGTCTGGCTGCGCGTCTCGACGAAGTGAAGTGGGGCGTGGACGCGGCGCACCCACTTCCAGAGGGTTCGTCCGAGATCCTCGACCTCGAGGAGTACGAGGATCAGAGCTGAAAATCGCTGACGAGTAAGTTCTTCCAGCGTGGCCCGTACTCGCGCGCAACGTCGTCGACACACGTTGTTCATCACCTTGGCCCTTGCCATCACGCTCATCGTCCTTGTGTTTGCGAGGGACGTGTCGCGCGCGGCGCACGGAGCAGCGACGCCTCAACGGAGCGAGAATCGAAGTTTCGCGGCACTCGCCAACACGATGGTCACGAGGGAGAACAGTTTTAACGGGCGCCTCGAGACGCTTCTGGCGCGGGGCTTCACACTGAGTCGACCAGTCTTCGCCGCGCGGCTGAATCAACTCGACCAAGAACTCGCGAACTGGATCACCGCCGCGGATCAACTGCGCCGACCGGGTCTTGATCATCGCGTGAACGAGACGTTGTACAAGATCACGTTGACTCGTGTCGCGGCGTACCAGCGGCTGCTCGGCATTGTCGCCCAGACGTTGACGCTGCCGTGGAACACTGTGCCCATCGCCGTGGTGACGGATCCAGTAGCGACCCTCCAGGCGACGGACCAACAGTGGAGCGTGCAACGTTTCGCGCTCGCGAAAGAGCCCGGGCGCGTGCACCTGGACATGACGAACTCGTCGAGCGCGAGTTACTACGCTGCCCACGGCTTGACGGCACTCACCACCGCGTCGTCGCTGGCGCTCGTTCGCGCCATCAGTATCGCGGCCGTGCACGTGACGCCGGCGCCGCTTCCCGCCACCGCCGGCGTCCTGCTTCTCCCACCGGTGGGTCTGGTGATGATGGGCGTGTCGGTGGTGAACGCGAGCTACGACGATCAGCCGGTGACGCTGACGATCCACGTGACGCCCCTCAATAATCGAGGTACCGCCTTCGCGCAGACGATGAAGACGACGCTAGGTCCCCTTGGGGCTTTCGCCTTCATTCCGGGCGGTATTCACACCGTCGCGAGCGAGCGCGCTCGGATTGTGTTGACGCTGACGGGCGCGCGGGCCGCGACGAGCAAGGCCACCTCGGAGACCTACCAAATGCAGATGTCGCCGTCGGGAACCTCATAGCGAGATTGAGTTACTGGTGAGTTCGCGTACGATGGACGGGCCCCTAAAAGTGAATCGAGGAACTGTGCCGCAGTCCATTACCGTGACCGATAACCGCACTGGTGAGACGCGAGAGATCCCCATCCAGAACGGCGGCATCGCCGCGAACGAGTTCTCGAAACTCCTTCCTGGCATCTGGTTCTACGACCCGGGCTTCATGACGACGGCGATGGCCGAATCCTCCATCACGTACATCGACGGTGACGCGGGCATCCTGCGATACCGCGGCTACCCCATTGAGCAACTCGCGGAGAAGTCGACGTACGTCGAGGTTGCCTACCTGCTCTTGCACGGTGAACTACCGAACGCGGAGCAGGCCGCCGACTGGGAAAAGGAGATCACGTACCACACGTACATTCACGAGAACGTTCGAAAGCGTTTCCTCGAAGGTTTCAACTACGACGCGCACCCGATGGGCATGTTGGTCTCCGCGATCGCGGCGCTGTCCACGTACTACAAGGACGCGAAGGTTCTCGACGACCCCGAGATCTTGCACAAGCAGATCGTGCGGCTGATCGCGAAGATGCCCACGCTCGCTGCCGCCGCGCACCGCTTCAGCGTTGGCATGCCCTTCGTCTACCCCGACAACTCGATGTCGTACTCGCAGAACTTCCTCTCGATGATGTGGAAGGTCGCCGAACCTCGCTACGAACCGGATCCGGTTCTCGCCCACGCGCTCGACGTCCTTTTCATCTTGCACGCCGACCACGAACAGAACTGCGGCACGACAGCAATGCGCGTCGCGGGCTCCTCGCACGCTGATCCGTATTCAGCGACCGCCGCCGCGACGGCGGCGCTGTACGGCCCTCGACACGGTGGCGCCAACGAAGCGGTGTTGAAGATGTTGATCAAGATCGGCAGCATCGAGAACGTGCCGGCCTTCGTCGAGACGGTGAAGCAAGGCAAGACCCTTCTCGAAGGATTCGGACACCGGGTCTACAAGAACTTCGACCCCCGTGCCCAGATCATCAAGAAGATCGCCGACGACGTCTTCAGTGTCACCGGAAAGAATCCACTGCTCGACATTGCGCTGAAGCTCGAAGAGGTCGCGCTCGCTGACGACTACTTCATCTCACGTCGTCTCTACCCCAACGTGGACTTCTACTCGGGTCTGATCTATCAGGCGATGGGCTTTCCGATGGAGATGTTCACGGTGCTCTTCGCCATTCCCCGCACGTCGGGTTGGCTCGCGCACTTCCAGGAACTCCTCGCGCAGGACACGAAGATCGCCCGGCCCCGTCAGCTCTACGTCGGGGCCGACGTTCGTGACTTCGTACCCATGCACCAGCGCGACTAGCGCCTAGATCGTCGCGACCTTCTCGGCGTCGGTCTTGATCAGGCGGGTCAGTCCTTCTTGGACCATCGAGACTTTCAACTCGCCGTCCCTCGAGAACAAGAACCCTCTCGCGAGTCCACGTCCGCCGTACGCGATGGGCGACTCGGTGTCGTACAGCAACCACTCATCGGCGCGCAGGTCGTGGTGGAACCACATGCAGTGGTCGAGACTCGCGCCCATGAACGTACCGTCATCCCACTTGATCGAGTGGGGTTTCAAGATGGCGTCGAAGAGGCTCATGTCGCTCGCGTAGGTAACGACGCAGGCGTGCAACAAGGGATCGTCGGGCAACGTGCCGTCGGCCTTGATCCAGATCTTTTGGTGGGGGTCCTTCGAACGGTTCGGACTCCACGGAAGCTCTCCGAGGAATCGTTGATCGATGGGGTGGGGTCGATTGAACCACTCATCGACGTCACCGAACTCCCTTTGGACCCGATCGAAGAGTGAATCCACGGTCTCCGGTCCGGGGACGTCGGGCATTTGAACTTGGTGCTCGATGCTGATCTCGTCGGTATGGAAACTCGACTGCATGTTGTAGATGGCCTTGCCATGCTGTACGGCCACCACGCGCCTCGTCGAGAAACTCTTCCCGTCGCGGATGCGGTCGACTTCGTAGAGAATGGGCGTCGTCGGGTCACCGGGACGCAAGAAATACGAGTGCAACGAGTGAACTCGACCGCGTTCCACCGTACGGCCGGCGGCCATGAGCGCTTGGGCCGCCACTTGGCCGCCGAACGTGCGTTGGCGCTCTTCTTTCGGATTGATGCCTCGATAGACGTTCACCTCAATGGTTTCGAGGTCGAGCAGGTGGACGAGAAACTCGAGGGCCTCAGACATAGAGCCATTGTTGCACCTGCCGTCACCCGGTCCGGATGGGCGAGCCCGGTAGACTTCATCCAATGATCGAACGACTTCGCGCGTTGATGACGTGGTCACGCACGCACCAAGGCAAGAAGATGGTGCGCTACGTTCTCGGCTCGGTGATCGCGACCGGCGTCTCGTTCACGTCCATCGCCATCCTTTACGGCTTTCGCATTATCCCTGGCGTCATCTGGGCGACGCTGGCCGGTAACTTGATCGCGACCCTGCCCGCCTACCACCTCAATCGGACGTGGACCTGGGGCAAGCGTGGGCGAAGTCACTTTCGTAATGAGATCGTGCCCTTCTGGAGCATGTCGTTTCTCGGCATCGCCTTTTCGCAGTTCGGTGCGTTCTGGTCTCGAGCCGAGGTGCACTCGCACACGTGGAGCCACTTGGCGAACACCGCGCTCGTCACCGGCACGAACCTCGTCTGCTTCGGGGTCTTTTTCATGTTGAAGTTGGCGGTCTTCAACAAGATCTTTCACGTCAACAAACTGGAACTCATTGACGAGCACCTCACCCTGGAGGAGCGGTCTGCTCTCTAGTCGTTGCGTGCAGTGGCTCGACGTACCTTCGGGATTGACGTGGTTTCGAGTGTCCCCGGACGACGAATCGTGGCGAGCGTGCTTCCGGCGCACCCCGCGGCGACAAGTAAGTTAGCAACGATGAAGTATTCACCCAGCTCGGTGATGGAGTGGTCGCGAACGCACCAGGGCAAGAAAATGATCCGCTACACGCTGACTTCTGGCGTCACGACGGCGGTCTCGTTCAGTGCCGTGGCCGGACTGTACGGACTGCGGATCATCCCGAGTGTGATCTGGGCGACGCTGACGGGCAACATCATCGGTATGTTGCCGGCGTATCAGTTGAATCGCCGCTGGACGTGGGGCAAGAAGGGCCGCAGCCTCTTTCGCCTCGAGGTGCTTCCCTTTTTGATCATGTCGATCCTCGGCATCGCGTTCGCCCAACTCGGTGCGTGGTTCGCCAAAAATGAGGTGAGTTCACACCAGTGGAGTCACTTGGCGAACACGGGCCTCGTCGCGGGGATCAATCTGGTGTGCTTCGCCGTGTTCTGGGTGTTGAAGCTCATCGTCTTCAATCGAATATTTCACGTCCATCCGCTGGAACAGATGGACGAGCACCTGGTCGTCGAGGAGAAGACCGCGATCTAGTCGCGAAAGTTCGTGAACTGCAGAGGTACGTCCAAATCGGCCTCTTTGAAGGCGGTCATGGCGCGCTGAAGGTCGTCGCGCTGTTTACCGGTCACGCGCACGTGGTCGCCTTGGATGGACGAGCTAAGACTCTTCACTCCCATGTCCTTCACGAGCTTGTTGATCTTTTTGCCGACCTCTTGGCTGATGCCCGCCTTCAGTGCGACCTTTTGACGGGCACTGTTGTGACTGGCCTCTTCGATCTTTCCCGCGTCGAGCGACTTCAGAGACACCGATCGCTTCACCATCTTCTCTTCGAGCAGTTGGTACAACGCGCGCAGTCGGTCCGCCGTCGTGGCGCTGAGTGAAAGTTCCTTCTCCGAGAACTCGATCAGGGCGTCCGTGCCCTTGAAGTCGAAGCGCGTCGTCGCTTCGCGATTGGCTTGGTCGACGGCGTTGCGTACTTCTTGGAGGTCGACTTCTGAGACGACGTCAAAACTAGGCATGGTCAAATGGTAGAGGCTCGGACCTGTTTGGCAGTGGGGTCGCCGCGGGAAGTAGAATTTTCGACGGGTCAGTGCCCGAGTGGCCAATGGGATCTGGCTGTAAACCAGACGGCTTAGCCTACGGGGGTTCAAATCCCTCCTGGCCCACCACGGTTAATCCTTCCTCGGGGGGATTGACCACGTTCCACTTTGCGTTGACGAAACGGCGAAGTACGGTGTCACTGATCGTGGCGAAAGGAGTTTCGTGGGTCGAGTGAACTCGTGGGCGAGAGCCGTGCGACGCTCGTACGAACGCGTGGCGACTCGTTTTGAGTCGGGCGTCGAGCTCCTCGAACACCGCTACACGCCACTCGGTCGATTCACGCCCGGTCCCTTCGAAGGTTGGGGGTTCCTCTGGCAGCCCGCGGTCTTGGGTTTCGTCGCTATGACGTCGATCCTCGCGGGCGTCTCCTTTACGAACTCGCCCTTCAAGCTCAATATGGCGAACACCTGGTTCTTCGGTGAGCCCTCGGCGAGTCAAGTCGGTACGCCGAGTTTGACGAAGTACATACTCTCGGTCGTTCTCGTCTACGGCGGTCTTTTGTTGTTGATGAGGGTCTGGCTACGACTCTCCGAAGTCATGAAACTGCACGCGGGCGCCGGACTCAAGCCGTTGTGGTGGATCCTCGGACTGTGGTCGTTGCCGATGATCGTCGCGCCGCCCCTCTTCTCTCGCGACGTGTTCAGCTACGCGGCGCAAGGCGAGATGACGGCGCATCACATCAGTCCTTACCTCTACGGTCCGTACACCCTGGGCGGGGGACCGTGGGTGCCGCCGGTCGACCAGTTGTGGGGCAACACGCCCGCGCCCTACGGACCTTTCTTCCTCTTCCTTGATGGCACGATCGACCGCATCGCGAACCACTACGAGCTCGGGATCGTGGTGGGCCTTCGACTCCTCGAGGTCTTCGCCGTCGCCATGATCGGTTACGGCGTCACCATCCTCGCGAAGGGCCTCGGACGCGACCCGGGCGAGGCGTTCGTCTTGAGCGCGATGAACCCGTTGGTGCTGCTCACCTTGATCGGCGGCGCGCACAACGACGCCATCATGACGGGATTTCTCGTCGTCGGCTTGGGTCTGGCCGTGCAACGACATCCAGTCTGGGCGCTGTTCTTCTGTTCGATAGCCACGGCGATCAAAGCTCCGGCCGCCATTGGCTTGGCGTTCGTCGCGTGGACCTGGCTCGGGCCGCAAGCCACGTTGAAACAGAAGATCCGCCCCTTCGCCATCGGCGGGTTGGTCGTCGGCGTCACGCTGCTCGTGACGTCATTCATGGCGGGCTTCGGCTTCGGGTGGGTCAATAATCTCTTGACGAACGGGACCGTGCGCTCGTGGGCGGCGCCCGCGACGGCCGTCGGCATGGCGCTCGGCAATCTCATCCACGCCGTCGGACTGCACTCGGTCCCCATCGCCACGGTGCTCTCGTTCACCAGGTTCCTCGGGTTCATGGCCGCCGCGGCGTTCTCGTTCTGGCTGCTCTGGCACTGCGAGCAGCGCGGCTGGGTGCGCTCACTCGGGCTGTCGCTCATCCTCTTCGTCGAACTCGGACCCGTGGTGCAGCCGTGGTATCTCGCGTGGGGCATCGTGGTGCTGGCCGCGAGTTACAAGGGTCGCGAGCACTTCTGGCTCTTGTTGCTCTCGATCACCGGTCCTTTCGTCGGGCTACCCGGCGGACGTCAGCTCCTCGCGGGACTCGTGCACTCGAACCCCCTGCTCATCGCCCTCGCGGTAGCCATCCTCGGCGGCGTCTTGTTGTTGCCCATGGGTCGCTGGACGCAGTGGTCGTGGCCCGAGAAAGAGCTCCAGGTGAGTGACGTCTCCGCTTAGCGGCGAAGATCGGGCATCACGTACTGGTACTCGACGACGTCGAGCCAGCGACCGTGTTTACGGCCCACTTCGATCTCGGTGCCCACGAGCGTGAAGCCGACCTTCTCGTGGAGGCGGATCGAGCCGGCGTTCTCACCCACGATGCGCGCGATGATCGAGTGAAAACCCGACTCTTTTGCCGAAGCGATCAGGTCATTCAGTAGTCGCTCGCCGACCCCGAGGCCCCGGGCCGCGCGGTGCACGTAGACCGAGTTCTCCACGGTGGTGGCGTACGCCGGGCGTTCGCGAAAGGGGGAGAAGGACGCGAAGCCGGCGATCGGCTCGTCGCGGGCTCCGGGTTCACCGACACCCCCGTCGGTGTTGACCGCCACGAGACAGAGGTGGGTGGATTGGTGGTCGAGGATCCAGTCGCGCTGCTCTTCGAGGGTTTTCGGAACCAGATCGAACGAAACCGTCACTTCGACGACTTCGGGGTTCAGAATGTTCATCAGGGCGCGCGCGTCGTCCACTTCGACCAGGCGCGTTCTCATACGGGTCAAGGGTACCCGCCGGTGGGTTGGATAAATGAGGCTTTTAGGGAGTACAATTTTCCCTCGCGACTTTTTTCGCAAACGCCCTCTTAGCTCAGTGGTAGAGCACTTCCATGGTAAGGAAGGGGTCGTCGGTTCAATCCCGACAGAGGGCTCGCCAGGCGGCGTAGCTCAGGTGGTCAGAGCACACGGCTCATAATCGTGTTGTCGCGGGTTCGAGTCCCGCCGCCGCTACCAGGCACAACGCAGGGCCCAGGCTGTACCAAGGAGAGAAGAATGGCTAAGAACGAAAAGCGCATCCAGGTGACCCTGGCGTGCGAGGACTGCAAGCGACGCAACTACATCACGACCAAGAACAAGATCAACGACCGTGAGCGTATTGAAATGAAGAAGTTCTGTCAGTGGGAGCGCAAGCACACGCTGCACAAAGAGACCCGCTAGGGGCACTCCCAAGCGGTGGTGGTAAGATTGACGTCCCTAGGGACACGTCCATTTTCTTGGACGCTGACCCCATAGGGCAGTGGCTCAATTGGTAGAGCACCGGTCTCCAAAACCGGTGGTTGGGGGTTCGAGTCCCTCCTGCCCTGCTCGAAGATGGTTTTCGATCGATGTAGTGAAGTACGAACGAGAGACGTGAGATGAACCGCGAACAAAAGCGCATGATGCAGCGACAGGGACAGGTAGGCGCCGACGGCGCCGCTTCGTCACGTCGCACGTCGGCGCAGGACGTTCAGCGCCGTCGAAACGACCGCGCGACGCCGCGCGAATTCTTCCGTCAGATCCGCGAGGAGATGCGCCAGGTCTCGTGGCCGACGCGCCCGGAAGTCATCAACTACACCTCCATCGTTTTCTTCGTACTGGTCTTCATGACCTCCCTAATCTTCGGACTCGGATATGGATTCTCCAAATTCGTCACGTTCCTTTTCGTCAAGTAGGCCCCAATGAGTGATCTAGAAACCCCCCTCGAAGCCGACGCCGACGTGACGATCGATGAAGAGATTCTCGACGTCACGATCATCGACGACGAAGAGCCCATCGTCGAGAGCGCCTACGACCGTCCCGGTCGCTGGTACATCGTGCACACCTTCGCCGGTCACGAACAAAAAGTCATCGGCGCGCTGAACAACATCGTGAAGAGTCGCGAGTTGAGCGAATCTATCTACGAGATCTACCTTCCCGAAGAGGACGTCACCGAGTTCAAGTCCGGTAAGAAGGTCACGGTCTCGAAGCGCATGTTCCCGAGCTACCTCTTGATCCGTTGCGAACCCGATCCCGAGATCTTCTACGTCATCGGCTCGACGCCGGGCGTGACGGGTTTCGTCGGCGCGGAGAAGACCAAGCCCACGGCGTTGACGCGTCGCGAGGTCGACAACATCATCCGCCCCCACGTCGAGGGTGTCGAGCAGCCCACCGCGAAGCGGCGCATGCCCACGCACGAGTTCGAAGTCAACGACACGGTGCAGATCAAGACCGGTCCCTTCGCGACCTTCTCGGGCCACGTCGCCGAGATCAACGAAGACCAACTCAAAGTCAAGGTGTTGGTGGACATCTTTGGACGAGAGACCCCCGTGGAGCTCGACTTCACGCAGGTCACGAAGCTGTAAAGAACTAACAGGAGAACGGCCATGGCCAAGAACGTTGTCGCAGTAGTAAAGATCCAACTCGAAGCGGGTGGAGCAACGCCCGCGCCGCCGGTAGGTACCGCGCTCGGGCCCCACGGCGTGCAGACGATGGAGTTCTGTAAGCAGTACAACGCCGCCACCGAGTCGATGCGTGGCACGGTCATCCCGGTCGAGATCTCGATCTACGAGGACCGTACCTTCACGTTCATCTTGAAGACCCCGCCGACGCCGGTGCTGTTGCGCCAGGCCGCCGGTATCGCGAAGGGCGCGAAGCTCGCCGGTCGTGAAGTCGTCGCCTCCGTGACGATGGACCAGGTTGAAGAGATCGCAAAGACCAAATTGAAGGACCTCAACACCGACGACGTCGAGATGGCCAAGCTCCAAGTGGCCGGTACGGCGCGCTCGATGGGCATCACGGTCGCGGGCTAGGAGAACAACATGAAGCACGGCAAGAACTACAAGAACGCACTCGCGCAGGTTGACCGCGAAGAGCTGTTGACGGTCACCGAAGCGCTCGACAAGGTGAAGAACCTTTCGACGGCGAAGTTCGACGAGACCGTCGAACTGGCGATTCGCTTGGGCGTCGACCCTCGCAAAGCGGAGCAGATCGTGCGCGGCACGATCTCGTTGCCCGCGGGCACCGGCAAGACGAACCGCGTCGCGGTCTTCGCGTCCGGCGAAGCGGCCCAGGCCGCTCGTGACGCGGGCGCTGACGAAGTGGGCGCGGAGGACCTCGTGGCGAAAGTCGCGGGCGGCTTCCTCGACTTCGACGTCGCGATCGCCACACCCGACCTCATGGGTCAAGTCGGTGGACTCGGTCGCGTGCTCGGTCCGCGTGGGCTCATGCCCAACCCGAAGACCGGCACCGTCACCATGGACGTCGCGAAAGCGGTCACCGAGTTCAAGGGCGGGCGCGTCGAGTACCGCACCGACAAAATTGGCAACGTCCAGCTTCGCGTCGGCAAGGTCAGTTTCTCTCGTGACGATCTCGTTCGCAACGTCCAGGCCGTCATCGACGAAGTCGTACGCGTGAAGCCGGCGAGCGCGAAGGGCCGCTACCTCATGAGCATCACGGTCTCTTCCACGATGGGCCCGGGCGTCAAGGTCGACCCCACGCGCACGCGTGACGCCGATGAGGTCTTGACCCCGGCGTAGTCGCGGTTTTGACGGAGCCGTCGCTTCGTCACTACGCTGGACACCTCGCACGAAGTCGGTGCAACAGATTTATACAGAACGCCGAAGACATCCGGTGCGCGAAAGTGCTCAAAGGACCAAGGTCCGCCTGACGAGGAGTTCGAGTTTCCTTCGGGAGCTCGTTCGCTTGGATGTCCGAGGCCCGTTACCGGGCGGCATCCGGTGAAGGAGTCACTATGAACAAGGTTCGCACCGCCAAGGTCGCTACCGTCGACGAACTGAAGGCGAAGGTCGACGCCACTTCGACGGCCGTCGTCACGGAGTACCGCGGCATGACCGTCGCCCAGATCTCGACCCTTCGCCGCCAGCTTCGTACCCTCGACGCTGACTACAAGGTCTTCAAGAACACCCTCGTGCGTCGCGCGATCGTCGGCACCTCCGTCGAGCCCCTCGAAGCGTTCCTCGAAGGACCGACGGCGATCGCCTTCGTGAACGGCGACGTCTCGGCGGTCGCCAAGGCCCTGCGCGACTTCGCCAAGGCCACGCCCACGCTCGTGATCAAGGGCGGCGTCCTCGACGGCAAGGCACTCTCGAAGGGTGACCTCAGCGCGCTCGCCGACCTGCCCACTCGCGACGTCTTGTTGGCGCGATTCGCGGGTCTCTTGGCCTCACCACTGTCGACGATGGCCGGTCTCTTGAAGGCCATCCCGCAAAACCTCGCCTACGGCCTCTCGGCCTTGATCGACTCAAAGGGTGGCGTTGCCGTCACTCCCGAGGTCGTCGAGCCCGAAGTGGTCGCCGAGACTCCGGCCGGGGTCGAGGAAGCTGCTCCCGCAGCGAGCGACGACGCCGCGACCGTGGTCGCGGAGGTCGCGGACGAAGCCCCCGTGGCTGAGCCCGAACCCGACACCTCTGAGGCGTCGAGCGACGCCTCGAGCGAACCGGCCGAATAACCGACAACGTAGTAAGTAGAGAAAGGAATCACCATGGCTGCAACCCTGACCAAGGAGCAGATTCTTGATGGCATCGCGGAGCTTTCCGTCATCGAACTGAGCGAACTGCTCAAGGAGTTCGAGGAGAAGTTCGGCGTAACGGCCGCGGCCCCCGTGGCCGCTGCTGCAGCGCCCGCCGCTGGCGGCGCCGGCGACGAAGCTGTTGCCGACGAGAAGAGCGACTTCGACGTCATTTTGACGAGCGGTGGCGACAAGAAGATTCAGGTGATCAAGGAAGTGCGCGCACTTACCAGCCTGGGTCTGAAGGAAGCCAAGGACCTCGTGGACGGTGCTCCCAAGCCCGTGCTCGAAAAGGTCTCGAAGGCCGACGCCGAGAAGGCAAAGGCTGCCCTCGAGGCCGCCGGCGCGACGGTAGAAGTCAAGTAACTCCACGTAGTGTGAAAACCCCGGCCGGGAAACCGGCCGGGGTTTTTCTTTTCTACGCTCGCCTTGGTTCCAGCGACGATCGTGGCGCGGTCGAAGAACCGCTAGTTCGCCGTCGAGGGCAAGCGACGCGCCGTTCCCGGCTCTTGGGTGGGCATCAGCTGTGTCGCGGGCAGTGGGTACGGACCCTGCGCGATGCTCGTCTCGTTGATGTCCGAAGGCGTGCATCCTTCGGCGCCGAGCGCCGCCGTGCGAAAGCGCGTGGCGGAGGGGAGTGAGGGCACCGCGACGTTGGCGCTCTTTGGATGCAGCGTCGTGGTGAGATCACCGACCGTCGCGCGTCGCCACGCGGAGATGTTGTTCGCGTGGATGCCAAAGCGCCGTTCGAGGAATCGAATCTGCGAGGTGTGGTCGAAGACGTCGGATGACACGTACCCGCCACGACTGAAGGGCGAGACCACCAGCATCGGCACCCGAAAGCCCAGTCCCAGTGGTCCACTGACGCCCTGGGCGTCGGGTGGAAGGGGGTTCACGCTCACGTACTCACCGGGCGTGCCGACTGGCGCGACGGGCGGCGCGACGTGGTCGAAGAAGCCGTCGTTCTCGTCGTAGGTGATGAACAGGACGGTCTTCGACCAGACCTTCTTGTTGGACGTCAACGTCCGCAGCACGTTGTTGAGGAACCACGCTCCGTAGCCCGGTGCGCCCGGCGGGTGCTCGTCGTAGCCGTTGGGCGCCACGATCCACGAGACGCTCGGGAGCTGTCCGGTCTTCACGTCGTGACTGAACCCACCGGGGTAGGTGGGCAGAAAGGCCTTCTGGTACAACGGCGAGCTCGGTCGTCGGTACTGCGAAAAGTACGGCAGGATCGCGTCGCCGAAGCCGAGCTCGGGATTGCCCGGGATGAACCCCTGTCCCGGCGTCGTGTAGGTCTTCCAGGACACGCCGGCGTCTTCGAGTAGTTCAGGAACCGTCGTCCAGTTCACGCTGAAGAGCGCTCGCGACGTCGTCTCGGTCGTGAGGACGGGACCGCCGTGACGCCCTTGAGGATCGATAGTCCCTGATAGAGCCATCAATCGATTCGGGTGGGTGGGACCCATGATCGAGCTGTGGTACCGGTCGCAGAGGGTGAACGCGTCGGCGAGGGCGTAGTGAAAGGGGAGGTCGGCACGCGTGTAGTACCCCATGGTGAGGAGTCCCGAGTTCGCTCCGTCCAACTGGGGTTGCGTGTGGGTCTTCACGAAGGAGTCCATCGCGCCCGCGTTCCAACAGAGGTGTTGGGGGCGCCAACTGTGGTTGAGATCGTGGGTGCATTCGTCGTGGCCCGTCGTCGAGTCGAGGTGGAAGGGCAACACGGCACCGAGCGGCGGACGAGTGGTGTTCGCCGGGTAGGCCTGGGCGAAGGCGCCTAACTCGCCCGCGGGGTGGTCGTCGAAGCCCTGCACTCCCTTGTAGGAGCCGAAATAGTGATCGAACGACCGGTTCTCCTGCATGACGAAGACCACGTGTTCAATCGCGCCAAGGTCGGAGCCGGCGGGCGTCGTTCGACGTGCACGGGCAATCGTCGAGCGTTGGCCCTCGGTCATCAGCGCGCCAGCGCCGAGGGCGACGCCACCGCTCAAAAAGCGTCGACGATCGAAGACCGCGTCGTTCGAAGCGCGGGGCTGGGCAGGTGTCACGGGGGCTCTTCTCTCTGCGTTCCTTCGAGTCTCCCAGGAACGAGTAATCGCCCTTGCGCACGACTCGACCGTCGACGAGACGCATCGTCGGTGGCGAGGGTTCAGAAAAAACAGGTAATTCCAAGGTTTCCGCGACCCACTGCGTGGGGTTTTACCTGATGAATTTTCTAAGGATCGAAAGACTTGACCTGGGCGTTGAACCTGCCTAGGGTGAGCGCAACCGATTTGAACGGCCGCGTTTCTCGAACGAGGAGCGCCAGTTGCGCATTCTCCGGCAGAACCACTAGAGTTGAATGACCGTGTTCCTGCCCTCAACTTCGTCAACCCTTGACGCCGTTTTGTGCTTAGGCCCGGCACGTATCTGTAGCAACTCACCCACTTACACGGAGGATGACCGTTGACGTCTCGGTCCACTAGCCCGGAGCGCTTTAACTTCTCGGCGTTGGGTGAAGCTCACCCGCTGCCCAACCTTCTCGAAATCCAGCGCGACAGCTTTGACTTGTTCATGAAGCAAGGACTGCGCGAAGCCTTCGAGGCGATCTCGCCCATCACCGACTTTACGGGTCGCCTTTCGCTCGAACTCGAGTTCGACCCTGACGACGTGGACTTGAAGAGTCCGCCGAAGTTCACGGTTGAAGAGTGTCGTCAGCGCGCCACCACGTACTCCCAGCCCATCTTCGTTCGCGCTCGCTTCTTGAACTCCGAGACCGGTGAGATCAAAGAGCAGACCGTCTTCATGGGTGACTTCCCGATCATGACCGAGCAGGGGACGTTCATCATCAACGGCACCGAGCGTGTCGTCGTGTCCCAGCTCGTGCGTTCGCCCGGCGTCTTGTTCCAGCCCGGTAAGGACGAGAAGGTCGCCTTCGAAGGAACCATTCACCCGAGTCGCGGCGAATGGCTGCAAGTCGACTTGGAAGAGAAGAAGAACAAGTCCGCCAACGCGGGCGCGCGCATCGCGCGAAAGCGTCGCATCTCCATCTTCACGTTGCTGCGCGCCCTCGACATCTCAATGGACGAATCGTTCTTCGAGAAGTTCGTCGCGCACTTCGACTTCCTCGAGGACCAGTTCCACGTGGACTGGAAGAAGGCCCACCTCGAGATCTCCAAGCACATGGAGAAATTCAACATCGACGACACGCCCGATAACTTCTTGCGCGCGAGCCAAGAGACCGCGTGGCTGGAGATCTACCGTCGCGCGCGTCCCGGTGAAGTCCAGACCGTCGAGGCAGCTCGTCAGTACTTCGAGGGTGCCTTCTTCTCGGAGAAGCGTTACGACCTGAGTCGCGTCGGCCGTTACAAGCTCGACCGCAAGCTCGGCGACGAGGTCGCGAAGAACGTCGAACTCTTCGGCAACTTGCTCGAACTCCCGAACGCCGACCTGCACGTCTTGTCGAAGGCCGAAGTCTTGGCCACGGCGACGTACCTGCTGAACCTGGCGCGTGACCGCACGGCCAAGGAGACCACGTACCACATCGACGACCAGGACCACTTCGCGAACCGTCGTATCCGTAGCGTCGGCGAACTGATCCAGAACGCACTGCGCACGGGTCTCTCTCGCATGGAGCGCGTCGTTCGTGAACGCATGAACACCCAAGACGTCGAGGCGATCGCGCCCCAGACGTTGATCAACATCCGTCCCGTGATGTCGGCGATCAAAGAGTTCTTCGCGACGTCGCAGTTGAGTCAGTTCATGGACCAGAACAACCCGCTCTCGGGTCTGACCCACAAGCGCCGCCTCTCCGCGCTGGGACCAGGTGGTCTGTCACGTGAGCGTGCCGGTCTCGAAGTTCGAGACGTCCACTCCTCGCACTACGGACGTATGTGTCCCATCGAGACGCCCGAAGGCCCGAACGTCGGTCTTATTGGCTACCTCGCCACGTACGCGCGCATCAACGGCTACGGCTTCATCGAGACGCCGTACCGCGTCGTCGCGTCGGGCAAGGTGACGGGCGAGATCCGTTACTTCACCGCCGACGAAGAAGAGCGTTACGTCATCGCCCAGGCCAACACCGAAGTCGACGAGAACGGTCAGATCAAGGCTGACCGCGTCCTCGTTCGCCGTGGTCCCGTCGGCACCGGTCTGCGCGTTGGTTCGTCCAACAAGTCGTCCTCGACGACGTCGGAGATCGACTTCGTCAAGCCCGATGAAGTCGAACTGATGGACGTCTCCACTAAGCAGATCATCTCGGTCGCGACGTCGCTGATCCCCTTCGTCGAGCACGACGACGCGCAACGCGCGCTCATGGGTGCGAACATGCAGAAGCAGGCCGTGCCGCTCATCATGCCCGAAGCACCCTTCGTGGGTACCGGCATGGAGGCGCGCGCCGCGCTCGACTCCGGTGACGTGTTGATCGCTGAAGGTAACGGTGTCGTCAAGTCCGTCTCGGGCGACCGCATCGTCGTCGAGTACGAGAAGGACGTCACGGACCGCTACGGCAAGGCCTTCGGCAAGAAGCAGTACAACCTCAACAAGTTCCGTCGTTCCAACCAGGACACGTCGATCAACCAGAAGCCTCTCGTCTTCGGTGGCGAGAACGTGAAGGCCGGCGACCTCTTGGCCGACGGCACCAGCACCAGCAACGGTGAGTTGGCCCTCGGTAAGAACCTGCTCGTGGCGTACATGCCGTGGGAAGGGTACAACTACGAAGACGCCATCATCTTGAACGAGCGTCTCGTGCGTGACGACGTGTTGACGTCGATCCACGTGAAGGAGTACGAGATCGACGCGCGCGACACGAAGTTGGGCGCCGAAGAGATCACCCGTGACATCCCGAACTTGCCCGACGACATCCTCGCGGACCTCGACGACCTCGGCATCGTGCGCATCGGCGCCGAAGTCCAGCCCGGCGACATCCTCGTCGGCAAGGTCACGCCGAAGGGTGAGACCGAGCAGTCGCCAGAAGAGCGACTCCTTCGCGCCATCTTCGGTGAGAAGGCTCGCGAAGTTCGTGACACCTCGCTGAAGGTTCCTCACGGTGAGTCCGGCAAGGTCATCGACGTCAAGGTCTACAGCCGCGACGAAGACCACGAGATGCAGCCCGGTGTCAACCAGTTGGTGAAGGTCTACGTCGCACAGAAGCGCAAGATCTCCGAAGGCGACAAGCTCGCGGGACGCCACGGTAACAAGGGCGTCATCTCGAAGATCCTGCCCGAAGAGGACATGCCGTTCCTCTCTGACGGCACGCCCATCGACATCATCTTGAGCCCCCTCGGTGTCCCGAGTCGAATGAACGTCGGTCAGGTGCTCGAAAGTCACCTCGGCTACGCCGCTCGACACGGCTGGGCCGGTATCGAGATGAACAGCGCCGTTGGTACCTCTGGTCACGACGACCAGAAGGACCCCGCGACGCGTCCGTACCGCAAGACCCGTCCGCGCACCGAGCCCGCGGTGTACGTCGCTACGCCATCGTTCGACGGTGCGCACTGGGACGAGACCGAGCGCGCGAAGGACAAGCCCACGATCCAACAGACCTTCGAGACGTTGAACGTCGACGGCCAGAACGGCAAGCGCATGTTGGCTGGGGACAACGACGGCAAGGTCACCCTGTACAACGGTCGCACCGGTGAGGCGTACGACAGCCCGATCTCGGTCGGCTACGCGTACATCTTGAAGCTCGCCCACATGGTCGACGACAAGATCCACGCCCGTTCGACTGGTCCGTACTCGATGATCACTGCCCAGCCACTTGGTGGTAAGGCGCAGTTCGGTGGTCAGCGCTTCGGTGAGATGGAAGTGTGGGCCCTCGAGGCCTACGGCGCCGCGTACGCGCTCCAGGAACTCTTGACCGTCAAGTCGGACGACATGAAGGGTCGCGAGCGCGCTTACGAAGCCATCGTGAAGGGTCAGAACCTGCCCGAGCCGGGAATCCCCGAGTCGTTCAAGGTACTTATCAAGGAAATGCAGTCGCTCTGTTTGAACGTGGAGGTGCGCGACAAGGTCGGTGCCCACGTCGACCTAGCCGACACCGAAGAGGACTTCTTCTCAGTTACGCGCGAGTTGGGCATCGACATCAGTCGACCCGAGCGCGGCAGTGACGAAGAGGACGCCCGCCGAGCCGCCGAAAGGAAGTTGTCGTGAGTCCACTCGACGTAAACCAGTTCGATGAGATCTCCATTGGTCTCGCCACCGCACAGAACATCCGTAGTTGGTCATCAGGTGAAGTAAAGAAGCCTGAGACGATCAACTACCGCACGCTTCGTCCCGAGAAGGACGGACTGTTCTGCGAAAAGATCTTCGGGCCACAAAAGGCCTGGGAGTGCGCCTGTGGCAAGTACAAGCGCGTCCGTTTTAAGGGCATCGTCTGTGAGCGCTGTGGTGTTGAGGTAACGAGTGACAAGGTGCGCCGCGAGCGCATGGGTCACATCGCGCTCTCCGCGCCGGTCGTGCACATCTGGTACCTGCGCGGTACCCGTTCGTGGTTGGCCTACCTCTTGATGGGCACCGCGCCCAAGGAAGAGTTGAAGGCCAAGCAGTTGGAGAAGGTCATCTACTTCGCTGCCCACATGGTCACTTACGTCGACGTCGACCGTCGCCACGACGACCTCGCTGAGTTGCGCGTTGGTCTCAACGACGAAGTGCTCGAGATCGCCGAGCGTGAAGTGAAGGCGCTCGACAACAAGCTCAAAGAGATCGAGACCCGCGCCGCCAAGCTCGAAGCCGATGGCGCCAAAGAGTCAGAACTTCGTGCCTTGCAGCGCGGCACCGAGAAGGAACTCGACGGCGTGCGTTCACGTTTCGCCGAAGAGCGCGAACTCGCGAAGCAGGCCTTCGACACGTTCGAAGGCCTTCACTCACGTCAGATCATCGAAGACGAAGTGCTGTACCGCGAGATGGACTTTCGCTACGGCGAGTACTTCGAAGGCGGCATGGGTGCCGACGCGATCCTTCAACTGATCGACCGGATGAACCTGGACGACGAAGAGAAGGTCATGCGCGAGATGATCGACGCGAAGGACGGCCGCAAGCCGCTCAGCGCGCAGCGTCACGCGAAGTTCCTGAAGCGTCTCGCCATCGTGCAGTCCTTCAACCGTCGTGACGATCACGGTCACCGCTTGAACGACCCGCGCGCCATGATCCTCGAAGCCGTGCCGGTCATCCCTCCGGACCTTCGTCCGATGGTGCAGCTCGACGGTGGACGTTTCGCGACGTCGGACCTCAACGACCTGTACCGCCGCGTCATCAACCGCAACAACCGATTGAAGCGACTGCTCGACCTCGGCGCGCCCGACATCATCGTGAACAACGAGAAGCGCATGCTCCAAGAGGCCGTGGACGCCCTGTTCGACAACGGACGTCGTGGACGCCCCGTCGCCGGACAGAGTGGTCGACCACTGAAGAGTCTCTCGGACATGTTGAAGGGTAAGCAGGGCCGTTTCCGTCAGAACTTGCTCGGTAAGCGCGTCGACTACTCGGGCCGATCGGTCATCGTGGTCGGACCGCAGCTCAAGCTGCACCAGTGCGGACTGCCCAAGATGATGGCGCTCGAACTCTTCAAGCCCTTCGTCATGAAGCGTCTCATCGAGACGCAGATGGCCCAGAACATCAAGAGCGCGAAGCGCATGGTCGAACGTCGTAAGACGGTCGTCTGGGACGTCCTCGAAGAGGTCATCCGCGAGCACCCGGTGCTCCTCAACCGTGCGCCGACGTTGCACCGACTTGGTATCCAGGCTTTCGAGCCCATCCTCGTCGACGGCAAGGCCATCCAGATTCACCCCCTCGTCTGCAAGGCGTTCAACGCTGACTTCGACGGTGACCAGATGGCCGTGCACGTTCCGCTCTCGGCGGAGTCACAGGCCGAAGCACGCATCTTGATGCTCTCGACGAACAACATCTTCACCCCCGCGACGGGTCGTCCCATTACGGAGCCGGCCCAGGACATGGTGTACGGCGCGTACTACTTGACGCTGCCCATCGAAGAAGAAGTCGAGAACCCCAAGGTCTACCGCCACGTCTACGAGATCGAGAACGCGGTCGCCGACCGCTTGATCGGTCTTCGTGCGCCCATCCAGATCCGTCCCCTCGAGGGATCGTCACTGGACACGCGCCTCGAGTCGGCCGGTATCGAAGTGAAGGGCGCCGGACGTTCACTCGTCACGACGCCCGGCCGTGTCCTGTTCAACGAGGCGTTGCCCTTCGGGTTTCGCTACGTCAACGAACTCATTGGCAAGAACGCGGTGCCGATCGGCACGATCGTCGAGGAGATCTCGGCGAGTTACTCGCGCCAGGAAGTCGCCGAATCGCTCGACGCCATCAAGTCGCTGGGCTTTCGCTTCGCGACGAAGTCGGGCCTCACGATCTCCATTGACGACATCATCACGACCCCCGAAAAGGCCGCGATCCTCAACAAGTACGAGGAGCAGGCCGCCAAGGTCGAGACCAACTACCGCCGAGGCGTCATCGTCGACGACGAGCGTCGTCAGCAAGAGATCGAGATCTGGACCAACGCCAACAAGGAGGTCGGTGACGCCACCGACCGCGCGATGAACGCGATCCCCGACAACCCGATCCGCCAGATGGTGGACTCGGGTGCTCGTGGTAACTCCCAGCAGATCCGTCAGATCGCCGCGATGAAGGGCCTCGTGTCCAACCCGCGTGGTGAGATGATTCCCCGTCCGATCAAGTCGTCGTTCCGCGAAGGCCTTTCGGTCCTCGAGTACTTCATCTCGACGCACGGTACCCGTAAGGGTCTCGGTGACACCGCGCTTCGCACGGCGGACTCGGGTTACCTGACGCGTCGACTCGTCGACGTCGCCCAGGAGCTCATCGTCAAGGAGTTCGACTGCCAGACGGGCCGCGGGATGTGGATCGAACACGTCGCGCCGGACACCCGTGCGCAGCGCGCACACCTCGAGACCAAGCTGTGGGGCCGTGTCGTCGCTGAAGACGTCACGCTTGCGGACGGTTCAACCATTGAAGCGGGCACCATGTTGTTGATGGACGACGTCGAGCGACTTCGCGACGACGCCCAGGTCGGCCGCGTTCGTGTCCGCACGACGCTCACCTGTGACGCCATCCAAGGCGTGTGCGCCGCGTGTTACGGACTCTCGCTCGCCACTCACCAGCTCGTCGAGCTCGGTGAAGCGGTCGGCGTCATCGCCGCGCAGTCCATTGGCGAGCCGGGAACCCAGCTCACCATGCGTACCTTCCACTCCGGCGGTGTGACCGAGAGCGACATCACGCACGGACTACCGCGCGTCGTGGAGCTCTTCGAAGCACGTACCCCGAAGGGTGCCGCCGCCGTGGCCGAGTTCTCGGGCACCGTGCGCGTCGAGCTCATCGGACGTGAGCGCAAGGTCACCATGGTCGGCGACGAAGGTCAAGTGCAAGAAGAGTCGATCTCGATCGCTCGACACCTCCTCATTGAGGACGGTCAAGAGGTCGAAGTCGGCACCCCGCTGCACGACGGCCCGCTCGACCCCAAGTTGATGATGAAGTTCCGTGGAACCCGTGAGACCCAGCAGTACTTGGTCGAAGAGGTCCAGAACGTCTACCGCGACCAGGGTGTGTCGATTCACGACAAGCACATCGAGCTGATCGTGCGACAGATGACCCGCCGTGTGCAGATCGTCGACGCCGGACTCTCGACGTGGCTCCCCGGAGCGCTCATCGACGTGAAGCTCTTCAACGACACCAACGACGAGCTCGAAGCGAGCGGCAAAGAGGCCGCGGACGGCCGAGCGCAGTTGATGGGTATCACGAAGGCCTCGCTCGCCACCGACTCGTGGCTCTCGGCCGCGTCGTTCCAAGAGACGACGCGCGTCCTCACCGAGGCCGCCATCGAAGGCAAGCGCGACAACCTCGTGGGTCTGAAAGAGAACATCATCATCGGTAAGTTGATTCCGGCCGGTTCGGGTCTTGAGTACTACAACAAGCGCGAACTCCGTCTCGACATGCCCGACGCCGAACTGCTGCCCGCCTGGGCGCAGGTCAGCGACGACGACCTCGACCTCGCCAGTTTGCTGGGCGAGTTGAGCAGTGATGACTCCTTTAGTGCCGACTTGAGTGCCTTCCAGAACATCGGAACGGCCACGTACGACGAGTCGGCCCTACCGGAAGACGACGCCGTCAACCCCGAAGATCAGCTCGGCGGTCAGGCGCTCTAACGCGTAAGTTCACCGCCGCTCTCGCCGGGCGGTGGTGGGCTTGCCGTACGAAGGCAGTTTGTCGTAGGATTGACAGTCCGCACTCGGGCTTCGCTCGAGCGCCACGAGATTTACCAACAAGAGAGGTTCCGCGTGCCCACAATCGCACAGTTGGTCCGAAAGGGCCGACAGGACAAGGTTTCAAAGACGAAGACGCCGGCCCTGAAGGGGGCCCCGCAACGTCGCGGCGTCTGCACCCGTGTGCACACCGTCACGCCCAAGAAGCCGAACTCCGCGTTGCGCAAGGTCGCGCGCGTTCGTCTCACGTCGGGTGTCGAGGTCACGGCCTACATCCCGGGTGTTGGTCACAACCTCCAAGAGCACTCCATCGTCCTCGTTCGCGGCGGCCGCGTGAAGGACCTTCCTGGTGTTCGCTACAAGATCATCCGCGGCGCGCTCGACACCTCCGGTGTCCGTGACCGCAAGCAGGCCCGTAGTCGTTACGGTGCCAAGAGGGAGAAATAATGCCTCGTAAAGGTCCCGCCGTACGACGTGAGATCCCCGTCGACCCGATCTACAAGTCGGTCCTCGTCACGCAGGTCACGAACAAGATCTTGGAGCGCGGCAAGCGCACCATCGCCGAGCGCATCGTCTACTCGGCTCTCGAGCAGGTCGAACAGAAGACCGGCACCGACCCGATCGCGACGCTGAAGCGCGCGCTCGAGAACGTCCGTCCCGAGCTCGAAGTCCGTAGTCGCCGCGTCGGTGGCACCACGTACCAAGTGCCAGTCGAGGTCCGCCCGCGTCGTTCGACGACGCTGGCCATAAGATGGTTGACCGACTTCGCAAAGAAGCGACGCGAGAAGACCATGGCTGACCGTTTGGCCAACGAGATCATCGATGCCAGCAACGGTGTCGGTGCGGCCGTCAAGCGCCGTGAGGACATGGCCAAGATGGCCGAGTCCAACAAGGCCTTCGCCCACTATCGCTGGTAAGTAAAAGAAAGTTTGTAAGGAAATGACCGCACGCGAATACCCCCTGGAAAAAGTTCGCAACATTGGCATCATGGCGCACATCGACGCGGGTAAGACGACGACGACCGAGCGCATCTTGTTCTACACGGGCAAGAACTACAAGATCGGTGAGGTTCACGAAGGCGCCGCCACCATGGACTGGATGGTCCAAGAGCAAGAGCGTGGCATCACGATCACCTCGGCCGCGACCACCTGTTACTGGAACGGCAACCGCATCAACATCATCGACACCCCCGGTCACGTCGACTTCACCGTCGAAGTCGAGCGCTCGCTGCGCGTGCTCGACGGCGCGGTCGCGGTCTTTGACGCCGTTGCTGGCGTCGAGCCCCAGACCGAGACGGTCTGGCGCCAAGCCAACAAGTACAACGTGCCGCGTATCTGCTTCGTGAACAAGATGGACCGCGTCGGCGCGGACTTCTTTCGTTGCGTGGACATGATCGCCGACCGCCTCGACTGCGTCCCGGCGGTCATCCAACTCCCCGTCGGCGCCGAAGGCAACTACCAAGGCATCGTCGACCTGACGACGATGAAGGCAACGCTGTACCACGACGACAAGGGCGAAGAGCTCGACATCGTCGACGTGCCCGATGACCTCAAGGAACTCGCCGCGACGTACCACGCGAAGTTGCTCGACGTCCTCACGACGTTCGACGACGACCTGATGGAAAAAGTCCTCGGTGACGAGGACATTTCCCCCGAGGACCTTCGTCGCGCGCTGCGCCGGGGCACCCTCGAGGGCCACTGCGTGCCGATCCTGAACGGCAGCGCCTTCAAGAACAAGGGCGTCCAGCCCATGCTCGACGCGGTCGTGGACTTCCTGCCCTCGCCGGTCGACCTGCCACCCACCCAAGGCACCAAGCCCGGCAAGGAAGAAGTCCTCGAGCGCAAGCCCGCCGACGACGAGCCCTTCTCGGCGCTCGCCTTCAAGATCATGACCGACCCCTACGTGGGCAAGCTCACGTACCTGCGCGTCTACTCGGGCACCCTGCAAAAGGGTGACACCGTCATCAACACCACGAAGGGCATGAAGCGCGAGCGCCTCGGCCGACTGCTCTTGATGCACGCGAACAACCGCGAAGACCTCGACACCATCCGCACCGGCGACATCGTCGCGGCCGTGGGTCTGAAGCAGGTCACGACCGGTGACACGCTCAGCGACCCCGACCAGCCCATCCAGCTCGAGACCTTGACCTTCCCCGAGCCCGTCATCCACGTGGCCGTCGAACCCAAGACCAAGGTGGACCAGGAGAAGCTCGGTAAGGCGCTCTACGCCCTCTCCGAAGAGGACCCGACGTTTCGCGTGCGCACCGACATCGAGACCGGCCAGACCGTCATCTCGGGCATGGGCGAGTTGCACCTGGAAGTCCTCGTCGATCGCATGTTGCGCGAGTTCTCCGTCGACGCCAACGTGGGTAAGCCCCAGGTGGCGTACCGCGAGACCATCCGCAAGAAGGTCGAGAAGGTCGAAGAGAAGTACGTCCGCCAGACCGGTGGTAAGGGTCAGTACGGCCACGTCGTCATCACCGTCGAGCCCACGGGCCCCGGCGGCGGCTACGAGTTCCTCGACGAGATCTCGGGTGGTGTGATTCCTAAGGAGTACATCCAGCCGGTCAACCAAGGTATTACTGAGGCCCTCACCGCGGGCGTGCTCGCGGGCTACCCCATGGTGGACCTTCGCGTCCGCTTGACCTTTGGTAGCTACCACGACGTCGACTCCTCGGAGATGGCCTTCAAGATCGCCGGTTCCATCGCGGTGAAGAAGGCGACGCGTCTCGCGAGTCCCGTGCTCCTCGAGCCCGTGATGAGTGTCGAAGTCGTCACGCCCGAGGACTACATGGGCGACGTCATTGGTGACCTTTCGTCTCGCCGTGGTCGCATCGAAGGCATGGAAGCCCTCGGTAATAACCAGGTGATTAAGGCGCTTGTGCCGCTGGCCGACATGTTCGGCTACGCTACTGACCTGCGTTCTCGCACCCAAGGGCGCGCGACGTACACCATGCAGTTCAATTCGTACGCGGAAGTACCTGACGCGATCGCCAAGGAGATCGTCGCCAAGGCCACTGGCGCGTAAGGAGCTGGGAAACCAGCGAAAACAGGTCCAAACCGTCGTCGGGGAGGGCCGAAACAAACCAGACCGATTCACCTAGAAGCGGTCACGAGAGAGAAAGTTAGTCCCCGACAATGGCAAAGCAGAAGTTCGAGCGCACTAAGCCGCACGTCAACATTGGAACCATGGGTCACATCGACCACGGCAAGACCACTCTTACCGCGGCGATCACCAAGGTCCTCTCCGAGCGCATCCCCGGATCCGCCTTCACGCCCTTCGATCAGATCGACAAGGCCCCTGAAGAGCGCCAGCGCGGTATCACCATCTCTATTGCCCACGTTGAGTACGAGACGGCTAACCGTCACTACGCTCACGTCGACATGCCCGGCCACGCCGACTACGTGAAGAACATGATCACGGGCGCCGCCCAGGTCGACGGCGCGATCCTCGTCGTGTCGGCCAACGACGGTCCCATGCCCCAGACCCGTGAGCACGTGTTGCTCGCCCGTCAGGTCGGCGTGCCCTACATCGTGGTGGCCCTCAACAAGGCCGACATGGTCGAAGACGAAGAGCTCCTCGAGCTCGTCGAGATGGAAGTTCGCGAACTTCTGTCGAGCTACGACTTCCCCGGTGACGACACGCCCATCGTGCGCGTCTCCGCGCTGAAGGCCCTCGAAGGCGACAAGGAGTGGGGCGACAAGGTCATGGAGCTCATGGACGCGGTGGACAGTTACATCCCCGAGCCCGTGCGCGCCCTCGACAAGCCCTTCCTCATGTCGATCGAAGACGTCATGTCCATCACTGGCCGTGGCACCGTCGTCACCGGCAAGGTCGAGCAGGGCATCGTCAAGGTCGGCGACGAAGTCGAGGTCGTGGGTCTGCGTGACACGCAAAAGACCGTCGTCACCGGCATCGAGATGTTCCGCAAGCTCCTCGACGAGGGTCGCGCGGGCGACAACCTCGGGGCGCTCCTTCGCGGTACGAAGAAGGAAGACGTCGAGCGCGGTCAGGTCCTCTGCAAGCCAGGGACCATCACGCCGCACACCAACTTCGAGGCTGCCGTCTACGTCTTGACCAAGGAAGAGGGCGGCCGTCACAAGCCGTTCTTCGCGAACTACCGTCCGCAGTTCTACTTCCGCACCACCGACGTCACGGGAACCATCGAGCTGCCCTCGGGCACCGAAATGGTGATGCCCGGTGACAACACCGACATGACCGTCACCCTCGGTAAGCCCATCGCGATGGAAGAGGGTCTCACCTTCTCGATTCGCGAAGGTGGCCGCACCGTAGGTTCCGGCCGCGTCACGAAGATCCTGAAGTAGGACTGGTCATGGCCGACAACCGACAGATGATTCGAATCCGATTGAAGGCCTTCGACCACGGCGTCTTGGATCAGTCCACCGCGAAGATCGTCCAAACGGTCGAGCGAACGAACGCTCGGGTCCAGGGGCCAGTGCCCTTGCCCACCGAGAAGCACCGTTACACGGTGGTTCGTGGGCCCCACAAGCACAAAGACAGCCGTGAGCACTTCGAAATGCGTATTCACAAGCGTCTTTTGGACATCGTGGACCACACCGCGAAGACGGTCGACTCGCTTCAGCGACTCGACCTGCCGGCCGGCGTCGACATCGAGATCAAGATTCGCCAGAACTAACGCCTCGACCCCGTGGGCTTTGCGCCCACGGGGTCCGATGGTGTACGGTTAATAGCCCCATTCATTGCGGATGAGGCGAACAACAGAAGTGTTCAGTTGCCATTTATGGAACGCTGAGCCAACCAGTCGAGCGCTCCGTTCGGGTTTTCATGGCCCGGCGGAGCGTCTGTATGTCGGCCCTGGTCGACGTAGAGATAAGTAGAGGAAGAGGAAAACGTGGCGGCCAAAGCGATCGTCGGCGAGAAGGTGGGCATGACCCAAGTCTGGGATGACCAGAACCGGGCGATCCCGGTTACGGTCGTTCGGGTCAGTCCAGCGCGCGTCGTCCAAGTCAAGACCCCCGAAAAAGAGGGGTACTCGGCCGTGCAGGTCACGTGGGGCACGCGCCGCACGTCGACCATGACGAAGCCCGAGCTCGGACACTACGAAAAGGCCGGCGTCACGCCCGGCAAGAAGCTCGTCGAGCTCCGTCTCGACGACGTGACCGGCTACAGCGTCGGACAAGAGATCCTCGCCGACTCCTTCGAAAAGGGCGAGATGATCGACGCGACCGCCGTCTCCAAGGGCAAGGGCTTCGCCGGTGGCATGAAGCGCCACAACTTCTCGGGTCAAGGCGCCGCGCACGGTAACCACAAGCACCACCGCGCCCCCGGCTCCATTGGCGCCTGCGCCACACCCGGTCGCGTGTTCAAGGGCACGAAGATGGCCGGTCGCATGGGTGGCGCGCAGGTCACGACCACCAACCTCGAAGTGATCTCCGTTGACGTCGAGCGTCACCTCGTCCTCGTGAAGGGTGCCGTTCCTGGACCCCGCGGCGGCGTCGTGGTCCTGCGTACGTCGGTGAAGAACCCGATGAAGGCCGGAGGTAACCGATGAGTGAGACCTTTACCCTTCGTGGTCCGATCAAGAAGGACCGTCCCGCACTCGTCGAGCACTCCGTGACGCGTAAGTCGCTGAGTGGCGCCGAGCTCGGCTCGGTCGACCTCGAGCCCACGTACTTCGGCGTCACGCCCAACATGGCCGTGATGCACCAGGTCGTGAAGGCCCAGCTCGCCGCCAAGCGTTCGGGCACCCAGTCCACCAAGACCCGTAAGGAAGTTCGCGGTGGTGGCAAGAAGCCGTTCAACCAAAAGGGCACCGGTGGCGCCCGTCAGGGAACCATCCGCGCGCCGCACTACCCGGGTGGTGGCATCGCGCTCGGGCCGAAGCCTCGCAGCTACGAACAGAAGACCCCGAAGAAGATGATCCGCCTCGCGCTCTACTCGGCCCTGTCGGACCGCGCGAACATGGAACGTATCGCCATCGTCGACAGCTTCGACAACTGGAGTGAGCCAAAGACGAAGGACGCGATCACCGCGATGCGCGCGCTCGGCCTCGAGGGCAAGATCCTCATCGTGCTCGGTCGTGACGACGACACGGCCATTCGCTCGTTTCGCAACTTGGGGAACGTGAAGACCATCGACGCCGGCGAACTGAACGCCTACGACGTCCTCGACTGCGACTGGCTGCTCTTCACTGACGCCACGTTGCCGACCGCGAAAGTGATTGCCTGATGCGCGACGCCATGAACATCCTGATCCGTCCCGTGGTGTCGGAGAAGACCTACGGCCTCATGGACACGGGCACCTACGTCTTCGTCGTGGACCCTCGTGCCACGAAGATCGACGTGCGTAACGCCGTCGAGCAGGCCTTCAACGTCAAGGTCATCAACGTCAACACCCTCAATCGCAAGGGCAAGAACACGCGAAACCGTCGCACCGGTGTGCGCGGTTCGAAGCCCAACACCAAGCGAGCCTTCGTCACCTTGAAACAAGGCGACACGATCAACCTCTTCGAGAACTAAGGAACATCATGGCCCTTCGTCACCGCAAACCAACCAGCCCCGGTCGCCGCTTCCAGACGGTCTCGGACTTCGCCGAACTCACGACCTCGACGCCCGAGAAGTCGTTGCTCTCGCCCAAGCCCAAGTCCGGTGGTCGTAACAACTACGGCCGCAAGACCTCGCGTCACCGCGGTGGTGGTCACAAGCAGCAGTACCGCATCATCGACTTCAAGCGCAACAAGGACCACATCCCTGCGAAGGTCGCCACCATTGAGTACGACCCCAACCGCACCTGTCGTATCGCGCTGTTGCACTACGCCGACGGCGAGAAGCGCTACATCCTCGCGCCGAACGGTCTGAAGGTCGGCGAGTACGTCGAGTCCGGTCCGAAGGCCGACATCCGCAACGGCAACTCGTTGCCGATGCGCTTCATCCCGACCGGTTCCACCGTGCACAACGTGGAGCTTCGCCCCGGCGGCGGCGGCAAGATGGCCCGCAGTGCCGGCATGAGCGTCCAGCTCGTCGCGAAAGACGGCGGCTTCGCCACCCTTCGACTTCCCTCGACCGAAATGCGCCGCGTGCCGATCGACTGTCGCGCGACGCTCGGCATCGTCGGCAACTCCGAGCACGAACTGATCAAGATCGGTAAGGCCGGTCGCAACCGCTGGAAGGGCATCCGCCCCCAGACTCGTGGTGTTGCCATGAACCCGGTCGACCACCCACTCGGTGGTGGTGAGGGCAAGACCTCCGGTGGTCGTCACCCGGTCTCGCCGTGGGGTCAGCCCGAAGGTCGTACGCGTCTGCCAAAGACATCAGACGCGCTCATTATTCGACGCCGCCGTGGACGCGGCGCGCGGAGGTAGGTAGACAATGTCACGCAGCTTAAAAAAGGGTCCCTTCATCGACACCCACCTCTTGAAGAAGGTGGACGCGATGAACGCGGCCAACGAGAAAAAGGTCATCAAGACCTGGAGCCGTCGTTCGACGGTGATCCCCGACATGGTCGGTCACACCTTCGCCGTGCACGACGGTCGTCGTCACGTGCCGGTCTTCGTGAACGAGTCCATGGTCGGGCACAAGCTCGGCGAGTTCGCCCCCACGCGCACCTTCAAGTTTCACGCGGGCCAGGAAAAGACGGGTAGGCGCTAATGACCGCTTCCAAGACGAACGAACGCCCTGGAACCCGCGCCACGCTGCGCGGCTTCCCGATGTCGGCGAGCAAGGCGCGCGTGGTCCTCAACATCGTGCGCGGTGAAGACGTCAACACGGCCCGCGAGATCCTCGCCGGTACGACGCGTGAGGCCGCCGACGTGATCGGCAAGGTCCTCGCCTCGGCCGTCGCGAACGCCGTCAACAACGACGGTCAAGTCGCCGAAGAGCTCTACGTCTCGGCGGCCTACGCCGACGAGGGCATCACCATGAAGCGCTTCTCTCCTCGTGCGCGTGGCCGTGCGGGCAAGATCTTCAAGCGCTCCACCCACATCACCGTGATCGTGTCGCGCATGGACGAAGAGCGTCTCGAGCGTATGCGCAGTGCGCGCACCGAGCAGGCCGCCGCGAGTCGTTCGCGTCGCGTTGCTTCGTCGCGTCGCCGCGCCGACCAGACCGCAAGTCTCAACAAGCGCGAGGCGGCTCACGAAGCCCAGGCCGAACTCGACGCCGCCTCCGACGTCGAGGCGAACAACCTTGCACTCGAGGCGACCGAGAGTGACGCGCCCGAGACCTTCCTCAACGACGCCGGCGAGGAAGTCCACGACGTCGCCGCGATCAGTGACTACGACGACGAGACGCCAGCGACCGAGGTCGCCGACGAGAACGAGAAGACGGTGTCCACGGACACCACGGAGGAGACCAACTAATGGGTCAGAAGGTAAACCCCTACGGTTTCCGTCTCGGTATCACGACGGACTGGAAGTCGCGCTGGTTCAAGGAGCGCGGCTACAAGGACCTCGTCATCGAGGACTGGAAGATCCGCGACTACCTGACGCGTCAGCTCGAGAGTGCCGCCGTCTCGCGCATCGAGATCGAGCGCAACTCGGACCGCATCCGCGTTGACATCCACACCGCGCGCCCGGGCATCGTCATCGGTCGTCGCGGCGCCGAGGCCGAGCGTTTGAAGAAGGACCTCGAGAAGATCACCGGTCAGAAGAACAAGATTTCGCTCAACATCCAAGAGATCAAGCAGCCTGAGCTCGACGCCGCGCTCATCGCCCAAGGCATCTGTGACCAGTTGCTTCGCCGCGTGGCCTTTCGCCGCGCCATGAAGCGTGGTATCCAGACGGTCCAAAAGGCCGGCGCCATGGGCGTGAAGATCCAAGCCTCCGGCCGTCTCGGTGGCGCGGAGATGTCACGTCGCGAGTCTTACCGTGAAGGCCGCGTGCCGCTGCACACGCTTCGCGCGGACATCGACTACGGCTTTCGTGAAGCACGTACCTCGACGGGTCGCGTCGGCGTGAAGGTCTGGATCTACAAGGGCGACATCCTGCCCTACCAGTTGACCAACGACGAGAAGATCGTGCGCGAGGCGGCCATGGCCGCGGGCGACGCCGTACCCGTCGGATCCTCACCCGCCACGCCTAAGGGCGTCGTTCGTGCGGGCGGCGGTCGCCGTCGCGTGGACGCCGAGCCCGTCGCTGACGACGCGGTCGTCGAAGAGATGCAGGGTTCGGTCTCGAACAAGGTCGCCGAAGCGCAGCAGCGCGAGACGACCAACGAGATCCTCGACGACGTCGCTGACGACGCCGTCACCGACACCCCCGTCGCGGACCTCCTCGCCTCTACGCCCGAAGTCGAGGCGCAGCTGAGCGTCGAAGAAGAGATCGAGCGTCGCACCGCGTCGGACCACACCGACACCCCTCACTTTCGAAAGGACGCCGAGTAAGCATGTTGATGCCCCGTAAAACCAAGTACCGCAAGCAGATGCGCGGTCGTCGGGCCGGTATGGCCAAGGGTGGGGTCGACCTCAACTTTGGTGACTTCGGTATTCAGGCCCTCGAGTCCGGCTGGGTCACCGCTCGCCAGATCGAAGCCGCGCGTATCGCGATGACCCGTCACGTGAAGCGTGGTGGCAAGGTCTGGATTCGCGTCTTTCCCGACAAGCCCGTCACGCAGAAGCCCGCGGAGACCCGCATGGGTTCGGGTAAGGGTAACCCGGAGTTCTGGGTCGCCGTCGTGAAGCCGGGTCGCATGTTGTTCGAACTCGGTGGCGTCGACGAAACGTTGGCGCGCGCTGCGATGGAACGCGCTATTCAAAAACTCCCCATCAAGGCGAAGTTCGTCATTCGTCCTGGTACCCACGGCACCCCGGAGGTGACGATCTAATGGCAAAGACCAAAGAACACGTCGAAGAGTTGCGTCGCCTCGGTGACTCGGAACTGCTCGGACGCTTGGGCGAGTCCCGACGCGAGCTGTTCAACCTTCGTTTCCAGTTGGCCACCGGTCAGCTCGACAACTCGGCCCGCCTCGGCGCGGTGCGTAAAGACATCGCGCGCCTCTCGACGTTCATGCGTCAACGCGAGATCGCGGCCGCCGAAGCTCTAGAAGAAGGTACACAGTCATGAGTGACGAAACCACGAACGAAGAAGTAGCGAACGTCGAGGCGGAGACCCCGGTCGACGCCGTCATCGAAGCTCCGGTCGAAGCGCCCGTCGAGGCATCGGTCGAAGCGCCCGCTGAGACCAAGGTTGTGAAGAAGGCCGAGACCAAAGTCGCTGCCAAGGCCGCGGTAGCGGTTGAGGACACCGACGACGCTCGTGCCAACCCGCGCAAGGTCCGCGAGGGCATCGTCGTCTCGGACAAGATGGACTCGACGTTGGTCGTCGCGGTGAACGAACGTGTTCGCCACGCCCGATACGGCAAGACCGTCCAGCGCACGAAGAAGCTCTACGTGCACGACGAGAAGAACGAAGCGAAGGTGGGCGACAAGGTTCGCGTGCAAGAGACCCGTCCCCTTTCGAAGCTCAAGCGCTGGCGCTTGACCGAGATCGTGGAGCGTGCTCGATGATTCAACAAGAGAGTCGCCTCAAGGTCGCCGACAACTCTGGTGCGAAGGAAGTCCTTTGCATCCGGGTGCTCGGTGGATCGCGCCGTCGCTACGCCTCGATCGGTGACGTCTTCATTGCCACGGTCAAGGACGCGATTCCCGGCGCCGCGGTGAAGAAGGGTGACGTGGTTCGCTGCGTCGTCGTTCGCACCGCCAAAGAGAAGCGTCGTCCCGACGGTTCCTACATCAAGTTCGACGAGAACGCTGCGGTGTTGATCAACGATCAGCTCCAGCCACGCGGGACCCGTATCTTCGGACCCGTTGGCCGCGAACTCCGCGACAAGAAGTTCATGCGCATCATTTCACTCGCGCCGGAGGTTTTGTAATGAAAATTCATAAGGGTGACGACGTGTTGGTCCTCACGGGCAAGTTCCGTGGACAACGCGCCAACGTCGAAGAGGCCCTGCCCGCAGTCAACAAAGTGATTCTGGACAACCTCAACATCGCCAAGCGCGCCACCAAGCAGTCGGGTTCGACCATGCAGGCGGGCATCATCGACAAGCTGATGCCACTCAACGCGTCGAATGTCGCCGTGTGGTGCCCGAAGCACAAGGGTCCCGCGAAGATCGGCGCCAAGATCGTCGACGACAAGAAAGTTCGCGCCTGTCGCAAGTGCGGAGAGGTCCTATGAGCACCACCACTCGTCCACGTCTCAAAGTCCGCTACGACGAAGAGATTCGTCCCGCGTTGAAGGAAGAGCTCGCGCTCGCGAACATCATGCAGGTGCCGCGCCTCGAGAAGATTGTCCTCAACTCGGGCGTCGGTCGGGCGACCCAGCAAGCCTCGTTGCTCGAGGGCGCCCAGCGCGACCTCGAACTCATCACCGGCCAGAAGCCCATCGTGACGCGCGCGAAGAAGTCGATCGCCAGTTTCAAGTTGCGCGAGGAGCAGCCCATCGGCGTCAAGGTCACCCTTCGTGGCGACCGGGCGTGGGAGTTCTTCGACCGTCTCTTGAGCATGGCCATCCCACGTATCCGTGACTTCCGTGGACTGTCGCCCAAGTCCTTCGACGGCCACGGCAACTACACCTTCGGTGTGAACGACCAGTTGATCTTCCCCGAGCTCGACTACGACAAGATCGACGCGCCTCGTGGCTTTGACATCACGATTGTCACCACGGCCGCGACCGATGAGCAGGGACGCGCGTTCTTGCGCGCCTACGGCTTCCCCTTCAAACAGGAGAATCGATAAGCATGGCTAAAAAAGCTCTTCGAATCAAGCAGAAGCAGACTCCTAAGTTCTCCACGCGTGCGTACACGCGCTGCGAGCGCTGTGGACGTCCGCGTTCGGTGTACCGCAAGTTCGGCCTCTGTCGAATCTGCCTACGCATGATGGTTCACGCCGGCGAGATCCCCGGCGTCACGAAAGCAAGTTGGTAGGAGGACAGCTATGACAATGACTGACCCGATTGCCGACATGCTCACGCGTATCCGTAACGCCAACGCCGCGATGTTCGATAGCGTCAAGATGCCCAGTTCCAAGTTGAAGGAGAACCTGGCGAAGCTCTTGCAGCGCGAAGGTTTCATCTCGGGCTACACCGTGACGAAGCTCGAGAACAAGCCCGGCGCCCAGCTCGAGATCAACCTGAAGTACTCAGAGGACCGCAAGAAGACCATCATTGGTATCAAGCGCGTCTCGAAGCCGGGACTTCGTATCTACAAGAAGTCCGACCAGATGCCCAAGGTCCTCGGTGGTGTCGGCGTGGCCGTCGTCTCGACGAGCCACGGCCTCATGACCGACCGCGAAGCCCGCAAGGCCAAGTTAGGCGGCGAGGTGCTCTGTTATGTGTGGTGACTCGAACACGAACAAAGTGGAGGTTCACTAATGTCGAGAATTGGACGTAATCCCATCACCGTGCCGGCCAACGTCACCGTGAGCGTGGCGGGTGACGTCGTGACCGTCAAAGGTCCGAACGCCACCATGACCCGTAACATCCCCGACGGCATCACGATGAACCAAGAGGGCGATACCCTCGTCGTCGACCGTCGAAGTGAAGAGACGACCTACAAGGCGTTGCACGGTCTCACGCGCACGCTCGTCTCCAACATGGTGACCGGTGTCACCGAGGGCTGGAGCAAGGAACTCGAGATCATCGGCGTGGGTTACCGCGCCGCCGCGGGTGGCCCCGGCGTACTCAACCTGGCACTTGGCTTCTCGCACCCCGTGACGTTCACCGCGCCCGAGGGCGTGACGTTCGAAGTACCCACCCCCACGCGCGTGATCATCAAGGGCGCGGACAAAGAGATCGTCGGACAGGTCGCCGCCAACATTCGCAAGCTTCGTAAACCCGAGCCCTACAAGGGCAAGGGCGTGCGCTACCTCGGTGAGCGAGTGGCGCGCAAGGCAGGAAAGGCCGCAAAGTAATGGCACGCACCACACGTGAACTCCGCCAACGTCGTCACCGTCGTCTTCGCAAGACCCTCTCGGGTACCGCGGATCGTCCCCGCGTCGCGGTGAGTCGCACCAACAAGCACATCTCGGCGCAGATCATCGACGACACCACCGGCCGCACGCTGGCCGCGGCCTCGTCGGTCGAAGGTGCCTTGAAGAGCGCGACCGGTGGCAACATCGAAGGGGCGAAGGCCGTTGCGAACCTGCTCGCGACCCGCGCCAAAGAAGCCAACATCGCCACGGTGGTCTTTGACCGCGGTGGCTTCGACTACCACGGCCGAGTGGCGGCGTTCGCCGACGCCCTTCGTGCCGGTGGACTGGAGTTTTAATGAGTGAAGAAGTCTACGAAGAGCGCACCATCAAGGTGAACCGGGTGTCCAAGGTCGTCAAGGGTGGACGTCGCTTCTCCTTCACCGCGCTCATGGTGATCGGTGACGGCAAGGGCAAGGTCGGTCTCGGCTACGGCAAGGCCAAAGAGGCCGGACTCGCCGTACAAAAGGGCATTGAAGAAGCTCGCAAGAACCTCTTCGACGTGCCCCTCGCCGGTTCGACCATCGTCTATCCCGTTATCGGTAGCTCGGGCGCCGGTCGCGTGTTGATGAAGCCCGCGGCTCCCGGTACCGGCGTCATCGCCGGCGGTGCCGCGCGCGCCATCCTCGAGATGGCCGGCGTGAAAGACATCATCGCGAAGTCCCTCGGTTCTTCCAACGGCATCAACGTCGCGCACGCGACCATCGAAGGTCTGAAGCAACTCCGCCGTCCCGAAGAGCTTGCCGCACTGCGCGACAAGCCGGCCGACGAAATCATTCCTTCGGGGACACTGCGCGCGTACCGCGAACGTCAGCGCGAAAGCGACCTCTTCAAGGTCACGGAAGGCTAACCATGAAGTTGAAAGTCACCCAGATCCGTTCGGGCATCGCCACGAAGCCCAAGCACCGCGGGACACTGCGCGCGCTTGGACTGCGGGGCATTGGCCAGTCCAACGTGCTGCCCGATCGTCCTGAGATTCACGGAATGATCGCACGCGTGCCGCACCTGATCAAAGTAGAAGAGGTCAACGAATGAAATTGCACGATCTCAAGTCACCAGAAGGCTCCACCCACCGTCGCAAGATCGTCGGTCGCGGTATCGCGGGTAAGGGCGGCAAGACCGCCGGTCGTGGTACCAAGGGACAGAAGGCACGTCGCCAGATTCCCGCGGGCTTCGAAGGTGGGCAGTTGCCGTTGCTCCAGCGCATCCCGAAGTTGAAGGGTTTCACGAACCCCTTTCGCGTTGAGTACACCCCCGTGAACCTTGACGCCCTCGTGGCGCTCGGCGTTGCCGAGATCAATCCCGACGTCCTCGTCGCGAACGGTCTCATGCGCAAGAAGGACCTCGTGAAGGTCCTCGGGCGCGGCGAGCTCACGACGGCGCTCAACGTCTCGGCCCACGGGTTTTCCGCCTCAGCGAAGGCCGCCATTGAGGGCGCGGGCGGGACCGTCACGATGGTCGACCTGCCGTTCTCCGTTCGACCGGCCGCGTCGGGTAACCAACACCAAAACCGTTAGGGTCAAAGAGTGTTTAAGCGCCTCGGGAACATTTTTCGCGTACCGGACCTTCGCAACAAGGTTCTCTTCACCATCGCGATCATTTGCCTGTACCAGCTAGGCGCGAACCTTCCTATTCCTGGCGTCAGTTGGCACCAGGTCCAGGCGCTGCAGAGTAAGGCCGGCGCCAGTGGCGTGCTCGGCTTCTTGAACCTGTTCTCGGGTGGCGCCTTGACGCGCCTCGCGGTCTTCGGACTCGGGGTCATGCCCTACATCACGAGCTCCATCGTGATCCAGCTGCTGACGACGGTCATCCCCAAGCTCACCGAGTGGCGCGACCAGGGCGCCGTTGGTCAGAAGAAGATCACCCAGACGACGCGGTACCTCACCATTGGACTGGCGCTGTTGCAGTCGACGGGTCTCGTCTACGCCTTTCACGGTCACGACCAAGCACTGCTCGGCTTCAACATCGACTTGATCCCGAAGTTCACGATCTGGCTCGGTCTCTTCATGGTGCTCATCTTGACGGCCGGTACGGCCTTCGTGATGTGGCTCGCGGAACTCATCACCCAGCGCGGCATCGGCCAGGGTATGTCGCTGCTCATCTTCGCGAACGTGGTCTCGGGACTTCCTTCGGGCGGCAAGGCCGTCTGGGCGGAAGGCGGCGCGTTCAAGTTCTTCATCATCTTCCTCGTCTCGATCGGACTGCTGGTCCTCATCGTCTTCATGGACAACGGACAGCGACGAATACCGGTCACGTTCGCGCGACGTGTCGTCGGGCGACGAGAGATGGGTGGCAACTCCACCTACATCCCGCTGAAGGTGAACCAGTCGGGCGTTATCCCGATCATCTTCGCCTCGTCCGTGCTCTACATCCCAGTCCTGATGTCCAACATCGTGCCGTGGGCGAGTTTCCAGAACTTCGTTCGTAACTCACTGACCCCGACGAACTTCTTCTACATCACCTCGGACTTCGTCTTGATCCTCGCCTTCACCTTCTTCTACGTCTACATCGCCTTTGAACCTCACCAGCAGGCCGAGATGTTGCGCCAACAAGGTGGCTTCGTGCCGGGCATCCGTCCGGGACTGCCGACCGAGAAGTACTTCGCGCGCCTGCTCTCGCGCATCACCGTCGTGGGCGCCGTGTTCTTGGCGTCGGTGGCCGTCGTGCCGAGCATCTTGATGGCGCTGTGGAACATCAACCGCTTTCCGTACTACGGCACCACCTTGTTGATCGCCGTGGGTGTCTCGCTGGAGACGATGCGTCAGATCGATAGCCAGCTCATGATGCGCAACTACGAAGGCTTCTTGAAGCGTTAGCCATGACGGGACAACTCAACCTTGTCGTCCTGGGTAAACAGGGCGCGGGCAAAGGCACCCAGAGCCAGCGACTGTGCGAACTCCATGGACTCGCGCACATCTCGACGGGCGACATGTTGCGCGCGGCGGTCGCTGCGGGCACGCCCCTCGGTCGCGAAGTGCAGTCCGTGCTCGACGCAGGTCAACTGGTCTCGGACGATCTCGTGAACCAACTCGTGGCCGACCGTTTCCAAGAGCCCGACGCGCAGAAGGGTGCCGTCCTCGACGGCTTCCCACGCACGACGTTCCAAGCCCAGGCGCTCGAACAGCTCTTGGGCGAAGGCGGCATCAAACTCTGCATCAGCATCGAGATCGCGAACGAACTGGTGATCCAGCGTCTCTCGTCACGTCGCGTCTGTCAAGAGTGCGGCACCTCCTACAAGGACACCGACGTCGCGGCGATCTCGGGAACCTGCGAAGTCTGCGGCGGCGACGTCGTGCAGCGAAGCGACGACAAGCCCGAAGCGATTCAAAAGCGTCTCGAGACCTTCGATCGTGACACGTTGCCCCTGTTGTCGTTCTACGAATCGAGGGGCCTCCTCGTCAAGGTCAACGGTGATCAGCTCCGTGAGAAGGTCGCGGCGGACATCGACGGACTCGTGCACGGAAGAGGCCTCGCGTGATCAGAAAGAAGGACGAGCTCGACAAGATGCGCAAGGCCGGCAAAGTCGTCGCCGAGATCCACGAGGTCACGCGCGCCGCGATTCGTCCTGGTATCACCACGATGGACCTCAACACACTCGCCGAAGAGGTCCTCGCCAAGCGCAACGCTCGATCCAACTTCTTGAACTACAACGGTTTTCCGGCGGTCATCTGCACCAGCCCCAACGACATGATCGTCCACGGCATCCCTGGAGAGTACGTACTCAAAGAGGGCGACATCATCTCGATCGACGCCGGCGCCATCGTCGAGGGTTACCACGGCGACGCCGCGTACACCACGGGTGTGGGTGACGTCAGCGCCACCGCGAAACGACTTATGGAAGTGACCGAACGCTCACTGTGGGCCGGCATCGACAAGTTGGTCGTCGGCGGTCGTCTGCACGAAGTCGGTCGCGCGGTGCAAGACGTCGCGGAAGCGGCCGGCTTCTCCGTCGTACGCGAGTACGTCGGTCACGCCATCGGCACCGAGATGCACGAGAGCCCGCAAGTGCCCAACTACTGGCCCGGCTCGCCCGGACCGACCCTGAAGGCGGGCATGGTCTACGCCGTCGAGCCGATGGTCAACGTCGGCTCCTACGAGACGTACACGCTCGACGATGACTGGAGCGTCATGACCGAAGACGGCCAGCTGTCGGCGCACTTCGAACACACCATCGCCGTGACCGAGAACGGGCCCGAAGTCTTCACACTCGCCTGAGCCGCGCCTTCATCGGATGTCCCCGCGAGGAGAGCGCGTCGGCGTTGGGCGCACGTTAAGCGGTTCACTCCTCGCGCGTGAAGAAGTAGTGCACTTCTACACCGAGGTGACAGTCGGGGTCGTCGCTGCACTCGATCGCGCCGCTCGTCATGATGATGGCCGTGCCGTGACAGTGCTCGACGTCGTCGCTGCAGTCGACGCAGACGACGGTCGTCGGAAACGTACTCCCCATGGAATAAATGTAGAAGTTCTGTCGTGAGAAGTGGTTGATTTGACTTTCGACTGCGTTCGGATATTGTTCTCCATCGCACGTTGATATTGAGGGACTTCTCATCGAGGAGCTGCACTATGGCACGAGCAACATGGTCGGGTTTTCTAAGTTTTGGGCTGGTCAGCATCCCGGTCGGCCTGTACACGGCGACCACCGATCAGACGGTGCATTTCAATCAAATCCACAAGGGAACGTCGCATCGCGTTCGCTACCGAAAGGTCGATGAAGAGACGGGCGACGAACTTCGCGCCGAGGACATCGTGAACGGCTTTCCCGTCGGTGACGGCGAGTACGTCGTCGTCACGCCCGAGGAGTTGAGGGAGAACGCGCCGGGCAAGTCTGAGCTCATCGAGATCCAGGACTTCGTCGATCTTTCGGATATCGATCCAAAGTATTTTCGCCAGACTTACTACTTGGCCCCGAAGGCCAAGGGAGCGAACCGCGCGTACTCGCTCCTTCTCCAAGCCATGCGCGAGACGAACAAGATCGGCGTCGCCACGTTGGTGCTTCGAGACAAGGAACACCTCGTTGCCGTGCGCCCGAGCGACTCGGTCCTCATCCTCGAGACGATGTACTTCGAAGACGAGATTCGAAGTCCCGAAGACGAACTCGATGACTTGCCGACGAACGAACGAGCGAAGCCTCGCGAACTCGCCGTCGCGAAGCAGCTGGTCCAGTCGCTCAGCGTCAAGTGGGATCCGACGCGCTACGAGAACACCTACCGCGAACGCATCAACGAACTCGTCGAGAGAAAGCGCGCTGGTCACGCCGTTGTCGTGAACGACGAGGAACGACCGAAGTCCAACGTCGTCGATTTGATGTCGGCGCTACGAGCCTCCATTGGTCGAACCGGCTCGCGTCGTCGCACACCGTCGAAAGCAGCAGGAACCACGAAACGCTTGCCCGCGCGTTCGAGTGCGGCAGCGAAGCCTCGAGCGTCGCTGTCGGAACTCACCAAGTCGCAGCTTCTCGCCCGTGCGAAGAAGGATCGCGTCGAGGTCTCGTCACGAATGACGAAGTCCGAACTCATCGACGCCTTGTCGTCCGCGAAGAAGACTGGTCGACGCGCGTCATGAGCGCGAAGGAGCCCCGGACCGCGACGAAGGTCCCTTCGGTGTCGAAGAAGCTCTCGACGTATCGCGCGAAGCGCAACCCACGAACGACACCTGAGCCGATGGGCTCGAAGGTCCGCAGCTCGATGAAGGGGCGACCGACGTTCGTCGTCCAAGAACACCACGCTCGCGCACTGCACTGGGACTTTCGACTCGAGCGCGACGGCGTCCTCGTGTCGTGGGCGCTGCCCAAAGGTCTGCCGGAGGACCCGCACGCCAACCATCTCGCGGTGCACACCGAGGACCACCCCCTCGACTACGGGGACTTCGAAGGCGACATCCCAAAGGGGGAGTACGGAGGTGGTCACGTCACCGTCTGGGATCACGGGACGTACGAGACGGAGAAGTGGCGTGACGACGAGATCATCGTCGTCCTTGACGGGCATCGTGTCTCGGGCCGATTCGTTCTCTTTCAAACCAACGCGAAGAACTGGATGATCCACCGGATGGACGGCCCGGCCCCGAACTTTGAGGTCATGGCGGAACATCTGAAACCCATGCTCGCGACGCCGGGAGAACTCAGTTCGCTCGCACGAGGCTGGGCCATCGAGTTCAAATGGGACGGCGTGCGCGCCCTGGTGTACGTCGAGGGCGGGCGCGTGCGCGCGTTCACCCGTAACGACAAGAGCCTGGTGTCGACCTTTCCGGAGCTTCGAGAGATTGGGCTCTTCCTCGGATCTCGCTCGGCGGTCCTCGACGGCGAGATCGTGGTCCTCGACGGCGACGGGCGTCCGGACTTCGCGCAGCTCAGTCATCGACTTCACCTCTCTTCTAAATCAGCGATCGATCGCCTGGTGAAGGATTTGCCTGCAAGTTTCTTCGCGTTCGACGTGCTCTATCTGGACGGGAGGTCGTTGCTCGACGCCACCTACGACGAACGCCGCAAACTTCTTGAGTCAATCAATCTCGAAGGGACCTCGTTCGCGACGCCCCCGTCGAGTCCCGACGGCAACGGCGCGAAGTTGCTCGCCATCGCGAAGGTCCGGGGCCTCGAAGGTGTGGTGGCGAAGCGAAGGGATTCGCTCTACGCGCCGGGGCGGCGCAACGGCGACTGGATAAAGGTGAAGAACTTTCGAACACAAGAAGTGGTGATCGGGGGCTGGACGCGAGGTCAGGGGGAACGCGAAGGCAGTCTCGGGGCGCTGCTTTTAGGTGTCAACACCAGCAATGGCCTTGCGTACGTGGGAAAGGTGGGAACGGGATTCTCCGCAGGCGCTCGAAAGGAACTTCTTCGAACGCTCGCGCCACTTGCGCGAAAGACGTCGCCCTTTTTCGTCCCGCTCAACGCGAGTGAGACCAAGGTGGCCCAGTTCGTTCGACCCACACTGGTGGGAGAGGTGCGTTTTGGCGAATGGACCAACGACGGTCGTCTCCGTCATCCGTCGTGGCGAGGTCTTCGCGTCGATAAGAAGGCCAAGGACGTGACGCGTGAGTCCTGATCGGGTCGAAACGGACGTCGACGGCACGCGGGTCACCGTGTCCAATCTCGACAAAGTGCTGTACCCCGAGGCTGGCTTTACGAAAGGTCAGGTACTCGACTACTACGCACGCGTCGCGGACGTCATGTTGCCGCACGTCCGCGACCGCCCCGCGACCTTCAAGCGCTACCCGAACGGCGTCGAAGGCAAGGCATTCTTTCAAAAACACGCTCCCGACCCAAGGCCCGACTGGGTGACGACACTCGAGGTGCCGTCCACGAGTGATCCGGCCGTCTCGGTTGAGTTCGTGGTCGTTCAAGATCGCGCGACCCTCGTCTGGGCGGCGAACCTCGCGACGCTCGAATTTCACGTGCCGCTCTGGCACACGCGCAAAGGGAAGGAACCACCGGGGGCGCCTGACCACATGGTGTTCGACCTGGACCCCGGACCCGGCACCTCGATCGTCGAGTGCTGTCAGGTCGCGCGCTGGATAGGCGACGCTCTCGGAGACGACAACGTCCTGGCGAAGACCAGCGGTTCAAAAGGGCTGCAACTCTACGTGCCGCTAAAGCGAGCCCAGTGGGACGCGACGAACGAGCGAGCGCACGAACTCGCGCGCTCGCTCGAGAGTGGTCATCCCGACGCCGTCGTGTCGATTATGCGAAAGGCCCTGCGACCTGGCAAAGTGCTCGTTGACTGGAGCCAGAACAGTCCCTCCAAGACCACGGTGGCCGCGTACTCACTACGCGCCCTCGCGACACCGACCGTCTCGACACCGGTGACGTGGGACGAAATTGAGGCCTGTCGGCGCAGTGGCGACCCAGGGGATCTTCGCTTTGACGTGACCGATGTCTTGGATCGCCTCGAGAAGTTCGGCGATTTGATGGCTGATCTCGTGAGGCCCCCCGCGGCGACCAGAGTCACCGCGCAAAAATCCAGTCCAGGGCGGCCGCGACACCCTAAAGAGGGACGCGACGTTCCCCAGCAGCACCATCGCCCGGAGGCCGGATCGTCGACATGAAAATATCGACTTGCCGGTAGAATGTCATGGCAAATCCACCCCGTGTCGTTTCGCAGCGACCAGAGCGCGGGATGTCCACTGCAAAATAAAGCCGTTTTTGCGTTTTTAAGAATTTCCGGTAGAATAGAAAGCCGACCTCTGGGCACGACTCCGAGGTCTACCCGCGTGGGAGTCCTGCTCTCGCGCGCCCAGTAGTGACGTAATAAGGAGAAAGAACCTGAGTAAGCCAAAGGAAGACGCGTTCACCGTTGAGGGAACCGTCGTTGAGCCTCTACCCAACGCCATGTTTCGTGTTGAGCTCGAGAACGGTTACACCGTCCTCGCTCACAGTTCGGGAAAAATGCGCATGCACCGCATCCGTATTCTTCCGGGCGACAAGGTTCAGGTAGAGATTACGCCCTACGACATGACTCGCGGACGCATCACCTACCGCTACCGATAACTCACGTTCTTCGAGATCGAGAAAGAAAATACATGAAAGTTCGCGCGAGCGTGAAACCCATCTGTGAGAAGTGCAAGGTCATTCGTCGGGCCGGGGTCGTTCGCGTGATCTGTGAAGCGAACCCGCGCCACAAGCAGCGTCAGGGTTAGGAGAA